>REDU01000008.1 GCA_007693335.1 Ilumatobacter sp. | reverse complement strand
ACTGCAGCACCGACCACTACTGCAGCAACGACCACCACCACGACCACCGCACCACCGACCACCGATGACGACGCGATTCGCGATCGTGCCGACGTCCGGGTGGTGGTGGCGAACGGGTCGGGTCTCGACGGGGTGGCCGGCGACAACGCCGATCTGCTGCGCTTCATCGGCTACAGCCAGACGATCGCCACCAACGCTCTCTCCCGCGTCGAGGTCACCACCATCTACTACCGGGAGGGATTCGAGCCCGAGGCGATCCGCCTCGGCGGCGACCTCGGCCTCTTCACGCCACGATTCCCCCTCGGCGACGACACCATCTCGTTCGACGACGACCAGGGCGACCTGATCGCCGTGGTCGGACGCGATGCCCGCCGCTGATCATCACCGCGCCCCTCGACCGAGTACCCCCAGGAAGTAGCCTGCCCAACACCATGCCCGACATCGAGCGCCCCGAGATGACGATGCGCGACTACTGGCGCGTCCTCATGCGGCGCAAGTTCGTCGTGATCGTCGGCATGCTCGCCGTCGCGATCCCCGCCGTGACGCTCTCGCTGGCGCAGACACCGATCTATCAGGCCGAGGCACAGATGATCGTGCAGAGCCTCCCCGGCGAGAGCGTGTTCGGTAGCGCCTACCTCGGCTACATCGACCCCGACCGGGTCGTGCAGAACGAGATCCAGGTGCTCGAGAGCGAGGTGGTCGCGCAGCGGCTGATGACCAACCTCGGCCTCGACACCACCCCTCCCGGTGTGACCGGCGCCGCGGTCGGCTCCACCGATGTGATCGCCGTGCGGGTGCAGAGCGGCGATCCCCCCACCGCGCAGGCGCTGGCCGATGCGTACGTCGAGGCCTACATCGACACCAAGCGGGAGCAGTCGGTGGGCGGGCTCATCCAGGCCGCCGGCGAACTCCAAGCCAGGACCACCCAGCTCCAGGCCCAGATCGAGGCACTCGACGACCGGATCGCCACCGACACCGACGCGGGAGCGTCCGACGCCGAGGTCCGCACCCTCAACGACCAACGCCGGGTGCTGGTCGACCAGCAGGCCCTTTTCACGCAGCGACTCGACCAACTCCAGGTGGACGCCGCCCTCACGAGCGGGAACGCCCAGCTCGTCCGGCAGGCGAGTGAACCCCAGACGCCCATCGAACCGAACCCGCAGCGCACCGGGTTGCTGGCGCTCGTGGTGGGACTGTTGCTCGGCATCGGCGCCGCGTTCCTGATCGACTTCATCGACGACTCGGTGCGCAGCCCCGAAACGCTGGCCACCCTCGCCGGCGGGCTCCCGGTGCTGGCGGTGGTTCCCGTGGACCCGCCGCCCGACAACCGCCCGATCGCGATCAGCAAACCCGACGACTTCGCGGTGGAGACGTATCGATCCCTGCGCACCAACGTGCAGTTCCTCGGATTCGACACCGCGCTCAAGGCCATCCAGATCACGAGCGCCATGCCCGGCGAGGGCAAGACGACCACGGCCGTCAACCTGGCCGTCGTGCTCGCCCAAGCCGGCAACCGGGTGGCGCTGGTCGATGCCGACCTGCGCAAACCACGTGTCCACCACGTGTTCGCGCTCAGCCCGTTGTACGGGCTGACCAACACGCTGCTGGGCGACCCCGTCGACCTGGCGATCACACAGGTTGACGAGCACCTGTGGGTGCTGCCGTCGGGCAGCGTGCCGCCCAACCCCAGCGAGATGCTCGGCGGACGACGCCTGCAGGCGGTCATCGAAGAGCTCAAGGCCCAGTTCGACTACGTGGTGATCGACTCGGCGCCGGTGCTGCCCGTGAGCGACGCCATCGCGCTGTCGCGTCAGGTGGACGGCGTGCTCGTGATCACCCAGGCCGGTCGCACCTCCGCACCCCAGGTGCGCCAGACCCTCGCCGGTCTCGAGCAGGTGTCGGCACCCGTGCTCGGTGTGGTGCTCAACAAGGCGAGCAGCCGCCAGAGCGGTGCCGGCTACGAGTACGGGTACGGCAGATACGGCTACGCCTTCGATGAATCCGCCAAGCAGAACAAGCCGAGCAAACCGAGCAAACCGAGCCAGCAGCCCGCCGCCAGCTCGTTCCCGCCGCCCTGACCGCTGAGCCGCCGCCCACCACCCGCGAGCACCGCCCACTGGTGCCCGCCGTGATGCTCGCGGTCGTTCTCGTGGTCAACACGTTCCTCGCGCTGTCAGAGAGCGTGGTCGACTGGTGGTCGCGAGAGAGCGATCCGACCAGCTCGAACCTGCCGCAAGTCGTGCAGGAAATCCTCGAGGCTCGTCCCGCGAACACCTCCGACGCCGACCTGCACCTGGTGATGTGGTTCGTGGCGGGAGTGGTGGCGTGCACCGTCGCCCGCACCTGGCGATCACGGATGTGGCTGCTGTTGGCGCTGTTCGCCTACAGCGCCGTGCTCGAGGCGGCCCAGGGCCTGTTCACCAACCGGCAAGCGGAGTGGATCGACCTGGCCGGCAACGGACTCGGGCTCGCACTGGCCGCCGCCGTCACCTACGTGGTCGGCACCCACCTGTGGCCGCGGCTGCGCGCCGTGGTTCGTCGCGGGGTCCACGACTGACGAACCGGAGGCGCCGATGTCTAGGTTGCGCTCCATGAGCGCACGCGATCGTCTGTCCACCACCGGCGTCTGGTACTTCACCGACGGCATGTCGGCCACGCAGGCCGCCGAGTTCGCCCAGCGCATCGAGTCGCTCGGGTATTCCACGCTGTGGCTCCCCGACACCGTCGGTCGCGATCCCTTCGCCCACATCGCCTGGTTGGCGTCGCAGACGACCACGCTGCAGTTCGCGACCGGCATCGCCAACATCTTCCACCGCCACCCGGGCCCGATGCTCCAGGTCGCCAACACCCTCGCCGAGCAGACCGGCGGCCGGTTCGTGCTGGGCCTCGGCGTGAGCCACGGACCGATGGTCGAGGGGCTGCGGGGTCTCGACTACTCCAAGCCGCTCACCACGATGCGCGAGTACCTCGCCGCGATGGACGCCTCGCCGTACAGCGGTGCCGCTGGTCCGGACGCGCCGATCCGGCTGCTGGCGGCGCTCGGGCCGAAGATGCTCGAGCTGTCGCGCGACGCCGCCGACGGCGCCCACCCGTACTGGACCACCCCCGAGCACACGGCGCAGGCCCGCGAGATCCTCGGGCCCGACAAGCTGCTCTGCGTCGAACAGAAGGTGGTGCTGTCGACCGATGCCACCGCGGCCCGCGAGGCCGGCAACGCGGCGCTGTCGATCTACGCCAACCTGCCCAACTACCGCAACAACTGGATCCGGCTCGGCTACAGCGACGACGAGATCGAGCGTCGCGACCCCCGGTTCGTGGACGCCGTGGTCGCCTGGGGTGACGCCGACGCCGTGCAGGCCCGGGTGCAGGCCCACTACGACGCCGGCGCCGACCACGTGTGCATCCAGCCGCTGTCGACCGAGGGCTTCCTGCACCTCGACTGGGCCGTCCTCGAAGCCCTCGCCCCCACCCCCTGACCCACCCCCATCACCGAACTGTCCGCGGGAAACCGGCGGATCCACCCGAACCCCGCAGACAGTTCGAGG
>REDU01000132.1 GCA_007693335.1 Ilumatobacter sp. | reverse complement strand
ACCGCTCCCATACGAACAAGTGTACGGACAGGGTGTGACAGCCGCCCGGCGGTAGGCGCCGCGTCAGGTGGCGGCAGCGGGACGTCGTACGCCGCGCTGGGTGGTGAGCCGGGTGTAGACCTCCGGGCGGCGGTAGCGGTCGAAGTCGAACAGCGTGCCGGTGTAGTTGGCGCACCAGTCCAGATCGCACTCGGCCACCACGAGCTCGTCGCCGTCGGTGGTCGCCTTCGCGAGCGTCTCGCCGGAGGGGGCGAAGATGGCCGACTCGGCCAGCGAGGGCACACCCTCCTCCTCGCCGCCCTTGGCCACACCCACCACGAACGTGCCGTTCTGGTAGGCACCCGACGACATCACCAGCTGGTTGTGGAAGCCCTGCAGCGGATCCTGGCCGGGGTCGGGTGCGTAGTGCAGCGGGGTGTTGTAGCCGCACAGGATCATCTCGACGCCCTGCAGACCCATCTCGCGGTACGTCTCGGGCCACCGGCGGTCGTTGCAGATCATCATCCCGACACGACCGCCGAACGCTTCCCACACGCCGAAGCCGTCGGGGGACGGCTCGAAGTAGTAGCGCTCGAGATGCTGGAACGGCCGGTGTGGCTCGTGCTCCTCGTGGCCGGGGATGTGCACCTTCTTGAAGGTGCCGACGATGGATCCGTCACGCTCGACCAGCGTCTGGACGTTCCATCGGTGCACGGTGCCATCAGCGTCGGTCTCGCGCAGCGCGTAGCCGAGACAGAATCCGATGCCGAGTCGTGCCGCCTCGTCGAACAGCGGCTGGGTGGCGGCGTTCGGCATGGCCGTCTCGTACCAGTGGTCGGCCTCGGTGATGTCGGCCACGTGCCAACGAGGGAAGAACGTGGTGAGCGCGAGCTCGGGGTACACCACCAGATCGCAGCCCGCTGCCTCGGCCTCGTGGAGCAGCCCCAGCAGGCGTTCGACCACGACGTCGCGCGAGTCGCGCCGGGCGATCGGCCCCAGCTGCGCCGCTCCCACCGTGACGACCCGTGTCATACCGCCATTCAAGCGCCTCGGCCACGCCTCCCGGTCAGCCGACACGCACCATTCACACGGGTGGTCACACGGGTGGGCTCAGCAGCTCCCGCCGGAGTTCCACGAGCTTCGGTGCCGGCTCACCGTCGCTCCAGGGGTCCGAGGTCACCACCCGTTCGTACGACTCCCACTCGTGCCGCACGCCGGCGTGGTCACCCACACAGGCGTGCGCACGCATCCGCAGCGCGATGAGCTCTTCGTGGCCGGGGAGTACCAGGAGCCCCTGCCCCGTGGCCCGGAACACGCCCTGCACGTCGCCGAGCGCCAGATGGTGCTCGGCGAGTTCGGTGGCGGCCGTGGTGGCCAGGAGCACGAGGTTCGAGGTGAGTCCCTCGGCATCGGGCCACGAGTAGGAGGTGCCCTCGAACGGCATGCCCCGGACGAGATCCAGCGCAGGTCCGAGCACCTCCACGGCCACGGCGGGGGCACACCGGCGTGAGGCTTCCAGACGACCGGCCAACACGTCGGCATCGGTGACCACACCGGGGTGCAGCGGGAGTTGCTCGGTCTGCGTACGGGACAGCCATTCCTCGCCGTCGGGCGGTGCGACCAGACGGGCCATCGTGCGTCGCGCCGCCGACACCACGTTCGCGAACGTGACATCACGCACGTCGAGCTCCCAGAGCGCGGTGCGGGCCCCGGTTCGGGTGGATCGCTCGCGATGTGTGGCCAGCCAGGCGATCAGCTCGCGGGTCTTCGACTTCTCGAACTCGGCCGCGACGAACTCGCGGTCGACCACCTCGACGGGGCCGAGCACCCGCACCATGATCGACCACATCGATTCGTCGGCGTCTTCGTCGGCACCGGCGTCGGGGAAGGCCAGGAGCGCTCCGTCAGTGGCTGCATCCGCCGGGACACCGACGGTCGGTCCCGGGACGGACCCACTGTCTCGGGACCCGGGCTCGAGCAGCATCGATGCATCCTCGATCAACTCACCCACGGCCCTGACCTCGGCATCGGTGAGACCGACCGGCACGAGGTCGACGACCAGCGGTGCATCAGCGGGACGTCCGGCCATGATCTCGAGCCGCCACCCACCGCCGCAGCCGACCAACCGGGCGCCCGCCGCCGGTAGCGGACCACCGAGCACCACCGCGATGCCGCGGCCGGGTCGGAGGTGGGCGAGATCCATGTCGCGATCGAAGGCTCGCGGGCCGATCACCACGACCGCCGGTTCCCACGCCTCGCCGCCGCGGATGCGGGCGCGGACGGCGAACGTCGACTCATCGAGCTCACCCGTGCTCCCGATGAGGTCGGCCGCCAAGGCGAGCGCCTCGTCGGGACGGTCGACGATGTCGACGTGGCGATGTGCGGCGAACACGTCGGACGGAACGCCCACGCCGATCAGCCGCGCCACCTCGGCGAACGGCGACGACCCGAGCGTGACGGCCATCCCGGCCACCACCGCCTCGACCTGATCGCTCGACGCGTCGACGGCGAGCGTGCCGACCGCTTCGAGATCGACGAACACCTCATCACCCTCGGAGGTGACGCCGAGCTGCACGAGCGCGACGCACGGCGCGCCCGCCCGTCGGGCACCCGGGGCGAGCAGGTCGACCGGAACACCCGCCGGGAGCGACCACCGGTCGCCGGATCCGATCCACGGTGCCGACAGCTCGCACGGTCCGGTGAGGTCGAGGGTGACCGTTCCGTCGGGAGCGAGCCGCGCGACCAGCACCTGGCGATCGCGGTCAGCCATCTCGGTGGCGACCGCGCGGAGCGCCAGGTCGAGCCGAAGGAGGCGCTCGCCGGCGTCGACCGATCGGAGGATCCGCTCGGTCGAGGCCGGGACCGGGCGGGGCGCAGGCACGCGCACACCCGGCTGGGCCGACCGCAACCGTCGACCTCGGATCGCCGCGACGAGGCCGAGCAGACCCGCCGACAGCATCGCTGCCTGGCCGAGCCCGATCGGGGCCGGGGCCGACGGCACCTCGAGTGGCGGGACCTCGGGTGACGCGAGTTCGGCGGACCCGTCCGAGCTGTCGAGCGGCACCCCTGCCGTGGTCGTGGTCGTGGTGCTGGTCGTGGTGCTGGTCGGGGTGCTGGTCGTCGGGCTGGTCGTGGTCGGGGTCGTGGTCGTGGTGTTCGTGTTGGTCGTGGTGTTGGTGGTCGCGGGCAGAACGGGCGAACCGTGGTCGTCCGGGTCGGCCGACGGTTCGCTGGCCGATCGATCATCCTCCTCGGCGGCCGGATCGGTGGCCGGAGCGTCGGCCGGAGCGTCGGCCGGATCCGCCGGGACCCGGATCTCCCAGCCGGGCACGATGAGGTGCGGATCGTCGAAGGTGCGACCGTCGACCATGCCGCGACCCGCGTTGGCATCCCAGACCTCCGGCCAACGATCGGCATCACCGAGATGATCGGCGGCGATCGCCGACAACGTGTCGCCGGTCCGCACGACGTGACGACCCGACCAGCCGTTCGCACCGGCGGACCTCGAGTGGGCCGAGTCGATCGTGCCGGACGCGCTGACCGGCAGGTGCAACACCCATCCGGGCTCGATGTAGGCCGCGTTCGTGAAGCGCTGTCCGTCGGGCATGACCGCGCCCAGGTTCAGATCGAGGATCTCCTCAGCGATCGACACGGTGGACGACCGATCCGCACCCGCCAGGCGCTCGGCGATCGCGTACACGGAATCACCCGGAGCGACGGTGTACGCGTGCGTGGAGCGCTCGTCGACGTCGTCGGCCGACGACGACGCGATGACCCGCACCGTGGGACGCGATGTCGAGTCGATCACCGAGACGATCGGCGCCTCCCGCATCGGGAGCGGCGGCGTCGCGGCGGCCCGGTTCCCGCCCAGGAGCGACGTGACCACCAGCAGCCCCGTCGCGATGTAGCGGGCGAGCGGTTGGCCCCAGCCGAGACCTCGGACCGAGGGCAACCCGATGCCGTCGTGACGGACCTGATGGATCGCCTCGAGCACCACCGTGACCACCAGCACCACCACGGCCATCCACACCACGGTGAGCGAGACGCGCACCACCAGATCGGCGATCAGCGACTCGGTCAGGCGCGACGACAACGCCTCCCCGACACGATCGAGGCTCCAGGTGGTGGGCGGCTCGACCCCGCTCCACGGCGCCGGACCGCCGAAGCGCCAGGTGGAGACGCGCACGAGGATCCATGGCGCCCCCACCGCCGCACCCGTGAGGAGCGCGAGTGACACGAGCGCCCGCCCCACGGCGTGCGATCGCTCCGGATTCATCGGTTCGTCCTCCATCGTCTCGCGTGTGCACGGCCGGTCGTGCGAGAGGGAAAGCTCACGGCGAACCGCTCCCGTCGCGGGCCCGAGCGACGCCGACACCGGTCACCGTGCGGCCACCGTCCACCACCTCGACCACCACCGTCATCCGGTCGCCGTCGATCTCGAGACGGATGACCGATCCCGACAACTCGTAGGCGTCGAGCAGCCGCGCTGCCGTGGCAGTGCTCTCCGCACCTGCGGCGCCACGGTCGAGCACCACCACCCCCTCGAGCCGCAGCCGCTCGATGTCGAGCTGTTGCGCACCAGAGCGCGCCGCCTGGAAGGCGATCGAGTGGGCGGCGCCCCGGTTCGAGATCGCCCGGTCGACGTCGCGTGCCAGCCAGATGACCCCACCTGCGGTGAACGAGAACAGCAGCACCAGGCCGGTCACCATTCCCGCACCCCGCTCACCCCGGAACCGGCGAGAACGCTGGCGAGAGGGCTGACGAGGGCACTGTTCGCGTCGCAGGGCACGGGGTACCGACGTGGGTGACGTCCGGCTCACGGCGGGCCCACGTTCGCTCGGAACCGATCGACGGCCGCGGTCGCGGTGACCGAATGAGCGACCGCGGGTGCGCCGATCATCTCCACACCCCGACGCGAGACCGGACACTCGACGGTGACGGCCACGACACCGCCCGGTGCGAACCGCGAGAGGTCGATGCCGACCACGGGACCATCACACGTGTCGCGATCGACCAGCATCGCCGCCACCACGTCGAGGGCCGCCCGCTCGGCCGCCACCGGCGTGCGCTGCAGAGCCGCCGCCTGCGCGGCCGACTCCGCCGCCGTCTGCACCTGCGCCCGGGCGTCCACCTGACGGCCGAGGAACACCACCAGCACGGCGAGGCCGACCGCCACCGGAGCCAGGAGCACCAGCGCCAACACATCGGCCGAGCCCCGATCGCGTGACCTCACGGCACCCACCCCTCGACCGGCACCGCGGCGGTGACCCTCACCGAGGACCAGGTGCCGCGGATGATGCCCGGTGCACTCGCGCGAACGGTCACCGTCACCAGCGAGGGATCGTCGTCCACCAGCACTTCGACGTCGCGGAGCACGGTGTCGGCGTGGAGCACCGCCGTGGCCGATGACGCCGCGTCGCCGGCGGGCACGCCCGACCTCGCCACGAGCGCCGCCGTGTCACGGGCCACGACCCGGGCCTCGGTGCGGGCATGGCTCCACATCGCCGCTTGGAACGCGGCGAAGCCCAACACGACGAACACCGGGGTGAGCAACACCACCGACAGCGACGACGCCGCACCACGGTCGCGATCGGCGACGACGTCAGGGGGCCGACGGGGTGTCGATCGGGGTGTTGGCCTGATCACGGATCTGGTTCCAGAGGATGGCCGCGATCACGGCCACGCTCACGCCGGCCGCGACGAACCACAGCACCTGCTCGAGCGAGATCGCACCGCGATCACGTCCGGGATCACGTGCGGCATCACGAGTGGGATCGTGCGGGTGGTCATCGGGCCAGCCCGCTCTGAGCCGGGCGGCGAGCACGTGGGTCATCGCCGTGACGAGGAGGCTGGGGTCGGTCATGGGATCCACCTTTCGGGAATCGGGACGGGAATCGGGACGGGAGTCATCGGTTCGGGAATCGGGACGGGGATCATCGGGAGAAGCTGAGGGCGGGGTAGATGACGAGGGCCATGAAGATCAGCGACATCCCCACGAGCGGCGGGGTGAGTCGGCTGGTGCGGAGTCGCGCCTCGGACTCCTGCTCGGAGGCGAGTGTCGAGCGCAGGGTGGCGCACTTGGCGGCCAGGGTGCGGGCCACCGGCGCTCCCTCGGCCGCGGAGAGCGATGCCGTCGCGGCAACCTGCTGGAGCTCGACCAGTCCGAGCTCGCGGCCCGCCTGGTCGAGCGCGTCCACCAGGCTCCGGCCCGACGCACCCACCTCACGCATCCGACGACGGAGCTCACGGAACAGCCGACCGTCACCGGCACGGGCCGCCTGTTCGAGCGCGCCCTCGTGGCCCGAGTTGCCCGCCAGCAGCATCGTGACCACGTCGAGGTACGCGGACAGCTGGTAGCGGAGATCGATGCGGACCTCCTGGGCGCGCTCGACCACCTGTGAATGGACCACCAGCGGGGCGAGCACGGCGCCGAGCAGGCCCACGGCCACCGGCAGTTGGACCCACAGCGGCACCACACCGCGGAGCTGGAGCAGACCCAGCACCACGAACGGGCCGAGGAACCCTCCCACGACAGCGAGCGCGAGAGACGCCGCGTGCACCTCACGCGACCGACCGCTCAGGCGGAGCACCACGGGTGACGGCAGGAAGGGCGCATCGGGACCGCTGACACGGAGCACGACACGACCGAGGTGACCCACCGCGCCGGACGGGTCGACCGACTGGCCGGCGACGTGCTGACCGGCGACGTGCTGGCCGGCGGTCCGGATGTGGCCCGGACGGCGCAGACGGGCGACCGCCCGATCGAGCGACGGTCGCTCCTGGGCCAGGCCCGTCACGATGAGCCCCACCGCCCCCACGGCCGCCAGCGACGAGAGGGTCACCATCGCGACCGGGGTCATCGCCCGACACCACCGAGGGGCCCCACACCACCGAGGGAGAGGAAGCGTGCCGGTCGGGGGAACCGGGCGAGTCGCTGCACGCGGACCAGGAGCGCCACGTAGCCGATCAGCGCGATCGAGAGGAAGATCTGTCCTGCGGGATCGTCGTACGCGCCGAGGTACTCGCTGCGACCGAACACGAACAGTGCGATCACGAGCGCACCCATGATGATCGACAGGATCGAGACCTCGCGTCGGGTCGGGGCACGCTCGGCCTCCACCAGACGACGTCGATCCGCCTGTGCCCGGGCCTGCTCCGCGAGCGCCGACAACACCCCGACCGTCCTCGCGCCGCGTCGCACGGCGATGAGGAGTCCGGTCGCCACGAGATCGCCGATCGGATCGTCGATCTCGTCGGCGAAACGGCGGATCACGAGGTCGGGCTCCTGTCGCCCGAGACCGGCCGCGAGCCGGCGGACCTGCGGGCGGATGGCCGCGGGACACGTCGCCACCGTGGTGGTGATCGCGCCGATCGGTTGGTCACCGGCGATCAGTACGTCGCGCAGGTTCTCGATCCACGAGGCCAACGCCTCGATGCGTTCGATCTCGCCGCGATCGCGACGTTGACGTGTCTGCCACGCGCCGACCGCCCACCACGTCCCGGCCGCCAGCACCAGCGCGGGGAGCAGCCATCCGGACACGACCACGACCGCCAGGCCCACGCCCACGGCCCCGGCGGCCCGCACACCCGATCCGGCCGGCACCTCGCGGCGGGTCCGCACGGGGGCCTCGTGACCGGCGGTGAGCACGATCACGACACCCACCACGCCGATCATCGTCGACAGCACGAGCAGTGCGATCTGCACGTCACCAACCGTCCGTGTCGGTGAACGGACCCAACTCCTGGCCGGCCGAGCGGAGGCGGTGCAGGTGACCGGGGGTGAGCGGCGCCCGCTGGACCAGCTCCCCGTGATCCGACATCCCCCACACCTCGGTGGTGGCCACACCCCCTGCCTCGCCGAGTCCGCCCACCTCGATGATGGAGGTGACACGGCGCCGCGGCGCGTCGTCGCCCGTGGTGTTGCGGACCAGGTCGATGTGCACGACGAAGTCCACGGTCTGGGCGATCAGGTTCCAGACCGCGAACTCCGGCAACGACGTGTTCGACTTCGCGACGTAGTAGGCGAGGCGCGAGAGCACGATGTCGGACGTGTGTGCGTGGATGGTGGCGAGCGATCCGCGCTTGCACATCGACGCCACGTCGAGCATGTCGAGCGCCTCGTCCTCGACCAGCTCACCGACCACGACCCGGTCGGGATTCAGCCGCCGGGTCAGCTCGACCAGTTCGCGGGTGGTCACCTCGCCCACCCCCTCGGCGTTCGAGTGGCGGGTGAACAGCGCCGGCGCGTCGGGGTGCCGCGGATCGTCCTCGAGACGCAGCTCGAGGAGGTTCTTCTCGACGGTGATGATGCGCTCGCGGGGTGACACCTCACCGAGCAGCTCGGTCAAGAGGGTCGTCTTGCCGGCGCCCGGCGGACCCGACACCAGGATCGTGAACCCGCAGCGCACCATCGCCCGCAGCGGTTCCAGCAGCGCCGGTGGGAACAACCCGAGCTCGCACAGGCCGGTGAGCCCCACCTGGCGCACGAGGAAGCGACGGACCGCGATGCGGGGGTGGGTCGAGATGCCGTGCTCGCCCGCACCGCCGAGCACCATCACGACGCGCGAGCCGTCCTCGGTCTGCAGGGTCAGCATGGGCGACGAGGTGTCGAGTCGGCCTTCGCCAGTGCGGGTCATGCGGCGGGCGAGCCGCTTCTGGTAGGCGGTGAGATCGGCGTCGGACGTCCACAGCGACCCCACGTCCTCCTTGCGGCCGTCGGCGTAGGTGATCCATGTCGACCGGTACGAGTTCACGTCGATCTCCTCGACGCTCGGGTCGTTCATGTAGGGATCGAGTGGGCCGGTGCCGGTGAGGTCGGCCACGACGCGGGCCCGCACGTGGCGATCGACCATCTCGTCGAGGGGTCGGAGGCCGAGGCGGAGGCGGGTCTGGTTGAACGAGGCGAGCTCATCACCGAGCCACGCCCCGACCATGAGCTGCTGCCGGCGGGCGTCGGCCACGAGGGGCGGCGTCGACACCGAGCGATCGGGTTGTTCGGAGCGTTCGAGATCGTCGACCTCGAGCGCCTCGACCAGGCGGGCGGCCACCCGGTCGGTCAGGTCCCGCACCTGTTCCGGCGTGATGTCGATCACCGGGTCGATCATCGGATCGATCATCGGGTCGATCATCGGGTCGACCTCCCGCCGCTGATCGAGCCGACCGAGTCGACCACCGTGGCCACCGTGGCCGCCAGGTGCGACGCCGCCCGCATCAGCGGGAGACGGGCGAGCCGTCGGGCCGAGACGCCGCTGCGGCCGGCCAGCACCGCGGCGGCCAGGGGGTCATCGGGGAGCCGCACGAGTGGCGGGAGCGAGCCGTCGACTCCGTGGGGTGCCGCGACGAACCGGAGGATCTCGTCGGGATCGAACGGCGCATCGCCCACCACGGCGAGCACCAACGCGCACCCGGATGCGGCGGCGAGGTCGACCAGCTCACCCAGACGTTCGATGCGCACGGCCGCCGCACGTGCCGACTGGGTGGCCTGACGGTGCACCACCACCGCCACGTCGGCGCTGCCGAGCGCAGCCGGTGGGCCGTTCGCCGGCACGGGTGATCCGAGGTCGGCCACCACGACCGGGTCACCGAGTCCGGCGAGCAGGCCGAAGAGCCAACGATCGGCCTCGGCCACCGCCCTCGACGCCTCCATCGAGCGCGTGGGTGCCGGCACCACCCGGATGCCCGACGGCGAGTCGTGGACGAGCGAGGCGACCGCCGGCCAACCGCCGTCGACCGCACGGGTGACGACGGTCGACAGCGTGGGCGACGCGGGCAGATCCAGCCATGCACCCACCGACCCACCGGTCGGATCCGCTTCGAGCACGACGACCCCGACACCGTCCGGGGGCGACGAGGGATCCCGTGACCAGGAGGCGGCGAGCGCCACCGTCGTGGTGGTCGCCACGTCACCGAGCACGGCCACCAGGCTCATGAGCCGCCCTCGGTCCCGCTCGTCGGTTCGCGGGGGTCGAGCAGCACCACCCGGACGTCGTCGCTCGCCGCGACCGCCGACGCGCTCGACTCGTCCACCTCGACCGACAGCGACAGCCGACCGCTCACCGACTGCGGTGCGCTCGGCAGACCCACGACCCGGCCGATCACCTCGACCGGCGCCTCGTCGTCGACGGCACGCGGCGCCGGGATCACGAGCCGGACCCGCGAGCGTTCACGGAGACCGATCGGCAGTGCGCCATCGGGCACCTGGATGGCGACCACGGCAGCTCCCGCCGACACCAGCGGCTCGGCCTGGAGCGCTTCGCCGACCACGAGCGAGCCCGACACGAGCCGGACCCGGGCGTACTGCCCGATCACCCCACCCGCATCGCCCGCCGGGATCGTCCGGACCGTCGAGTCGACCGCCACCTCGACGTCGCGGAGATCGTCGGCCGTGAGCTGCTGACCCGCCGGCACGTCGCGGACCACCTGGAGCACGGGTTCACGCGACCCCAGACCCGAGTACACCGCCAGGTTCCCGCCGATGGCGATCGCTGCGAGCGCGACACCGGCGGCGATGCGGGTGCGCCGTCGCGGCGACGGCCGGAATCCGCGAGACGCTGTCGGAGCGGCGGCCACCGAGCGTTCGTCGGTCAACGCCACGGCACTGCCTCGCTCAGCCGGGACACGGCGTCCGCCAACCGATGTGCGAGGACGGTCTGTCCCACGGCAGCCGCGACGAGCACGGCTGACGCACCCGCCACCAGGAACGGCCCGAACGCCAACGTTCGTCGTCGCCGGACGAGTCCGGTGATCGTGGCCGAGCCCGATGCCAGACACAGCGCCGACAGCGCGAGGCGCGCATCGACCAGTCCGATGACTGCACCGAGCACCACCGCCAGCTTCACGTCGCCGAAACCCATCGCATCGGGCGAGATCAGGTGCAGGACCGCGATCGGGACCGCGGCCAACGCAGCTCCGGCCACGAGACCGTGCGCCGCAGCGCCCCCGAGCCACGCCAGCACGACCGGCACCGCCGCCAGGCCGACGAGCGCGTCGGGAACACGGCGGGTCCGACGATCGATGTCGGCCGCCACCACCAGCACACCCAGCGACACCGCGACGGCCAGGCCGGTGAGCGTTCCGACGCGGCCAGTCGCCATGACCGCGGCCGCCACCGACGCGACCACCAGCATCACCGCGATCACCGGCACCGCGACGGGCACGATGGGCACCTCATCCGGCGTTCGCTCCGGCCCCGCGTTCGGCCCGCTCACGTGGGCCACGTCCATCGATCCATCGGCGTGCAAGGCGGTGACGTCCGGTGAGGAGATAGGTGTCGAACGTAGACCGCGACGATCGGCGCCCGACATGGACGTGAGGACATGGAACGCTCAGCGGGGTGACGGCATCGCACACCCCACCTGTGCACACGCTCCGGCGTGAAGGGAAACGTTGCTACGGTGAGCGCCCGGTGAGGTGGACGGAGACCGGGGGACGGCGCTTCGGGGCATGCGCGCGGGCCGGCGCCGGATCGTTGCCCGTTCTCCGGAGGTCGGTCGTGATGGCCGTCGTGATGATCTTCGCGAGCGCCGGGTGCGGGAGCACCCGCGATGCCGTGTCCCTCGAACTCGCGACCGGCACCGAGGGCGTGCTCCGCGTGGCGGCCAGCCTCCCGGCATCGGGTTTCTGGGAGGTGGACGCGGACGGTGAACCCGAGGGAGGGTTCGAGTGGGCCTTCGCCACGGCCCTCGCCGAACGGTTCGACCTGCAGCTGGAGGTGGTGGACGTGCCGTTCGAGCGGATCGTGGCCGGCGACCTCGGCGGTGCGGATCTGGCCCTCGCGCAGGTCGAGATCACCTCGGATCGCGACGAAGTGGTCGATTTCAGCGTGCCGTACCTCGACAGTGACCTCGGTGTGCTCGTTCGCACGGGCGACGAGGTTCGCGACCTGGCCGGCGCCCGCCAGCTCGACTGGGTGGCCGTCGTCTCCTCCACCGGTGAGCGCTTCCTCCGCGACACCATCTCACCCCGCCCGGCGTTGCAGCTCGCCTCCGACGAGGCCGAGGCGGCGGCCATGGTGGCCCTCGAACACGCCGATGCCGCGCTGATCGACCTGGTCACCGCACTGATGGTGGCCGCCGACCAGGGTGCGCTCGACGTGACCGGCCGCTTCGTGACGGGCGGGCAGTACGCGATCGTGATGCCGAGTGGCTCACCCAACCAACAGCTGATCGACGCCGCCGTGCGGGCGTTCGACAGCGACGGCACCCTCGACCGTCTCGAACGGGAGTGGCTCGTGCCGGCGTTCGACCGACCCCTCGACGACGTCCCCGTCATCCGGGCCCGATAGGTCGAACCCGCTCCATGGAGATCCTCGGTCCGTGAACATCCTCGACATCGCGTCACCCCACGGCTCCGCCTGGGAGCTGCTCAGCGCCGTGCTGGTCATCATCATCGGACCGGTGCTGGCCGAACGTCTGCGCATCCCCGGGATGATCGGGCTGCTCATCGGCGGCTGGCTCATCGGCCCGAACGGGCTCGGCGTCGTGGCCGAGGGAACCGGGATCGTGGCCGAGATCGGCGAGATCGGGCTGCTCTACCTGATGTTCCTGGCGGGTCTCGAACTCGACCTCGCCGTGTTCCGCCGGTTCCGACGGCACGCGATCGCCTTCGCGCTCCTCACGTTCGCCGCTCCGATCTCGCTCGGCATCACCGCCGGGCTGCTGCTCGGCTACGAACCGGCGGCCGCGGTACTGCTCGGCTCGCTGTTCGCATCTCACACGCTCGTCACCTACCCGGTGGTGCGGCGCATGGGGCTGTCGACCAACCGGGCCGTCGCGGTGGCAGTGGGCGCCACCATCGTGACCGACACCCTCGCGCTCATGGTGCTGGCGGTCGTGGCCGGCTCGACCACCGGCACGGGCAGCGGCCTCGAGTTGATGGTGCAGCTCACGATCGGCCTCGTCGTGCTCTGCGGCTGGTGCTTCGTGGCGCTCCCCCGCCTGGCCGACTGGTTCTTCACCGGCATCGGTCAGCAACGCACGCTCCGCTACGTCTTCCTGCTCGCCGCACTGTTGTCGGCGGCGGTGCTCGGCGAGATGCTCGGCATCGAGGCCATCGTGGGTGCCTTCTTCGCCGGACTCGCCCTCAACCGCTTCGTGCCGAACGAGGGATCGTTCATGGAGCGCGTCGAGTTCTTCGGGTCGGCGCTGTTCATCCCGGCGTTCCTCGTCTCGGTCGGCACCATCATCGACCCCGCCGTGGTGGCCGATCTCGGCACCATCGGACTGGCGGCGGTCTTCACGCTCGCCTGCCTGGGCGGCAAGGCCCTGGCGGCGGCGCTCTGCCGTCCTCTCTTCGGCTACTCGTGGAACGAGATCGGCGTGGTGTTCTCGCTCACGACACCCCAGGCGGCCGCCACGTTGGCCGCCACGTTCGTGGGCCTCCAGATCGGCCTGTTCACGGTGAACGTCGTGAACGCCGTGATGCTGCTGATCGTGGCCAGCCTCTTCGCCAGCTCGATCACCGCCAACGTGTTCGGACCACGGGTGCCGAAGCCTCCGGTCGACGCCACCCGGTTCGGCCGGTCGGTCGTGGTCCAGGTGACACCCCGTGACTGCGGACCCCTCGCGGCGGTGGCCGCACGGTTGGCCGCCTCCGACGGCGGTGTGGTGCACCCGGCCGTGGTCGTGGCGGCGGGCGACGTGGAACCCGACCCCGAACAGCTCGAGGCGATCGAGGACGAGATCTCGGCGCTCGGAATCGACGTGGAGTTGGACGTGCGTCACGACAGCACCGGCGTGGATGGCGTGGTGCACACGGCCGCGAGCCGCCACGCATCGCTCGTGGTCGCACCGAGCGGCGACGATGCCTGGCTCCCGACCCTGTTCGGCTCGCCGCTCCACTCGCTCGTGGCGGCGGTCGACGTTCCCGTCGTGCTCGTCCGACCCGGCGAGAACGCCCCCTGGAAGCGGGTCATCCTGGCGCTCGGGTCCACCCACCTCAAGCGGCCCGGCCCCGCCACCGAGCTGGCCGTGCAGATCGCGGCGCGGCTGGCCGCCAGCGGGTTGAAGCTCGTGGTGCTGACACCCGACCAGCCGGCGCTGGTCGACCGATTGCTGGAGGGCGTGGCCGGCACCGGCGGGCACGTGGTCGAGATGTCCCAGCGGGCACCGTGGCTCCGCGAGCACTCCACGTCGGCCGACGTGGTGGTGGTGCCGGGTGGACGCAACGGGGCGATCGGCACCGCACGTGCCAGCAAGAGCGCCACCATCAACGGAGCGACGGTGGTGGCCGTGGCCGACCGGTCATCGGTGGCGCCGGTCGAGCGCGCCGGCGCCGGCCTCGGCGTGGTGGGCCTCCACGCCGGCCGCTCGATCACCCGGAGCTGACGCCCGCAGCGACGAGCGTTCCGGGGCGGACGTAGGGTTGGGAGATGAGCATCTACGACGTCGCCATCAACCGCCTCGACGGCGAAGCCGCCGATCTCCACCAGTTCGCCGACAAGGCCGTGCTCGTGGTGAACGTGGCCTCGAAGTGCGGCCTCACGCCGCAGTACGCCGGGCTCGAGCAGCTGCAGCAGCAGTACGCCCCGAAGGGCTTCAGCGTGGTGGGCGTCCCCTGCAACCAGTTCATGGGACAGGAGCCCGGCACCGCCGAGGAGATCCAGACGTTCTGCTCGACCAGCTACGGCGTGACGTTCCCGCTCCTCGAGAAGATCGACGTGAACGGCGACGACCGCCATGCGCTCTACACCGAACTCACACCCGTACCCGATGCCGACGGCCACACCGGCGACATCCGCTGGAACTTCGAGAAGTTCCTCGTGGCGCCGGGCGGCGAGATCGTCGCCCGCTTCGGCCCGCAGGTGGAGCCCGACGCCCCCGAGGTGGTGTCCGCCATCGAGTCGAACCTGCCGGGCTGACCCACCCGGCCACACGTTTGCGTACCCGAATCCGCACGCCACGTGCCGATTCGGGTACGCAAACCCACCTCTCGCGAGCGAGACGACGCGGTATCTGACGCGCCACTAGCTTCCACGGCGTGCGGGTCCGAGCGTTCGGCAGTGAACAATGGAACACGACCGTCCGCACCGTGCGCTGGATCGTGTTCGGCTCGGTCGTCGGTGTGCTCGCCGGGTTGTCGTCGGCCGCGTTCCTCACCTCGCTCGACTGGGCCACCGCGACGCGCCAGGAGCACCCGTGGGTGCTGTGGTTGCTCCCGCTCGCCGGGTTCGCCATGGGGCTCGCGTACTGGCGACTGGGTGGCACGTCGGAACGCGGCAACAACCTGGTGATCGACGAGATCCACGAGCCGACGGCATGGCTGCCGCGACGCATGGCGCCGCTCGTCTTCGTCGCCACGGTCGTGACGAACCTGTTCGGCGGATCGGCGGGCCGGGAGGGCACCGCGCTGCAGATGTCGGCCAGCCTGTCCGACGGTGTGTTCCGGCGGGTGATCCCGATCGGTGCGCCCGACCGGCGCGTGCTGTTGATCGCGGCCATCTCGGGCGGGTTCGGTGCAGTCTTCGGCGTGCCCGTGGCGGGCGCCGTGTTCGGCCTCGAGGTGCACTCGCGGGGTCGTATCCGCCACGACGCGATCGTGCCGGCGCTGACGGCCTCGTTCGTGGGCGACCGGATCGTGCACCTGCTCGACGTACCGCACCTGCCGACGCCGGTGATCGGTGTGGTCGACCTCGACATCGGGTTGCTCGCCAAGGTGGCGATCGCCTCGGTCGCGTTCGCGTGGGCCGCCATCGCGTTCATCGTGCTCACCCACGCCGTCAAGGACGTGCTCGCCCGATTCGTCGAATGGTCCCCCCTGCGGCCGCTGATCGGCGGCACCGTCGTGGTGCTGATGACGCTGGCGATCGGCACACGGGACTACCTGGGGCTGTCGCTCCCCCTGATCGAGGATGCGCTGGCCGGAGGTGTCGGACTGGCCACGTTCGCCTTCGCCGGCAAGATGGTGTTCACCGCGGTCACCCTCGGTTCGGGATTCCAGGGCGGTGAGGTGACCCCCCTCTTCGTGGTCGGCTCGACGCTCGGGGCCACACTCGCCGTGGCGATGGACGCCCCGGTGCCACTGTTCGCCGCACTGGGGTTCGTGGCCGTCTTCGCGGCTGCGACGAAGACCCCGATCGCCTGCATGATCATGGGCGTCGAGCTGTTCGGTGTCGGACCGATCGTGCCGGTGATGATCGCATGCACCCTCGCGTACGCCCTCTCGACCCATCGCAGCATCTACACGTCGCAGCGCGACGGATGACGGCCCCCGACGATGGCGACCCGTGACGCGTGACGCTGTGACCCGTCACACTGCGACCACTGGAGCCGGGTGCGAGAATCGAACTCGCGACAACCGCATTACAAGTGCGGTGCTCTGCCAACTGAGCTAACCCGGCGACGCCCTGAAGTGTACGACGACGATCCGAGGCCGACATCGGCCGGGGGCGCGGGTCAGACCTCGACCCAGTCGACCAGCTCGCCGGTCACGATGATGCGGTGGTCGAGGCTGGTGGGGAGGCCGTTCGGCAGGGTGCACCCGATCAGTGACAGCGTGGTTCCCGGGTGGAGGCGGGTGGCCCGCAGGATCTTCTGTGCGTTCGCTGAGTTGCTCTCCCGCACGTTCAGCACGAGATCGGTGCGCACGATGCGATACCGGAAGCGGCGTCGGTCGCCGAGACGTCCGTCGACGTACATGTACATCTCGTCGCCGGGACGCAACTCGTGCATGTTGTAGACCGGAGCCCCGGCCTCGGTGCGGTGGGCGAACGTGCCGACGTGGGCCGCCTGCCCCATGAAGCCCGTGCCCGTCCAGTGCCACGTGTGGCCGGCATCGACGATCGGGTCGGGTGGACCGTTCAGCACCCGCGACACCCAACCGACCCGCTGACCGTTCCGGGAGCGCAGGGCGGGGATCTCGATGCGCCACGGCGGAGCGGCCGCCGGCGGCGGCGGGTTCTGATAGGTGCGGAAGGGCACGGCCGGCTGACCGATGTACCACCCGGCCATGTCGATCACGACGTGGGCGCCCGATTGCGAGTACACGGCGATGCCGCGAGTCGAGATCCGACTGATGAAGTGATTGGCGATGGTCTGGTTGCCGACGTCGGCATTCAGGTTCGACACCTCGCGCAGCAACAGACCGGCACCGAAGACGGTGAAGAAGCCGGGACCACGCGCCTCGACGGCGGTCACGTTGCCGACGATCGCCTGCGCGCCCACTCCACCCTCACCGGGCACGGGCGCCTCGACCACCCAGTTGGGCCACAGACGGCCGATCTGGCCGGGACGACGGGTGTCGAGGACGCGCTCGGGGTTGACCGGCACGAACAGTCCGTTGACGGAGGCGGGGGCGTCGGATCCGGTGAAGTACCCCGCCACGTCGACGATCACGTGCCCACCGCCGTACGTGAACACCTTGAAGCCCCGGCGACCCTGCGCATCGGTGGTCACCTTCACGATGGCCGCCGCCGCTCGGGTCTCACCAGGCCCGTTCACGTTGAGGTTCGACGAATCGGGCGGAGTCTCCACATCGAGCGGGAAGCAGGTGAAGTACCCCCAGGCCAACGTGCCGGTGGTGGTCAGGTTGATGGCCACCGAGCTGGCGGTGGCCGGCACGGCGCCGGTCACGAACACCTCGACCACCTCACCCGGCATGGGGACGCCGGTGGCACGGGTGTCGATCACGCGGAGCGCATCGTTCAGGACGGTGAAGCGACCCTCGCTGACCGGCTCGCTGACCGGCTCGTAGTAACCGGCCACGTCGACGATCAGTTCGCTCGGCGCGAAGGCGTACACGTCGACCGCCCCACCCTGGCCGAGCCGCACGGTGGTGAGGTTGGCGGCCGCCTCGAGCGGGAACGACATGTTGAGGTTCGAGACCTCGGGCCGTGCTCCACCGGTCGGGTACACCGAGAGGAAGTTGCCCTCGGAACGGTTGACACCGGTGATGGTGAGCACGACCGCGGTGGCGGTGTCGGGGATGCCCTCACGGCCGGTGATCTGCACCCGGATCGCGTCGGGCAGCATTCCGAACGGGTACTCGGCAGGGTTGCGGGTGTCGGCGAAGCGGATCTGTCGCGGGAGCGGCACGAAACGACTGGCTCCCGGCGGCACCGCGACCTGGGCGGCGGCGTCGGTGACACCGAGGACAGCGGCGCCGGCACCCAACGCCGCACCAGCGATGAACCGCCGCCGACCGAACGAGGAGAGAGCAGGAATGGGCGACATCAGCCGGTCAAACTACTCCTCGTGAGAGCTGTGTGAGCAGTCGTCCGCCGTCTGTTCCCGGCGACACCCGCGGCGATCACCGCGAGGCTGATCAGCCGCGCCGGCGGGCCACTTCGTAGGTGGCGAGTGCCGCGGCCGCGGCGACGTTCAGCGAACTCACCCGACCGCGCATCGGGATGCTCACGACGAGATCGCAGCGCTCGCGCACGAGACGCGACAACCCGGCACCTTCGGCGCCGAGCACGAGACAGATGCCCTCGTCGGCGAGATCCCCCAGGTCGAACAGGTCGCGATCGGCGGCATCGTCGAGGCCCACCACCCAGATGCCGGCGTCACGGATGTGGGCCAACGCTGCCGGGAGACCGCCGACCAGCGCGATCGGGACGTGCTCGACGGCACCGGCCGCCGCCTTGGCCACGGTGGGGGTGACGTGGACGGCACGGTGACGGGGCAGCACCACTCCGTCGACGCCGGCGCCGTCGCACGTGCGGATGATGGCACCGAGGTTGCCAGGATCGGTCACGCTGTCGATCGCGACCAGGAACGGCGCACGACCGGCCCGCCGACGCAGGAAGGTGGACAGCTCCACCTCGGGCAACGACGCGGCGCGCGCGAGCACGCCCTGCGGTGCCTCTGACCGGGCCGCGGACTCGAGCTTCTTGCGGGCCACGTACAGCACGGGCACCCGGTTGGCGCGAGCGAGGGCCACGATGTCCTCGACGGACTCGTCGTCCTCGAGATCGCCGGCCAGCTGGATCTCGTGCACCTTGCGCCGTTGGGCGATCAACAGCTCGCGCACTGCCTGTCGGCCCTCGACCTGCTCACCGCCGAGGGACTTGCCGGGCGAAGCGCCCGACGCGCGACCAGCCGTGCGGCCACCGATGCGCGGATCGCCGGGGCGACCGCCCGACGGACGAACCGGGCCCGTACGCGCGCCGCTCCCCTTGCCCGAGCCTCGCCCGGCGCCCTTGCCCCCGCTCTTGCCGCCGGCCCGGCCGGCACTCTTGCCGCCGGTGCGGCGGCCCTTCGGTGGACCGGCGGGCCCACCACCTCCACCTCGGGGCGAACGGGGGGGACGGGATGACGGGCTCACGTGGGCTCCTCTCGGGCCTGGTGGATCAGCGCGACGGCGAAACATGCGACGCCCTCGACGCGGCCGATCGCGCCGAGGCCCTCGGCGCGACGACCCTTCACGGTGACGGGTGCGCCCACCGCGGCGGTGAGACGCCGCTGCATCTCGTCGCGGTGCGGCGCGAGTTTGGGACGTTCGCAGATCACCGAGCAGTCGACGTTGCCCGCCACCCACCCCTCGGCGGCGAGGAGGGCCACCACGTGGCGCAGGAGCTCGACGGAGTCGGCGCCCGCCCAACGCGGGTCGGTGTCGGGGAACTGCTGTCCGATGTCGTCGAGACCGCACGCGCCGAGCAGCGCATCGGCAACCGCGTGTGCCACGGCGTCGGCATCGCTGTGGCCGACGAGCCCCGGCTCGCCGACGAACTCGACGCCCCCGAGCACGAGCCGACGCGCTGGATCGTCACTGAAGCGGTGCACGTCGAAGCCCTGCCCCACACGGAACCCGGGCCCGCTCACGTGGCGCCCCCGATGCGTTCCCGCGCCCACCGGAGGTCGTCGGGGTGGGTGATCTTGCGGTTGTCGACCTCACCGGGAACGACCACCACGGTGCC
Source organism: Ilumatobacter sp. (assembly GCA_007693335.1). Lineage (GTDB taxonomy): Bacteria > Actinomycetota > Acidimicrobiia > Acidimicrobiales > Ilumatobacteraceae > SKSP01. The sequence continues at coordinate 35,079 of REDU01000132.1, read as the reverse complement.
GCCGGCCCGCTCGACGAGCGCGGCGTCGTCGGTGGCATCGAGGCCCGATGCGTGCGCGGCCCGGAGCACCGCGGCACGGAAGGCCTGCGGCGTCTGGACCGCCACCAGGCGGTCGCGCGGCGGTGTGGACTCGACCGCCCTGCCCCGGTCACCGGTCGCTGACGTGGCGACCAGCTTGATCGTGTCGGTCACGGGCACGCCGGGGATGGCGCCGTCCGCGCCGTCGGCCACCGCCGCGACCACGGCAGCGAAGAGCGCCTCGGAGGCGAAGGGTCGGGCGGCGTCGTGCACACAGATGATCGTGGCCGACATCGGGACCGCTGCCAACCCGTTGCGCACGCTCTCGCTGCGGGTGACGCCGCCGACCACGGCCCCCTCGCGGTCGGCGTCGGCCTCGGGGAGCACCACCACCACACCGTCGCCGGCGGCGCGTGCCGTGTCGACCGCGTGGTCGAGCACCCGGCGACGGCCGAGCGGTTCGTATTGCTTCGGACCCCCGAAACGGGTGCCGGTGCCGCCACCCACGACGACGGTCCACACACACTCGGTGGTGTCACGATGGGTCGGCACGACGGTCGAGGGTAGTGGTCGACCCCACACGAGGTCACTCGACACCCGCCGAGGTAGTACCGTCGGCACACGAAATGGTCGAACACACCCAGGTCCTCGCCACCACCGATTTCTTCTCGGACGCCCCGCCCGACCTGCTCGCGCCCATCGCGGCGGCGGGCGTCGAGCGTCATCTGATCCGGGGCGACGTGCTCTACAACGAGGGCGATCCACCCGATTCCATCCACCTGGTGCTGAGCGGGCGGCTCGCCATCGCGATCGCCAACCCGATCGACCGACGCGAGAGCGTGGTCGCGTTGATGGAGCCCGGCGATCTGTTCGGCGAACTCGGCATGCTCGACGACGGCCCCCGCTCGGCGATGGCCCGCGCCCTCGAACCCTCCCTGGTGCTCGAGATCCCGTACGAGCCGGTGCTCGAGATGTTCGAGCGACACCCACGGTTGCTCCGCAACGTGACGCGGCTGTTGGCCCAGCGCCTCCGGGCGATGGACGAGGCGCTGGCCGACTCGGTGTTCCTCGACGTCACGGGCCGCACCGCCAAGCGACTGCTCGAGCTGGCCGACGGATCCGACGAGTTCGTGCTCCCCGTCACCCAGGAAGAGCTCGCCGGCATGGTCGGCGCGTCGCGTGAACGCGTGAACAAGGCCATCGCGAGCTTCATCCGACTCGGGTGGCTCGAACAGCACGAGCGCAACTACCGGATCACCCAGCGCGACCGCCTCGAGCTGCGCGCCCGTTGACGGCCTGCCCGCTGACGCGGATCGCTCAGCGTCGCAGGGCGCGGATGAGCTGCGCCTTCGACATCGTCGAGCGACCGTCCACGTCGAGCTCCTGCGCCCGCTGGTAGAGCTGCTCGCGGGTCCACTCCTCGTACGGGGTGCCCGGTGCGGGCAACCCGTCCACGGCGTCGGTGGCCCGATCGACGATGCGGTTCGCCTCGTGGTCGATCGTGTCGGCCACGGCGGCGCCCTGAGCCTCGGCCTGGCCCGAGACCTCGGCGCGTCCCTGACGCGTCGCTGACACCGTGCGGTCGATGGCGGCACGGGTCTGGCCCACCACGGTGCGACCGGCCACGAACGAGGCATCGGCGACGCGGGATGCACCATCGGTCACCACGCGGATGGCTCCCCCGGCGGTCTCGGCGGACCGGTGCACGAGGGTGCGGTTCAATTCGATGATCTTGCGGGGGAGGGTGTCTGCACTCATGGTGCGGGCATACCCACGACGGCACCTACCGAAACGTCTCGCCGGGGGGTCATGCGTCACGTCGACGATCCAGCAGTGCACCGACGGCGATGAGGCCCAGCGAGACGGCACCGAACCACACGAACGCCCAGGGACGACCCAGCGCATCACCGTCGGGGGTCGGCGAGATGGCCACCAGCGCTGCCGAGTACGGCATCCAGCGTCCGAGCCAGTCGACGCCGATCAGGAAGCCCACCCCGGCGAGGAGATTCTCGACCAGCAGCGGCCACACGAGCAGCAGGGTGACCGTGGCGGGGGCGTTGCGGAGCACCAGGCCGATACCGAGCGCGAACCACGAGATCAACACCGCCAGCACCATCAGCGAGACCATCGAGCCGAGCGTGCCGTTCTCCCAGGCGAGGCCGACCGGTGCCCCGCGACCCGACAGCACGGTGGCGCCGAGCGCCCAGCCGCCAGCCAGCAGGAGGGACACGACCACGGCGGTGGCGAGGGAATTGACGATCACCTTGGCGACGAACACCCGCACGTGCGACGGCGTGGCGGCGAAGGTCGGACGGATCGTGCCGTGCGAGTACTCACCGGTGAGGCTGATGGCCGACACGGTGCCGAGCAGCAACGCGGCCACCACCGACACACCGGTCACCAGCTCGACGAAGTTGCGATCACCGAACCCCGACCCGAGCGAGGACAGCGAGGTCACCAACGCGATGATCAACAGCGGGAACGCCACCGCGATGATCAGCATCACGAGGTGGACCCGCACCGTTCGGAGCTTGATCCACTCGCTGTGGACGGTGGCGATCACGACGACACCTCCCCGCCCGCCCCCGGTGGCGGAGGTGGTTGCGGCGGTGGCGGTTGCGGCGGTGGCGACGGTGGCGGAGGCGGCGGCGACAGTAGCGGTGGTGACGACAGCGGTGGCGGCGGTGGGTCCGCCGCACCCCACGACTGCGCCTGGTACTCCTGCTCGTGGGCGGTGGCGGCCAGGAACGCATCCTCGAGCGACTCGGTGCGGACGGTGAGCTCGTGGAGGACCACGTGGTGTTCGGCGGCCAGCTCGCCCACCGTCTCGACCGATACGCCGAACACCTGGGCCGCGACGCCGGTGACCGGGTCGCCCACCGGTCTGACCTCGCCACCGCGAGCCTCCAACAGGCCGGTGAGCCGCGACAGATCGGGGCTGCGCAGGTGAATCCAGCGGGTGGTGTGCCGCTCGATGAAGTCGGGCACCGAGCACTGCTCGATGAGGCGGCCACGGCCGATCACCACCAGATCGTGCGCCATGAGCGCCATCTCCGACAGCAGATGCGAGCTGACCAGCACGGTGCGGCCCTCGCCGGCGAGGTGCACGAGCACGTCGCGGATCCACCGGATGCCCTCGGGATCGAGGCCGTTGGCCGGCTCGTCGAGCAATACGGTGTGGGGATCGCCCAACATCACCCCGGCGAGACCCAGTCGCTGTCGCATGCCCAGCGAGTAGCCGCGCACCCGGCGATGGGCCACGTCGCCGAGGCCGACGAGTTCGAGTACGTCGTCGACGCGACGACGGTCGAGACCGTTCGACGCGGCGATCCACCGGAGATGGTTGCGGCCGGTCCGGCCGGGATGCACGTACCCGGCATCGAGCAGCGCACCCACCGACGTGAGCGGGCGCGAGATCCGGTGGTACGCCATCCCGTCGAAGCTCGAGTGTCCGGCGTCGGCGCGGTCCAGCCCGAGCATGCACCGCATGGTGGTGCTCTTCCCCGACCCGTTCGGGCCCAGGAATCCGGTCACCCGACCCGGCGTGACGGTGAAGCTGAGGTGATCGACCGCGGTGGTGCGACCGAACCGCTTGACGAGCTCGTCGACGATGATCACGGCTGGGGGATCACGGCTGGGGGATCACGACGGAGGGCTCACGACGGGGGGATCACCGAGCGAACGCGTCGATCATCATGTGCACATCGTCGGCCAGTGGGTAGAGGATCGGCGTGGTGCAACCGTTGGCGACGTACTCGTCCACCTTCTCGCGGACCTCGTCGGGCTCACCGGACGCGCTGATCATCTGCACGATGTCGTCGGGCACGTGCTTGCTGGCGGCCACCACCTCGTCGTGGGTGGCGGGCCAGGTGAGCACCTTGCCGATGTCGTCGAGCAGCTCCTGGGGCACGCCCGACGCCTTCATGATGTGGGGCTGCTGACCCAGGTACTGGGTGACCAGCAGTCGACTCGCATCGAGTGCCCTGCCCCGGTCGCGGTCGACACTGCAGACCACCAGCTGCGGCCGGTCGATGTCGTCGATGCTGCGACCTGCCTTCGCCGCGCCACGCTCGAGCGCGGCCATCGCATCGACGTTGTACGACGGCGACACGAGATAGTTGAGCACCGCGCCGTCGGCGATCTCACCCGTGAGCTCCATCATCTGCATCCCGGTGGCGCCGATGTAGATCGGTACGTCCTTCGGGCGACGCTCCTGGTGCACGTAGTCGAGCTCGACACCGTCGAGGTGCACGAAGTGGCCGTCCATCGTGACCGTCTCGTTGCCCAGCAGGCCCCGCAGGGCGGTGACCACCTCACGCATGACCCGGATCGGCTTGGCCCGGTCGACGCCCACCTTCGACGCCAGCGGGTCCCACCACGCGCCGAGCCCGCAGATGATGCGACCGGGCGCCAGATCGTCGAGGGTCGAGAAGGTGCTGGCGAGTCGGGCCGGGTTGCGCGTCCAGATGTCGATCACCCCCGAGCCCACCTTGATCCGGTCGGTGCCGGCTGCGAAGGCCGCCATCGGCACCACCGCATCGCGCACGAGCCGGCTGTCGGCCTGCCACACGGCGTCGAACCCCTTCGACTCGGCGTAGCGGCACAGCTCGATCCCCTCGGTGATGGTGTGGGCGTCCTGCAGGTAGAGCGCGACCGGGTACGTCATGGACCCGAGTGTGTCATCTGAGGCCCGGTCGCGTCATCCGGTCGCGTCATCCGGTTCGGCGGGCTCGCCGTACACACTGACGGGATGTTCCTCGCACTCGCGGAGATGCGGCGCGCCAAGGTGCGCTTCGGGTTGCTGATCGGCGCCATCGCGCTCCTGGTGTTCCTGATCCTGTTCCAGCAGTCGCTCCAGAACGGATTGCTCACCTCGTTCGTCGGCGGCATCCGCAACCAGGACGCCCCGGTGCTCGTGTACAGCGTGGACGGCCAGCGCACCGTGCAGGGCAGCGTGATCACCCCCGACCTCGAGGCACTGGTGCGGGGCACCGACGGGGTGGGGGAGGTGGGCCGCTGGTCGCAGGGCACGTTCACCGTGGTGACGGGCGGCGAGACGCGGATGACGGGCGGCGGCGGTCCCGGCGAGGACGCCGTCGACGCGTCGATCATCGGGTTCGACACCGAGGGGCTCGGCACACCGAGCGACGTGGTCGACGGGCGCCTCCCGACGGCGGCCGGTGAGGCGATCGCGTCCGACGCCGACGCCGCGACGGGGTTCGCGGTGGGTGACGTGATCCGGGTGTTGCCCGGCGGGTTCGAGATCGAGATCGTCGGCCTCGCCCGCGACGTGCAGCTGAACGCCTCGCCCACGATGTACGTCCCGTACGACACCTACCTCGACGTGATCGCAGCCGTCAACCCCGACGCCGGCACACCGCTGCCCAGCGTGCTCACGGTGCGCCCCGCCGACGGCGTGAGCGATGCCGAGGTGTCCACCGCGATCAACGACCGGTCGCTGGAGCTCGACGCACTCCCCCGCGAGACGGCTGCCGACGAGACGCCCGGCGTCGCCCAGGTCCGGCAGTCGTTCCAGATCATCTTCCTGCTCTACGCGCTCGTGATCCCGTGCGTGACCGGGCTGTTCTTCCTGATCATCACGTTCCAGAAGGCCGGCGCGCTCACCCTGCTTCGTGCCATCGGGGCCCCGGCTCACCGACTGGTCTCGGCCCTCATGATCCAGGCGGCGCTGATCGTGACGGCCGGGTTCGCACTGGGCACGTTGCTCTACCTGCCGGTCTCGCAGCAGCGACTCGGCGGGATCCCCCTGCGCTTCGAGACCGCGGCGGTCGTGCTCTGGGCGGGCGTGCTGACCGTGCTCGCTCTCGGCAGTGCACTGATCTCGGCGCGGCGGGTGCTCGCCATCGACCCGGTCGAGGCCACCACCGGTACGGGGGTCGGTCGATGATCCTCGCCCTCCGCGAGCTGCGCCGACGACCCGGCCGCTTCGCCACGGCCGGCGTGATCCTCACGCTCATCGCCGTGCTGCTGATGTTCCTCGGCGGACTGCTCGACGGGCTCATCCAGGCATCGACCGGTGCCGTGCGCGCCCAGGACGCCGACGTGATCGTCTATTCCGACAACGCCCAGGCGTCGTTGGCGCGCAGCCGCATCGAGCCGGAGGTGCGCGAGACGATCGAGCTGCTGTCGGCGGTCACCGAGGTGGGCGGGCTGGGCGTGGTGCAGCTCGGCGCCCGGGTACCCGACGCCGGTCCGCGCGACCTCGCGGGCGTGGCGCTGTTCGGCTACGAACTCGCCCCGACGGGGGTCCCCGACACACCCGCCGACGGCGAGGTGTACGCCGACGAGGTGCTGCGGGCCGACGGCGTCGAGGCCGGCATGGAGCTGCTGCTCGGGCCCGCCCGCTCGCCCGTGACGGTGATCGGCTTCGTGAGCGACACCAGCTTCAACGGGCAGGGGGCGCTGTGGGCATCGCCGGCCACGTGGCGCGACGTGCTCGACGCCAACCGGCCCGACGCCCGGGTCTCGGGCGAGGTGTTCCAGGCGCTGGTGGTGCGCGGCGACGCCGAGCCCGATGACCTGGCTGCGATGATCGACCGGATCACCGCCGAGTACCACACCGCCAGCGCCACCCGCTCGCTCAGCGTGCCCGACGCCGTCAACGCCATCCCCGGCGTCGAGGAGCAGCAGGGCACGTTCAACCAGATCATCGGCGTCACCATCGTGATCGCCCTCGTGGTGATCGCCCTGTTCTTCTCCCTGATCACGGTGGAGCGAGCCGGTCTCTACGGTGTGCTGAAGGCACTCGGCGCGCGATCGTCCACGATCTTCGCCGGTCTCGTGGCCCAGGCCGTGGTCGTGACGCTGATCGCCTCGTCGATCGCCGCCGCGCTCACCATCGCCCTCGACGCGGCGCTCCCACCCGGATCACTCCCGCTCGCCGTCTCCGCCGACCGCATCATCACGAGCGTGCTGCTGCTGCTCGTGGCCGCCGTGGTCGGCTGCTCGTTCTCACTCCGCCGGGTGCTGCGCATCGACCCGGCCTCGGCCATCGGGAGCTCGTCATGACCATTCCGTCCCCGCCCACCGCGGTCCACTTCGACACCGCCCTCCACCTCGAACCAGCGCTCCATCTCGACGACGTCCGCAAGGTGTACCCCATGGGCGACGCGGAGGTGGTGGCGCTCGCCAGCGCGAACCTCACCGTCGGCAGCGACGAGATGGTGGCGCTCGTGGGTCCGTCGGGTTCGGGCAAGACCACCCTCTGCTCGATCGCCGGGGGCATCCTCTCGGCCACTGCCGGCCGGATCACCGTCGGCGGCCAGGACATCACCGGCTTCTCCGACAAGGAGCTCACCTCGTTCCGGCAGGAGTCGGTCGGATTCGTGTTCCAGGCGGTCAACCTCGTGCCGTTCCTCACCGCCCGCGAGAACCTCATCGTGGTGGACGAGCTCGGTCGTCGCACCGGTGCCCCCGCCCGCGAACGCGCCGATCAGCTGCTGGAGGAGCTCGGTCTGGCCGACCGGGCCAAGAACCTCCCCTCGCAGCTCTCGGGCGGACAGCGCCAACGGGTCGCCATCGGGCGGGCGCTGATGAACGAGCCCGATCTGGTGCTGTTCGACGAGCCCACCTCGGCGCTCGACACCGAGCTGGGCGAGCAGGTGATGGAGCTCATCCGCAGCGAGATGAAGTCACGCGGCACCGCGGCCATCGTGGTGACCCACGACGAGCGCATCACCCACTTCTGCGACCGCAGCGTCCACATCATCGACGGCCATCTCGACGCCTGACCCCAGCGAACTGACCCCAGCGAACTGACCCCGGCGAACTGACCGCGGGTCAACCGTCCCCTCATTGACATTCGCGCGGTGAGAATCCGGCGTCGCGGCGGGTCAGAGGCGGGCGTGGAGGCGGGCGGCCTGTTCGGCCGCGTGGGCGCGCACCTCGGCGAGATCGACCCGGGTGGGGAGTCCGTCGGCGAGCAGCACCTCTCCCTCGGCGGACTCGACCTGGAGCGCACGGATGCCGGGGGTGAACGCGACGTGCCACGCCGAGTCGACGTGGTCGTAGTTCCACGTGACCGTGTCGGTGCGGGCCTCGGGCACGAGCGACCACCCGGCCTCGAGCCACGACCATGCCGGGTCGGGCGACGCCAGCACGTCGTCGGCGCGGTGCGCCACGTAGGCGAGGCGGAACTCCTCGAGCATGTCGGCTCCGATGCCGTCGGTGCCGAGCACGACCGGGTTGGGCCGGCGGGCGGGCGCGGCGTAGCCGACGGAGTTGTTCATGTTGCTGCGCGGGTTGTGGGCGATGGTGCCCGGCAGGTCACGGTCGAGCCCCACGCAGTGCACCAGCAGCCAGCTCCCGGCCGCCAGATGCTCCAGACGCTGACCCGCCGAGGCGTCCTCGGGGCCCTCGGCCACGTGGATGTGCACCCCGACGCCCAGATCGGTGGCCAATCCGGCGGCTGCCTCGAGCGTCTCGTCGGAGCAGGTGAACGCGGCGTGCACCCCGACGAGTCCGCGACCGCCCGCACGCAGGAACCGCTCGTTCTCGGCCAGCCCGAGCCGGGCACCGTCGGGGCCGTGGCGATCGGTGACCCCGTAGGCGCACACCACCCGCACCCCCACCTCGGCGCACGCATCGGCGATCACGTCGAGGCTGCCCTCGATCGCGTTGGGACTCTCGTGGTGGTCGATGATGGCGGTGGTGCCGCACATCAGCGCCTCGACCGCGCCGAGCCGGGCGCTGGCGCGCAGCATGTCGAGGTCGAGCGCTGCGTCGAGCCGCCACCACACCTGCTCGAGGATCTCGCCGAAGTGCGTGGGCGTGGCGGGCGGCGCCGGCATGCCGCGTGCGAGCGCCGAGTACAGATGGTGATGACCGCACACGAGTCCGGGCGTGGTGGCGCTCATGACCCGATCCTGGCACGTCACGCGACGTGCGAGAATCCCACCAGGGGAAAGGGGAGCCACATGTCCACCTCCACACCGGGGTCATCACACGCACTCGCCGTCGAGGCCGGTCCGACCGACACGCCGCTGCTCGACGAGACCATCGGCGCGAACCTGGCGCGCACCGCCGCCGCCCACGGCGATGTGGAGGCGTTGGTGGCCCGCCATCAGGACGTGCGCTGGACCTACGCCGAGTTCGACGAACGCGTCGACCGGCTCGCCCGGGCGCTGATGGGTGCGGGGCTCGAACCCGGCGACCGCGTCGGCATCTGGAGCCCCAACTACGCCGAGTGGACACTCACGCAGTACGCCACCGCACGAATCGGCGTGGTGCTCGTGAACATCAACCCTGCGTACCGCACCCACGAGCTCGCCTACGCGCTGAACCAGTCGGGCTGTCGCATGTTGGTCGCCGCTCCGAGCTTCAAGACCTCCGACTACGTCGCCATGGTGGACGAGGTGCGCGCCGACTGTCCGGCGCTCGAGACCACGGTGTTCTTCTGGAGCGACCAGTGGCACGATCTGGTGAGCGGTGAGGACGGCGTACCGGTGGACGCGCTGCGCGCCCGCGCCGCCGAGCTCGGTCCCGACGATCCGATCAACATCCAGTACACGTCCGGCACCACCGGGTTCCCGAAGGGGGCCACGCTCACCCACCGCAACATCTTGAACAACGGCTACTTCGTGGCGCGCGGGCAGGGCTTCACCCACGAGGACCGACTGTGCATCCCGGTGCCCTTCTACCACTGCTTCGGCATGGTGATGGGCAACCTCGGCTGCACCACCCACGGCGCCACGATGGTGATCCCGAGCGACGCGTTCGACCCCCTCGCCACGCTCGAGGCGGTGGAGGCCGAGCGGTGCACCTCGCTGTACGGCGTGCCCACGATGTTCATCGCCGAGCTCGGCCATCCGGAGTTCGAGCGGTTCGACCTGTCCCGTCTCCGCACCGGGGTGATGGCCGGCTCGCCGTGTCCGGTGGAGGTCATGAAGCAGTGCGTCGACCGCATGAACATGCACGAAGTGACGATCTGCTACGGCATGACCGAGACGTCGCCGGTGTCGACCCAGACCCTGATCGACGACTCGCTCCACCACCGCACCGCCACCGTCGGCCGCGCCCACCCGCACGTCGAGATCCGCATCGCCGACCCCGACACCGGCGACACCCTGCCTCGCGGCGAGGCCGGCGAGTTCTGCACCCGCGGCTACTCGGTGATGTCGGGGTACTGGGACGACCCCGCCCGCACCGCCGAGGCGATCGACGCCGACGGGTGGATGCACACGGGCGACCTCGCCGTGATGGCCGACGACGGCTACTGCGAGATCGTCGGCCGGATCAAGGACATGGTGATCCGCGGCGGCGAGAACATCTACCCCCGCGAGATCGAGGAGTTCCTCTACCAGCACCCCGACGTGGAGGACGTGCAGGTGATCGGCGTGCCCGACGAGCGCTACGGCGAGGAGCTGATGGCATGGATCAGGCCCCGCCCCGGCACCACCCCCGACGTCGACTCGATCCGTGAGTTCTGCACCGGCAGGATCGCCCACTACAAGATCCCGCGCTACGTGAAGCTGGTCGAGGAGTTCCCGATGACGGTGACCGGCAAGGTCCGCAAGGTCGAGATGCGCGAGACCGCCACCGCCGAACTGTCCGCGCGGAACGGCCACATCCGCAACCGAACCACAGACAGAACGAGCAACACCTGACGATCTGTCTGCGCCGAACCGTCACATCTGCAACGCCGCCGCGGACAGTTCGAGGGCAAGATGGGGGGATGGCGACCAGGGGGGATCCGACGGGGGCGACGGTCGAGCTGTTGCAGACGTTGATCCGCAACCGGTGCGTGAACGACGGGACGCCCAGCTCGGGCGAGGAGGTCCGCAACGCCGACGTGCTCGAACAGGTGGTGACCGGACCGGGGGTGGAGCTCGAGCGGTACGAGCCGGTACCCGGGCGGACGTCGATCGTCGCCAGGTTGTCGGGGACCGATCCGACCGCTCCCTCGTTGTGCTTGATGGGCCACACCGACGTGGTGCCCGTATCGCCCGAGGGATGGACCAACGACCCGTTCGGCGGTGAGCTGATCGCAGGACCCGACGGGACCATGGAGGTCTGGGGCCGGGGCGCGGTCGACATGCTCAACCTCACGTCGTCGATGGCGGTGGCGTTCCGGGCGCTGGCCGACCGCGGGTTCCGACCCCGGGGCGACCTCGTGTTCTTCGCCGTGGCCGACGAGGAGGCCGGCAGCACCCACGGCGCTCGTTGGATGGCCGACCATCACCGGGACGCGATCCGCACCGACTACGTGCTCACCGAGAGCGGCGGGCTGCACTCGGGGCCCGACGAGGCGCCGAGGGTGAGCGTGGCCGTGGCCGAGAAGGGTGTGGCGTGGCGGCGCCTCACCGTCCGCGGGGTGCCGGGTCACGGCTCGCGACCGTTCCGATCCGACAACGCGCTCGTCACGGCGGCGGCCGTGGTGCAGCGGTTGGCCGAGTACCGCCCGGCGCCGCGCTTCCACGAGCTGTGGCGCAACCAGGTCGCAGCGATGGGACTCCCCGAGCACGTCAAGGCCGACCTCCTCGACCCCGAGCGCGTCGACCAGCTGCTCGACGAGATGCCCAGCGCCGCGCTCGCCACCCATCTGCACGCGTGCACCCACACGACGTTCTCGCCCAACATGCTGACGGCCGGCGAGCACGGTTCGATGAAGACGAACGTGATCCCCGACGTGATCGAGATCGACGTGGACGTGCGGACGCTCCCCGGCGAGGACGGTGACGACGTGACGGCCCATCTCGTCGCAGCGCTCGGCCCCGAGTTGTTCGCCCGGGTGGACGTGGGCGTGTTGATGGACGATCGAGCCTCGATCAGCCGCATCGACACCCCGCTCTGGGACGCGTTGCGCCGGGCCGTGACCGTGCCGTTCCCCGAGGCGCAGCTCGATCCGCAGTTCATGGTGGGGTTCACCGACGCCCGAGTGTTCCGCGACCTCGGATCGGTGGCCTACGGCGCCGGTCTGTTCAGTCCGGCACTCGACCCGGCTGACTTCGGTCGCCGCTTCCACGGCCACGACGAGCGCATCGACGTCGAGTCGCTCAGGCTCACGGTCGAGCTGTGGGAACGGGTGGCGCTCGACCTCCTGGACCGACGGTGACAGCCGACGGTGACCGCCGACGTGACGGCCGACGGTGACAGCCGACGTGACGGCCGCGGCCAGGAACCGTGAGAGCCTGGGCCGATGGAACTCTCCGACGCCCTCGAGTTCGTGCGGTACCGACGCAGCGGGGTGCTGGCCACGCTGAAGCGCGATGGCCGCCCGCAGCTCTCCAACATCTCGTTCGCGCTCGGCGACGACGGCATCATCCGGATCTCGGTGACAGACCGGCGGGCCAAGACGGCCAATCTCCGTCGCGATCCGCGGGCGTCGCTGCACGTCAGCCGCGACGACTTCTGGGCCTACGCGGTGATCGAAGGCGACGTCGAGCTCACCCCCACCGCCGCCGACCCCCACGACGCGACCGTCGAACAGCTGGTGGCCTATTACCGGTCGGTGGCCGGCGAGCACGACGACTGGGACGACTACCGCCGGGCGATGGTGGCCGACCGTCGACTCCTCGTGCTGCTGACACCGACCCACGGATACGGGATGCTGGGGACATGAAGATCCAGAGTGACCCCAGCCAACTCAACGGGGTGTGGGCCAACGCCGCCGCCGTGCGCCACTCCCCCCACGAGTTCACCATCGACTTCCTCCGCTGCGAGTTCGACACCGACGGCAAGGCCACGGGAGGCACGCTGGCCCAGCGGATCAACATGTCGCCACTGCTGGTCACCCAGCTCATCCAGGCACTGCAGGACAACTGGTCGAAGTACGCCGAGCGGTCGATGCCGCCCGAGTTCCGCGGCGAGACCTGACGGTGCGCAGCGCCCGCCTCAGTCGATCGGACGAGCGGCCAACTCGGCCTCCAGTCCGAGCTGCTGGCCGTTGCGCTGCACGATCAACTGGACGGTGTCGCCGGGTGCGAACCGGCGGAGTTGGGTGAGCAGATCACCCACGTCCTCCACTGCCACCTCGCCGACCTCGGTGATCACGTCACCGGACCGCACCCCGGCGGCCGCCGCCGGTGCGCCGGACTCGGCCTCGATCACCACCACCCCTCGCCGCACCGCCATGTCGAACCGGTCGGCCACCTGAGGGGTGAGGGCCACGACCTGCACGCCGAGGTACACGTGATCGACCCGACCGTCCTCGAGCAGGGACTCGACCACCGCGCTCACGGTGGGCGCCGGGATGGCGAATCCGAGGCTGACCGCCCCGAATGCCGGCGGGACGTACGCCACCGTGATACCCACCACCTCCGCGTCGGCGTTCACGAGCGCACCACCGGAGTTGCCCGGTGAGATCGCGGCATCGGTCTGGATCAGATCGACGAGCGCCTGGCTCCCGCCCGTGAGCTCGTCGGGCAAGGAGCGCTGGAGACCCGAGATGATGCCGGCCGTCACCGTGTTGTCGAAGCCGAGCGGGTTGCCGATCGCGACGGCGAGCTCACCCACCTCCGGGAACGAGTCGGCGAGCACTGCTGCCGGAAGGTCTCGGCGGTCGACGCGGAGCACGGCGAGATCGGTCACGATGTCGACCGCCTCCACGGTGGCGACCATCCGGGTGCCGTCCGCCATGAGCACCTCGACCTCGGCGGCGCCCGTACCGGCCGACTGGGCCGCGGCCACGGCGGGGCCCACGACGTGGGCGTTCGTGACGATCACCCCGTCTTCCCGCACGATCACCCCCGACCCCGCGCCCTGTTGATCGCCCACTGCGAACGCCACTGCGACGACCGACGGTCGGAGCTCTTCCACCACGCTGGTGACCGATCCGAGCTCGGCACGAACGCGACCGTCGCCGTTCGTCCGCGTGTCGTCGTCGCTGCACCCGACCGCCACCACTCCGGCCACGACCAGCGCGACCACCGCCGTCCTCCACTCGGGTCGGCGGCGCGTCCGTCGCCGCCCGCACTCGTCGTCTCGCTGTTCCATCCCCCTCTGATACCACGATCACCCGGTCGGCAACCGAACCCCTGCAAACGGCCGACCCGGTCGGCCCCGGTCAACCGACGGCGAGGTCGAGGGCAGTGAGGCCACGGATCACGAACGTGGGGTGGTAGGCGGGCTCCGATGCGAGCACCACATCGGGCATCAGGGCGACCAGGGTCCGCAGGCTGACCTCCACCTCGAGCCGGGCGAGCGGCGCGCCGATGCAGAAGTGCGTGCCGCCGCCGAAGCTCACGTGGGTGGCATCGCCGCGGCCGGCATCGAAGCGCGTGGGATCAGCGAAGTGGTCGGGATCGCGATTGGCGCTCCCGAACAGCATGGCGATCGTGTCACCCACCGCGAGCGGCCGACCGGCCACCTCGACCCCCTCGTCGAGCACCCAACGCTCGAACAGCTGCAGTGGACCGTCCCAGCGGATCATCTCCTCGACCGCCGCGCGCGCCGGCACCTCGCCCGACACCATCCGTCGCCACTGGTCGGGATGGTGCAGGAACGCCCGCATCCCGTTCCCGAGGGTGTTCACCGTGGCCTCGTGCCCGGCGTTGAGGAGCACGATGGTGGTCGAGATGATCTCGTCGATCGACAGGCGATCACCCGCGTCGCGCACGGCCACGAGCTTCGAGACCAGGAGATCGTCGGGGTGGTCGCGCTTGTGGTCGATCAGCGCGCGGGTGTACGCCACGAACTCACGGCCGGCGGTGTTGGCGGCCTCGCGCTGCTCGTCGGTGGTCGTCAGCTCGTACATCTTGACGATGGCGTGCGACCAGTCGAGCAGGAGTTCCGTGTCGGATGCGGGCACGCCCAGCATCGAGCAGATGACCGCCACCGAGTACGGCTGGGCATAGTCGCTCAACAGGTCGAAGCGACCCCGATCACGGCACGCGACGAGGAGATCGTGCGCCGTCGACTCGACCATCGGCCGCAGCGCCGCGACCGATGTGGGCGTGAACACCTTCGAGATGAGGGTTCGGATTCGAGTGTGGTCGGGGGGCTCCAGGTTGAGCAACGACCACCGTTCGCTCTCCTCGAAGTCGGCCCACCGCGGATCGGGCTCGGGCTTGCCGAGCTCGGCGTGGGTGTAGCGATGGGTGAACGTGCGACCCAAGCGCTTGTCCCGCAGGGCTGCGTGCACATCGGCCCAACGCGTGACCATCCACTGGCCCGACGCCTCGTTCCAGAAGATCGGTGCGGCCTCGCGCAGATCGGCCAGTACGGGGTAGGGATCGGCGATGAACGCCGGATCGCTCGGGTCGAAGCGCGCCATCAGTTCGTCGGCCGGATGCGGTTGCGCCGGCGTCGGACCCACGACCGCGGACGGTAGCACCACCGATCGTGAGGCCCTCGACGACCGCCCTGCCCTCGCGGCGTCAGCCATCGGGCACGGCGGTCTGCACGAGGGTGTGGCCGCCGTGGGCGATCATCCAGGCCAGCCCGGGGCGCGGTCGGATCGGACAGCGCCGCGGTGGCGCCACGCCCAACACGTCGCCGTCGAGTTCGCTCGTGGCCGCCATCACGAACCCCAGTCGGTGCCGCCTGGCGGGCACGCTCCAATGGTCGAAACCGGCGCGCAGCGCGTCGGCCCGTCCCGCGAGCACGACGGTGGTGTCGGCCCGCCGTGTCGAGACGATCGCCGCGAGCCGACCGCCGGGATCCTCGATCCGGTCCGAGTCGTCGATCACCACCAACCGCTCCCGGGCCCGCTCGGGATCACCGTCGAGTTCGGGATCGGCGTCGCGCCACCACATCACCTCGTGGTCGGGATGGGCCTGGCGCCACTGCCGGACGAGCAGGCGCAGCAGTGAGCTCCGACCGGAGCCGGGTGGGCCCGCCACCACGAGGCGATCACCCGGCACCAGCGGGAGGTGGGCCACCTCCAGGTCGTCGAAGCGATGGCCCACCGGAACGCTCGTGGAACCCGTGACGATCGCCGGGAGTCGCCGGACGTCGATCGACGACGGCAGCACCTCGATACGGGCCACGGGAGTGTCGGCGCGGGAGCCACCGGCCGGCGGTGGGTCGACCGCGAACACCTGACCCTCGAGTCCGCTCGTCGCCACCACGACGCGACCTGGGACCACACGTCCGGGCACGGCGCCGGGCACGCAGCTCGTCGGCACCCCGAGCATCGGTGCGATCGCCGGATCGTCGAGGTGGAACACCCACCGCTCGGCGAACCGAGCCAGCACGGCGTGCGCCGACGAGCCGTCGGCCTCGACCACGGCCGCCGTGACGACACCCACCGCCGGGCCCTCGGCGAGGATCCGATCGAGTGCCGCCGCCTCGTCGCCGCGGCCGGGGTCGTCGAGGGTCCGACGGAGCGTCGCCAGACCATCCACCATGAGCAGCGCTGCGACATCGTGGGCATCGGCCGGATCGGCACCACTGCGTCGATCGTCGATGGCCGTGACGAGGCGCCGCAGCGCTCGCCCCAGCCGTTCCTGCTCGTGCACCCGGATCACCCCGGCACAGCCGTCGAGGGTCGCCACCGGTCCGAGACTCGCGTCGCCACGAGCATCGATCACGTGGATGGCGACATGAGGTCGGTCACGGGCCACGGTGTGGGCGATCGACCTGAGTGCGGTGGTGGTGCCACTGCCCAACGCGCCCACGAGCGCCAGGTTCCCGACCATGTCCCACGACAGCGGGCCACGACGCTGGGCGCCGGGATCGTCCACCACCCCCACCATGCCGGGGACCGGGCCGATCGCCCGCACGACCTCGTGCACCACCTCTGGCCCCACCTCGTCGAGCGAGGGCAGCCAGGGGCGGTGCGGTGGTGCCACGGCGAGCAGCTCGGCAGCGCCCCGGATCGCGGTGACGAGCGTCGTGAGCTCACTGGGCGCCGATCCCGCAGACCCGCCGCCCGGGGCGGTGTCGTCGGGACGGACCACGGTGCAGCTCGCGGCCTGGAACTCCACGACCTCGTCGGGGCCGAGTCGCAGCATCACGCGTCCCGGGATCCCACGGGCGAAGCCGGCGGGCCCGCGATCGCCCACCACGTCGAGCGCGTCGCTCACGTCGTGCAGACGGAGCGCGATGCGCAGGTTGGTGTTGGCCCGGATCGCGTCGTCCACCACCCCCGCCGGACGCTGGGTGGCGAGCACGAGATGGAGGCCGAGGCTGCGACCTCGCTGGGCCACGCCCACGAGCGCGGCGAGGAAGTCGGGGAGCTCCTTCGCGAGCGCGGCGAACTCGTCGATCACCACCACCAGACGGGGCAGCGGCACCACCCCGTCGAGCTGACGGTACGCGGGCAGATCGCCCACACCGTGCGTGCGGAGCAGCCGTTCACGACGGTGCAGCTCCGCCTCGAGGCTGCGCAGCGCCCGCTCCGCGAGCCGGCCGTCGAGATCGGTCACCACGCCGACGGTGTGCGGGAGCGAAGCGCACGCGTCGAACGTGGCGCCGCCCTTGTAGTCGACCAGTACGAACGACAGGTGGTCGGGTCCCACCCGTGCGGCCAGGGCCACCACGAGCGTCCGCAGGAGCTCGCTCTTGCCCGATCCGGTGGTGCCGGCGACGAGACCGTGAGGACCGTCGCGCACGAGATCGATCTCGATCACACCGTCGATCGACGTTCCGATCACCGCCGCCAGCGCCGGATCACGACCCGCCCGTGTCCAGGCGGAGGCCACCTCGCCCGCCGAACCCGGCATCGACGACAGTTCGGAGAGCCGGAGCGACCGGGGCAGGCGGCCGGCTGCCGCCATCGGGTCTTCCGGGTCGACGAAGCGGGCGAGCTGCTCGACCACACGCTCGGCCACCGCTGGCGTGACGCCGCTGGTGTGCACGCGGGTCGATGCCCATGTCGCCGAGCTGTCGGCGTCGTGGAGGTCGGCGATCCACCGACCCACGCCACGACTCCCGAGCCGGAGCACCGAACGACACACGGCGGGCAGTCCTGCATCGTGGTCGACCACCAACAGGATCGTGATGGGCCGGGCAGCGTCGAGCAGTCGACGGATCGGACCGGTGCGCGTGGCGAGCAACCCCGGGGCATCGCACACGAGCACCACCCGGCGCGTGTCGGCGTCGTCGAGTCCCAGTGCGAGCGCCGCCAGGTCCTCGGCACCGGCCGCATCGACGATCACCGGACGACCGTCGTGGGCCGTGGCATGTGGTAGGCGAGCGACCCATCCGTAGTGGTCGGTGTCGCGGGCGACCACCCGCAGGCACCAGTCGGCCGGACCGGCCGAGATCGCCAACTGCGCCAGCACGCCGCGCGCCACCGCGTCGGCTCCCTCACCCTCGATCGCCACCACGTGCTGGTCGTGCGCGGCGAGGTCGACGGGCACCTGCACGTCGTGCAGCATGCGGTGACGATCGACCACGGCGAGATGGTGGTCGGTCACCACCGCGTCACCACCGCCAGCGACCGGCACCGGACGTTCGAGGTCGCCACGACCGATGCTCACCACGAACGCGTCACCGTGGTCCTCCCGCCGGCTCCACAACTCGTGATCGTCCACGTCGGTCAGCCGACGGGCGACGCTGACCGTGGTGACGGTGTGGTGCCGGCGGATCCGTTCCGCGGCCGAGACCACCGCCTCGGTGAACGTCTCGAGGTCGTTCTCGGCCGTGCGACGACGCCGACGCTCCTCACGCAACGAGCGGATCCGTCCGACCGTCCACGTGGTGGTCGACACCACGGCGGCCATCACACCGAACAGGGCGGCCAGCGGCGATCCCGTGACCACGGCCATCACGAGACCCGCCAGCAGCCCGGCCATCCCGCCCACCAGCATTCCGGCACGCGGCGGCGGGACCGGATGGTTCGGAGGGGACACGGGCGGCTCGACCGCAGCCAGCGCGAGGAACGGCACGGCGCGAGGCGACCGCACCAGCATCCGCCGCCACGGGTCGCCCGGCACCTCGCCGGTGTGGGGTGGCACCGGTGGTCGTCCCGCCGGCCGGAGCCGGAGACGCGTGGCACCCAGGTCGATCGTGGCGCCGGCGACCACCCGGACCCACCCGGAGGCCGGCTGGCCGTCCACCACGACCGGTAATCGCCCGGCGAGGTGGAGCACCGAGCACGTCCCGTCGAGCGCCACATCCAGCAGGAGGTGGTGCGGTTCGACCAGGGGGTCGGCCACGTGGATCGCCACGCCCCGGGCGCGACCGACCACATGGCGACCGGCGGCGAGCGAGCACGCCGCATCCACCGCCGGTCCGGACTCGATCTCGACGGCCACGAGCGGGGTGTCCGGCGACACCGATGGCGGCGACACTGATTGCGGCGACGGCGCGACCGACGACGCTGATGTGGGCGACACTGGCATCGACGGCACGGTCGTGCTGATGGTGTGGTGACTGCTCATGCCCCACAGGTGCACGGCCACCCGTCCCGATGGGAAACGCGCCTCGGAATCGGGCCGCTGAGCAGGGCCGGTGAGACGCCGGTGAGAGGTCGTGCGAGGCCGGTGAGAGGCCGGTGAGAGGCCGTGATCGGCCGGTGCGACGGCGGTGAGGCCGGCGGTGAGGACCGGGGCGCACCATCGCCGCATGGACGACACCGACCATCGACTGTTCCCCCGGCTCCAGCGCGACTGGGAACGCCTCCGTCATCGGCCCGACGCGATCACCAGGGCGCGGTCGTGGGGGCTCACCGATCAGCCCGTCGGCGACCTCGACGAGCTGCTCGCGCTCGCCGGGTTCGAGGTCGCCGGCGACGCCGCCACCGAGGCGTGCCTGCGCGAACTGGTGCTGCTCGCGGCCGTCGACCCGCTGGCGGCACGCCTGGTCCTCCAACGCATCCTCCCCGGCCTGCTGGCCATCGTGCGGCGGAGGAACCGGTCGAGTCGACGCACTCAGATCCTCGAAGAGCTCGTGGGTGCCGCGTGGATCACGATCTGCGAGTTCGATCCCCGTCGACGTCCGAGCTGCCTGGCGGCGGCACTCCTGGCGGGCGCCGACTACCGGGCGTTCGGGCGCGACGACCGACGGCGGGAGCACGCGGCCACCCCGCACGATCCGCACGGGTTCGACGACCATCCCGAGAGTTCCGATCGCTCACCCTGCGACGAGCTGGCGGCACTGGTCCGGGCCACCCGGGCGAACGGCGCGACCGACCACGATCTGGCCGTGGTGGGCGGTCTCCTCGAGTTCGGCAGTCCCGGAGCGCTGGCCGCTCAGCTCGGCGTGACGCCGCGCACGGTCCGCAACCGGCGCGACCGCATCACGGCGCGGATGCGTCAGGTCGCGCGCGCTGCGTGAACGAGGCGTGGCGCTTCTCGAGGAACGCAGCGATGCCCTCCTGGGCGTCGGGCGTCATCGCGGCCGAGGCCATCAGCTCGATCGCGTACGCGTAGGCCTTGGGCTGATCGAGATCGACCTGGGAGTAGAAGCCGCGCTTGCCGAGACCCTTCGACATCGCACTGCCCCGGGTGGCGCGCCGCACGAGATCGTCCACTGCGTCGTCGAGCTCGGCGTCGGGCACCACCCGGTTGATCAGGCCCCAGTCGGCGGCGGTGTGGGCGTCGATGGCATCGCCGGTGAGCGCCATCTCGAGTGCCCGCTTCCGACCCACGTTCCGCGCCACCGCCACCAGTGGGGTGTGGCAGAACAGGCCACCCTTCCCGCCCGGGATCGCGAAGCCGGCGCTCTCGGCCGCCACGGCGAGATCGCAGGTGGCCACGAGCTGGCAACCGGCAGCGGTGGCGAGCGCGTGCACCTTGGCGACCACCGGTTGTGGGATCTGCTGCACCGTGTCCATCATCACCGTGCAGATCTCGAACAGCTCGCGGGCCTCGACCAACGACGAACCGTGCATGTCGCCGAAGTTGTGACCGGCCGAGAACACCGGACCGTTCGCAGCCAGGACCACGCCGAGCGCATCACTGCGGCCGACCTCGACGAACGCGTCGGTGAGCTCGCGCATCACCTCGAGCGCCAGCGCGTTGCGCTTCTCGGGACGGTCGAGCGTGATGGTTGCGACGTCGCCGTCGCGGGTGACGTCGATGTACTGCCGGTCCATGTTCGGAGCGTAGTGGTCGGTCCGCCTACCATCCCGAGCCATGCGCTTCGGAGTGATGTTCGCCAACACCGGTCACGGGGCCTCGCCCGACGGTGCCGTCACGATCGCCCAGGCCGCCGAGGCCGGCGGGTTCGAGGCGATCTGGACCGTCGAGCACGTGGTGGTGCCGTCGGGCTACGAGTCGGCCTACCCGTACGACGCCAGCGGCAAGATGGCCGGCGGCGCCGAGGACTTCGACCTCCCCGACCCGCTGATCTGGCTCGCCTACGTCGCGGCCCGCACCGAACGGATCAAGCTCGCCACCGGCATCCTCATCGTGCCGCAGCGCAACCCGGTGATCACCGCCAAGGAGGTCGCCACCCTCGACCACCTCTCCGGCGGCCGGATGGTGCTCGGCGTGGGTGCCGGTTGGTTGGCCGAGGAGTTCGACGCCCTGGGCGTACCGTTCGACGACCGCGGCCGTCGCCTCGACGAGTACCTCGCCGTCATGCGAGCCCTGTGGACCGAGGACAAGGCGACGTTCCACGGCGAGTTCTTCTCGTTCACCGACTGCATCTCGCGGCCACGACCGGTCAACGGCACGATCCCGATCGTGATCGGCGGGCACTCGCACGCCGCGGCGCGTCGGGCCGGTCGGATCGGCGATGCGTTCTTCCCCGGCAGCGGCTCGATCGACGAGCTGCGCGCGCTCGTCCCGGTGATGCGTCAGGCGGCCGAGGCGGCCGGCCGCGATCCCGACTCGATCGAGTTCATCGCCGGCGCCGGTGCCCGACCGGGCGATCAGCTCGACGCCCGTGTCGAGCAGCTCGCCGAGATCGGCGTGTCGCAGGCCGTCGTTCCGGCCTTCCCCGCCGACGTCCTCACCGGCGTGGGTGAGCATCTCAACGCCCGGTACGGCTGATCGCCGCGTCCGACCCCCGGGTCAGCGGGTCGCGGCGAGCATCGGGGCGTACAGGAGCCGGTCGTAGTCGCGCACCATACGGGCGGAGGTGACCTGCGGGCCGAGCGTGACCCAGGCATGACACAGACGGTCGAGCCAGGCGGCCGAGGGCTCACCGCGACCGTCGGCGTGGAACTCGGCCGCGATCGCCGCCAGCAGCGACAGGGTGGACGCTGACTCCTCGTCGTCGCGCTCGTCGGGATCGGCGGACGCCGACAGGGGGATGTCCCACCCGTTGCGACCGTCGGACATCTCGGCCCACCACCCGTCGCGGATCGAGCAGTTCAGGGCACCGTTGAGCGCCGCCTTCTCACCGCTCGTGCCCGACGCCTCGTGCGGCCGGACCGGGGTGTTGAGCCAGACGTCGCATCCGGCGTACATCGCACGTGCCACACCCATGTCGTAGTCGGGCACGAACGTGAACCGACCGTTGGCCGCCGAGGTCGAACCGTGGGCGACCACCTCGGCCAGCAGCGACTTGCCGGGCACGTCTGCGGGGTGGGACTTGCCGGCGAACACGACGTGGAGCGGACGGTCGTCGTCGCCGAGCAGTTCGGCCAGCACGTCGGGGTGTCGCAGCAGGAGCGTTGCCCGCTTGTAGGTGGCGAAGCGGCGGGCGAAACCGATGACGAGCGCGTCCGGATCGAGCTCGACCCCCACCCGGCGGGCCAGCAGCGCGGTGAGATCGGCACGGGTCGCACGCCGCACCGAGCGCAGACGGTCGTGATCGAGCTGGCGCGCCGACGCCCAGGCCTCGACGTCACCATCGGACCACCCGGCACCCAGCACCTCGTCGAACAGCTCCTGACGGCGGGGGTCGACCCAGGTGCGGGCGTGCACACCGTTGGTGACCGAGGTGATCCGATCGCCACCCGGTATCCCTGCGAACAGCTCCCTGCTGACCTCGCCGTGGAGCTTCGACACGCCGTTGGCGCCCTCGGCGATGCGCAGGCAGAACGCCGCCATGTTGAACACCTCGATGCCGTCGTCCGGATCGGCGCCGAGCGCCAGGATCTCGGAGACCCGTGCCTCCCAACGCTCCGACCACGGTCGCAGGTGCGGCTCGATCAGCGCACGGTCGAACCGGTCGATCCCGGCGGGCACGGGGGTGTGCGTGGTGAAGAGCACGTGCGGCCGGATGTCGGTCACGGCAGCCTCGATGGTGGGCGCGCCGTCGGTGAGTTCGCGGTCGAGCAACTCGAAGCCGAGGAAGCCGGCGTGGCCCTCGTTGAGGTGGTGGATGCCAGGGGTCCAGCCGATCGCGGCCACGGCCCGCGCCCCGCCCACGCCCAGCACGAGCTCCTGCTCGAGCCGGTGCCGACGGTCGCCGCTGTAGAGACGGTCGGTGATGGTGCGATCGGCGGCACTGTTCCGGGGCAGATCGGTGTCGAGCAGCAGCAACGACACGCGGCCAACGGCCATCTTCCACACCGTGGCGGCCACCGTGCGGTCGCCGATGGGCACCTCGACCACCACGCCGGTGTCGACACAGCCGAGGTCGCGGGGCTCGTAGGTCTCGTAGCGCTCCGACTGTTCGCCATCGGCCACGCCCTGCCGGAAGAAGCCCTGCCGGTAGAGCAGTCCCACGGCGCCGAGCGACATCCCGAGATCGCTGGCGGCCTTCAGATGGTCACCGGCCAGGATCCCGAGCCCGCCCGAGTACTGCGGCACGAGCTCACTGATGCCGAACTCGGGTGAGTAGTAGACGATCTCGGGTGACTCCACGGCCGTGGCCAGCTCACCCTCGAGCTCGGCGAGCTGCTCGGCCACCGTGGCGAGCCAGGTCTCGTCGGCCACCAGTGTGGTGAGGCGGTCGTCGTCGAGGGCGGCCACCACCTGGACCGGATGTCGACCATCGGCCCCAGGAGCGAGCCCGTCGAAGATCTCCGTCGTGCGGGGGTCCCACGACCAGCGGAGGTTCGTGGCGAGCACGTTCAGCACGCTGCGGAGTTGTCGGGGTGTCACGTCTGGAGCTCCGGGGGGGGTCGTCAAGTCGTTCGGGCGAAGGCACGAGGCTACCCGGTCGCACAGGTGGGCTCCGCACGACGGCCACGCCCCCGTTTCAAATATGACTAAGTGATGCTAAAGTGTGGTGGACGAAAGGAACTCCATGTTCTCGATACCGACCCACGCCCGACGCCGACTCCCCTTCGCGGTGGCCGGCTTCATGTCCTTCCTGTTCTCGGTCTGGCTGTACTTCGTACAGGGTGAGACCACCGCCGGCATCTTCGTCGGCCTCTGGGTGCCCTCCATCCACTCGCTGGGCACCTTGCTGCTCACACCCGTGGCGGACACACCGACCCGCCGCTACGAGGAGGTCGGATCATGAGCGAGGTCCCCATCTTCATCCTGGGCGTGTTCGTGTTCCTGATCACGGTGTACGGCGCCGTGGCGTCGGGCGGGCTCTTCCTGACCAGGCACCAGATCGACGACGATCCGGCATTGCGACCCCCTGCCAGCGGCAAGAACCGCTCGGTGGGTCCGGTCCCGGTGCCCGACGACTACTGATGCCGGTACGGTTCGCCCGATGAGCACCGCCGCCCACGACGAACGTGTCTGCTTCAGCGACACCCTGCTCGATGTCGGACCCGAGGCCGCCACCCTCTGCGAGGGTTGGAACGCACGGGACCTGGCAGCGCACGTGGTCATGCGCGAGCGGCGCCCCGATGGCGCCGCCGGGGTGCTCATCCGGCCGTTGGCCGGCTACACCGACAAGGTGCAGTCACAGATCGCTGCCACCGAGTGGACCGAGCTGGTCGACACCGTCCGCGACGGCCCGCCGAGATGGTCGCCCATGCGTTTCGACCCCCTCGATCGGGCCGCCAACACGATCGAGTTCTTCGTGCACCACGAAGACCTCCGCCGCGTGACCGAACCCTGGGAGCCACGTGAGCTGCCGGGCGAGCTGGTCGACGATCTCCACGTGGCGTTGGGTCGCGCCGTGAAGCTGACGGCCCGCAAGGCACCCGCCGGTCTCGTGCTCGAACCCACCGATGGTCGAGGCACCATCGTCGCCAAGAAGGGCGAACCGTCGGTCACCGTTCGCGGCGCCGTCGGCGAGCTCGTCATGTTCGTGTACGGCCGTCAGGACCACGCCCGGGTCGACCTCGAGGGTGAACCAGCGGCGGTCGAGGCGATGCGCAACGCGAGCTTCGGGGTCTGACGTGGCACGTGACCTCGACGGATCCGTGATCGCCGTCCTCGGTGGTGGCACCGGCGGCCTCGGCGCTCCGATCACCACCGCGCTCGAGGCCCGCGGTGCCACCGTCGTGGCGGTCAGCCGGACCAGCGAGCCGGCCATCGACATCCGCGACGTGACCGCCGGTGATCAACTCCTGACCCTGGTGACCGAGCAGCACGGCCGGCTCGACGGCGTGGTCAACGCCACCGGCATCGTGGCGTTCGGGAACCTCGTCGACACCGACGACGTCGTGATCGAGGAGCTCTTCCTCACCAACGTGCTGGGGCCGCTCTGGCTCACCAGACGTGTGGCACCGGCGCTCGGCGAGACCAAGGGCTTCATCGTCAGCATCTCGGGTGTGGTGGCCGAGACCCCGATGCCCGGCATGGCGGCCTACTCGGCGTCGAAGGCAGCGCTCGCGGCAGGTGCCACGGCGCTCCGACGTGAGCTGCGGCGCATCGGCGTGCAGGTGATCGACGTGCGACCTCCCCACACCGAGACCGGTCTCGCGAGCCGCCCACTCGCCGGAACGGCGCCGAAGATGCCCAGCGGCCTCGACCCGGCGGCCGTGGCAGAGCGGATCGTGGCCGCCATCGAAGCGGGCACCGACGACCTCCCGTCGGCCGACTTCACCTGACACCGCCGCACCGGCTGCGTCTCACGCTCGCCGGTGAGGGGTGACGAGGAACTTCTGGCCGGTCGCCTGCCTGCCGTAGGTGCGGATGGCGTCGATGGCGAGCGCCCCGGCCAGGGTGACCTCGTCGGTGTAGCTGCTCGCGAACGTGGTGGTGATCTCGGCCGCCACCCGGTCCCGCAACCGCTGCGCCTCCTCGGCACCCACCCGAGCGAGGAACGGCATCAGCAACCAGCCGCCGATCCCCCACGCCATCCCGAAGTCGCGGTGGATCGTGGTGGGCCCCCGGTCGAGGCCGCCGTAGATGTACACCTGCTTGTGGATGGTGCTGCCGTACCGGTTGTACTCAGCCTGCCCCGAGGCGTTGGCGGCCGTCTCCATGCACGACAGGATCCGGCCGGCGAGGTCACCACCGCCGATGGCGTCGAACGCCAGCGTGGCGCCGGTGGCGATCAGCGCATCGGTGAGATCGTCGGCGAACGACGGGTCGCTCGAGTTGCACACGTGCTGGGCACCCTGTCCGCGGAGCAGCTCCTCCTGCTCGGGCTTACGGACGATGTTCACCAGCCCGACACCGTCGGCCAGGCAGAGCCGGTTCAGCATCTGACCGAGGTTCGACGCGGCGGCGGTGTGGACGAGGGCGGTGTGTCCCTCGAGCCGCATCGTGCCGACCATGCCGAGCGCGGTGAGCGGGTTCACGAAGCATGACGCCCCCTCGGCCGGGGTGACGCCGTCGGGGAGCCGGAGGCACAGGGCTGCCGGCACGCAGCGGTACTCCGAATACATCGCACCGCCGAACGCCGCGACGGTGGCGCCGAGCAGCGCCTGCGCCTCGGGCGACGAGCCGGCGGCCACCACGACGCCGGCGCCCTCGTTGCCGACCGGGAGTGACTGCCCGACACGTGCCGACATCGCCGCCATCGCCCCATCGGGCACGGGAGCCGTCACGACCGGCCGCTCGGAGGTGCCGGCGACCGTGGCCTCGCGCATGTCGGCGGCGCCGAACAGGAGTCCGAGATCCGACGGATTGATGGGCGCAGCTTCGACCCGGATCACGACCTGGTCGTCACGCGGCGTCGGCACGTCGAAGGTGTCGAGCGAGAGCTCCAGCGTGTGGTCGGCGGTGATCAGCGAACGAATCTGCAGGGCGGTGGCGGGGATGTCGGTCACGTGGAGGTCTCCAGGTCTGGAACGGGCGTGTCGGGTTCGGGATTCGGATCGGGGAGGAGGCGGGCGGCCTGCTCCGACAGCGCTCGATACGCGTCGCGCTCGTCGTGGGGCAGGGCGTCGAGGTGGCGCTGCACGGTGCCGAGATCACCACGGCTCACCGGCCCGGTCAGCGCCGCGGCGGGGCCGATCTCGCCCACGTCGCACAGGCTGCCGGAGGCCAGTCCCATCAGCGCGTCGAGTGGCAGCCCGACCGAGGCACCCACCCGTTCGGCCTGACCGAGCAGTGCGACGAGGTGGTTGGCCGCGATCACGGCGGCGGCGTGGTACCGGGTCCAGTGCTGATCGTCCACGTGCACCACGTGGCCGCGGAGGTCGGCCACGATCCGCTCGGCCACCGGATCACCGTCGGCGGCCAGTCCGAACCAGGCACCCACGAGCCGGTCGGCCCCACGTTCGCCGTCGGGCAGCGCCACCAGCGGGTGCAGCACACCGTGTCGGCGATGGCGCGCAACGGGCTGCGGGCCGAGCGCACCCGACAGGTGCAGCACGGCGGTCCCGTCCACCGGATCGATCGCGGCCGCCACCTCGGCGATCGCCACATCGGGCGTCGCGATGATCACCAGATCGACGTCGCGGGCCGCCCGATCGACCGGATCGGAGCGGCCGACCAGCGGTTCGACGTGCCACCCGGCGGCGGCGAGCGCCGTGGCGAACGACGTTCCGGCGCGCCCGGGCCCCACCACACGTGCACGCTGCCCCATCACCACGAAGATAGGGCCGATCCGAGCACCCGTCACCATCGACTCGTCCGGTGGCGTGCCACGCACCGGGCGCGTAGGTTCGAGGATGCAACATCGTCGAACCCTCGGAGGTCTCCCCGTGGCCGCAGAATCACCCGTCGTCGAGCTGGGCACACCCGCTCCCGATTTCTCGCTCCCGTCCGTCGACGGCACCACCGTCTCGCTCTCCGACCTCGACGGCAGTCCTGCCCTGCTCGTCGCGTTCATCTGCAATCACTGCCCCTATGTCAGGCACGTCGAGCACGAGCTCGCACGGGTGGTGGCCGGCTACGACGGGCTCACCACGGTGGCGATCTCCGCGAACGACGTCGAGAACTACCCCGATGACGACGTACCGCACCTGGCCGAGCAGGCGGAGCGGGCGGGTTTCGACTTCCCCTACCTGTACGACGAGACCCAGGACGTCGCCCGGGCCTACGGCGCGGTGTGCACACCCGATCTGTTCCTCTACGACGCCGACCGACGCCTCGCCTACCGAGGTGCATTCGACGAGACCCGTCCCAACAGTGGTCAGCGGGCCGACGGGTCGCTGCTGTCCGCCGCGATCGAGCTCGTGCTGACCGGCGAGGCGGTGCCCCAGCCCCACCGCCCGAGCATCGGCTGTTCGATCAAGTGGAAGGCCTGATCGCGCTCAGCCGTCGGAGCTGACGGCGCGGAACCACGGGGCCAGCCGGTCGAGGAAGCCCGACAGGCGCTCGTCGTGACCATCGGTCAGCTCACCGTCCACCATCACGTGGCGGATGCTGGGCAAGCCGAACGTCTCGGGGAACACGTCGGCGCCGATGTACGGGAGCCACCGAGCGGTCAGGTCGAGCACGTTGGCACCCCCGCGACGCCCCGGGGTGGCGGCAGCGAGCGCCACCTTCTTGAGGAAGAACGTCGCCATGTCGACCCGGGAGACCCAGTCGACGGTGTTCTTGAGCAACGGGGTCATCGCACCGTTGTACTCCGGTGACACGATCACCAACCCGTCGGCCGCCGCGATGTCGGCCTGGAGCCGATGGGCCGCTGGAGGTGGTCCATCGGCCTCGTTGACGTCGGCGTCGAACAGCGCCAGGTCGAGGTGACCGAGCGGCACGAGCCGGGCGTCCACGTCACGAGCGATCAACCCGTCGACCATCATCGACGCGAGCATGGTGTTGAACGAGCCCGTCCGGTTGCTGCCCGAGAGCACCAGCACGACCGGTGAGTGGGGGGTTCCGGCGGTCACCGATGCGAACCTACCGGTCGTTCCGGGCCATCAGGGCAGTCGTGCGGCGGCACCGATCCGTGCCGCGCGGCACGCTCGAGACGCGGACGTTCGGCCCTGGTCGGGAGACCGAGCGGGTTCGAGAATCGATCCATGGCTGTTCGACCGACAGATCCACTCAGGAGCCTCGACTGGGACGAGCCGATCCATGCAGATGGAGGACTCAGCCTGCGAACCATCGCGACCCTCCTCACCCGGTACCGCATCGGTGCCGTGCTGGTGTCCCGTCGGTCGGGGGATCTGGGCATGGCGGGAGAGCGGGATGTGACGACGGCCGTGGCCGCCGGCATCGACCTCGACGACGCCTGCGCGGCGAACGTCGTCACCCGTGATCTGATCACTGCCGACGTCGACGACACCGTCATCGACGTTGCTCGTCAGCTGCTCGCCGAGCAGGTCCGCCACGTGGCGGTGGTCGATGGTGACGACGTCGTGGCCGTGCTGTCGATCCGCGATCTGCTGGCTGTGCTCGTCGACGCCTGGGACGACCGGCCGGGGTGACCCCGGCGACATCGGAGGGAGCGGACCAGTGGATGGCACCCATGACACGGCTGGTGACCAGAGGTCGCAGTACGAGATCTTCGTCGACGAGCTCGACGAGGAGACGTGCTGGCGACTCCTGACGCGAGCCGGTTTCGGTCGCATCGGCTTCTCGCACGACGGCGTCGTCACGATCCTCCCGGTCAACGCGACGGTCTCGGAGCGACGGGTCGTGTTCCGCACGGCGGAGGGGTCGAGCCTGGCCGCGGCCGGCCATGGTTCGGTCGTCGCGTTCGAGGCCGATCACACCGACCGCGTGGCGGAATCGGGATGGAGCATCCTCGTGCGCGGCACCCTCTGGGACGTCACCGACCGGCCGGAGACGGCAGGTTGGAACGAACTGCTGGTGAGACCGTGGGTGGCGCCACCCCGGAACGTGTGGATGGTGATCGAGCCGTCGGGCGTCACCGGCCGGACGGTGCGGCGCCAGCGGAACATCCAGCCACCGGACCCTGTCTAGACGTCGCGTTGGTCGTCGAGACACGTGGCCTTCAGCGTGAAGAACGAGGAAGCCGACATCCTGGGGTTCGACGATCACGGGCTTCCCACGTGAACGATCGTCGCCCGTCACCGATCGACCTCGTGATCGACACCTCGGCGATCATGGCGCTCGCGAAGCACCTCGAGGTCCCCCTGCTCTGCGTGGGCGACGACTTCGCCCAGACCGACGTGGAGCTGGCTCGCTCGTAGCAACCGTGGCCGCATCGACGCTCACCGACGTCGGGCGGTCACATGCGGACCCGGAGGTTGTCGGGGTCGTACATCGATCGGAGCGACGCCCTCGCCGGCACGCGCACACCCGCCACCTGAACCTCGAAGTGCCCGTTGCGCACGAGATCGGCGGACACCCCGTCGGGATGTTCGACGTAGCCGAAACCCATGGCACCGCCGAGTGTGTGCCCGTAGGCACCGGAACGGAGGTAGCCGACCGGTGCCCCGTCGAGCAGGATCGGCTCCTCGCCGTGGAGCATCGGTTCGGGATCGTCGAGGAGGAACTGCACGAGCCGCGACCGGTACGGCCGGCGCTCGAACTGGGCGAGCAGCGCGTCGCGACCGACGAACCCGCCGGGCTTGTCGAAGTCGACGGCGAACCGCAGTCCGGCCTCCAACGGCGAGTCGGAGTTCTCCATGTCGAGCCCGTAGTCGAGTCGGCCGGCCTCGGTGCGGGTGCTCTCGAGCGTGGCCATCCCGGCGGGAGCGAGCCCGACGTCACCCCCGGCCTCGACGAGACGGTCGTGGACGCCGAGCGCGAACTCGGTCGGGATGAACAGCTCCCAGCCCAGTTCACCGACGAAGCTCATCCTGACGGCGAGGGCCCGGGCGTGGTGCAGGTCGATCTCCTGGGCCGTCAGATACGGGAACGCCTCGTTGCCGAGATCGACGGTCGTCAGCTCGCCGAGGAGCTGGCGCGACGCCGGGCCCTGCACGCTCAGCAACGTGAGCCCTGACGTCACGTCGGTGACGTACATGCGGGCACCGCTCGGCGTCCCCCGCCGCAGCATCGCCTCGACCCGCCGGTGGAATCCCTCGGCCGCCACCAGCTGGAACCGGTCCTCGGCGAGGCGGGTGATCGTCACGTCGGCCTCGACACCGCCGCGTTCGTTCATCCACTGGGTGTACACGCACCGCCCCACCGCAACGGCGACATCGTTGCCGGACAGCCGGTTCAGGACCTGCTCGGCATCAGATCCCTGGACGAGGAACTTCGACATCGCCGACATGTCGAACAGGCCCACGGCGGTGCGCACGGCGCGGTGCTCGGCGGCGTGGAACTCGAACCAGTCCGGACGTCCGTAGGTGAGGCGGGAACGGATGTCGGCGTCCGGTGGGGCGAAGTACGACACGTTCTCCCATCCGGACGACTCGGCGAATCTCCCGCCGGCGCGCTCCAGGCGCTCGTGGAGCGCTGAGCGTCGCACGTTGCGCGCCGTGGCCGGATGGGAGTTCGGCCACGAACCGGTCGAGTGCGATCGGCCGAGCAACTCGACACTCCGTTCCGCGAGGTACGACCGATTCGTCTGGAAGCGCGACAGGCGGGCGATGTCGACACCGGTGACGTCGATCGGGGGGAGCCCGTCGACGATCCACTGGGCGATGATCGACCCTGCACCACCTCCGGTGAGGATGCCCAGCGAGTTGAACCCGGCGGCCACGAAGAAGTGATCGAGTTCCGGTGCCTCCCCCATCAGGAAGCCGTTGTCCGGGGTGAAACTCTCGGGGCCGGTGAACAGCGTGCGGACCCCGACGTCGTCCAACCCGGGGAGGATCTCCATCGCGTGCCCGAGGAACGGCGCGAGCCGATCCCAGTTCGAGGCGATCTCACCGAAACTGAAGTCGTCGGGGATCCCGTCCAGCGACCAGGGAGCGGCGACCGGCTCGAACAGCCCCACCATCAGGCCACCGGTCTCCTCCCGGTAGTAGGCGAACCGATCAGGATCCTCCAGGATCGGCAGGTCGGGCGACACCCCCTCGAACGGCTCGGTGATCAGGTACGCGTGCTCGATCGCCTGGAGCGGCACGGACACCCCGGCGAGGGCGCCCACGTGTCTGGCCCACATCCCTGCGCAGTTCACGACGTAGTCGGCCTCGATCGGGCCACGGTCGGTGACCACCCCCGTGACCCGACCATCACGTCGATCGATGCCGACCACCCGGGCCCCCTGGATGATCCGAGCGCCACCGGCTCGCGCACCGGCGGCGAGCGACATCGCCACGTTGTACGGATCCGCCCTGCCCTCGTTGGCCGTGTAGAAGCCGCCGAGGAGACCGGCCGCGTCGAGGTGGGGCCACAGTCCGGCCGCCTCGGCGGCGGAGATCTCCTCGCGCTCGATCCCCATCAGGGCGAGGAAATCGGCCTCGCGCCGGAGCTTCGCGAGCCGATCGACGTTGCTCGCGGTCTGCAGGTAACCGACAGGTCGGAAACCGGTCGACTGCCCGGTCTCGGCCTCGAGCACCTCGTAGAGATCGCGGGAGTACTTCGCCATCCAGGCCAACGTCTCGGTGGTCATGCCACCCGACACGATCAGGCCCGCCGCGTGCCACGTCGTGCCCGACGTCAGTTGATCGCGCTCGAGCAGGACGACGTCGTTCCAGCCGAGCTTGACCAGGTGGTAGGCGACGCTGGTCCCGATCACGCCGCCGCCGATGATCACCACCTGAGCGCGGTCGGGGAACTCCTGTGGAGCCTGCATCTTCAACGACCCTCCTGCGTCACACACCCGAGTGTCCCACAGCGCTGATCACCGACGGTGATCACGCGTTCGAGGGCGCTCAGGTGATCGCCTCGACCAGGAGGAGCAGTCCGAACAGGGCGAACAGCACCGAAGCGCCGATGCGGGTGGCGCGCCGAGGGAGCCGATCACCCAGAACCTTCCCGACGAACACAGCCAGCGCGCCCGACGCGGTGATGCCGAGGGTGGCGCCGAACCACGTGGCCACCGGCGAGTCACGCGCGGCGAGGGTGGCGGTGGCGAGCATGGTCTTGTCACCCAACTCTGCGATGAGCATCGCACCCACGATCGAGAAGAACACCGAGCGGCCGCCCACCAGTGGTGCCTCGTCCTCGTCGTCGTCGCCGCGCAGCGTCCAGATCGCGAACCCGAAGAACGCGATCGCGCCGCCGAACGCGATGGCGGTGGTCGGCAGTGCGGCGCCGAGCAGGCCACCCACGATCACCGAGATGCCGTTGGTGATGGCGTACGCGACGGTGATGCCGGCCAGCACGGTGATCGTGCGGTACCTGGTGGCCAGGCTGAGCGCGACCAACTGGGTCTTGTCGCCGAGCTCAGCCAGGAACACGACGGCGAAAGCGAGGAGGAAGGCGTCCATCAGGGAACTCCGGATCTGTCGATCTCGCGGATCGGCAGGCACGCGGGGCCCTCGACCCGGCAGCGAGGTGGCTGTCGGTGTCGAAGACCTCGCCCGCCCGATCGAACCGCAGCTGTGGTGCCCCCCCAGGGGCTCGAACCCTGAACCAATGGATGAAAAGTCCGTGCAAGTGCGTTCACGGTCATCCGGGTGAGCTTACAAAGATCCAGCTAGTAAGGCTTGTATGTCCGCCAGGATCCGCTGACGTCCGCTCGTATCCGCTGGCGTAGCAACCCGGTAGCAACCCTGCGATGGTACGATCAAGAGTGTGGCAGAGACCTCCACGACCTCTTCTCGTCGCCGGCGCCGCGGCAACGGCGAGGGCGGGATCCGCCACGAGAAGCACCGCAACCGGTGGGTCGCGACCGTCACACTGGGGTGGGAGACCTACGTCGACGACCACGGGAACGAGGCCCGCCGGCAGGTCCGCCGCAACGTCACC
This sequence comes from Ilumatobacter sp., assembly GCA_007693335.1. Lineage (GTDB taxonomy): Bacteria > Actinomycetota > Acidimicrobiia > Acidimicrobiales > Ilumatobacteraceae > SKSP01. Next base: position 1,297 of record REDU01000132.1, on the reverse strand, counting down.
GGCAAGACCAAGACCGAAGTCCTCACCCGGCTCCGCGAAGCCCAACAACTCGCCGACGCCGGCATCCGCGCACCGACCATCACGCTGACCGTCGGAGCGATGCTCGAGCAGTGGCTCGACGACATCCTGCCCGGCACGGTGTCACCCGTGACCGAAGGCCAGTACCGCGACGTCGTCCGGCTGTACATCACCCCACGGATCGGCCGCATCCGCGTCAAGCAACTCGCCCCCAGCGACGTCACCCGGATGCTGCGCGACATGGAAACCCCAACTGCAACCCGCCCCAACGGGTACAGCGCCAACAGCCGCCGCCTCGCCCGCTCCATCTTGCGGCGTGCGCTGCGGTGGGCGCAGACCGAAGGGCTCGTCACCCGCAACGTCGCATCGCTGGCGTCACCGGTACGTGTCGAACAACCCGAGGGTCGCACCATGACCCCCGAGCAGGCACGGATCTTCCTCGAACACATCCGTGGTGACCGACTCGAAGCCATGTACGTCGTCGCGCTCTCGCTCGGGCTACGGGTGTCGGAGCTGTTGGCGCTCGGCTGGGACGACATCGACCTCGACCCACCCGACGGCAGATCACCGAGCCTGACGATCCGCCGAGGGCTCAAGCGCATCAAGGGCACAGGGCTCGTGATCGACGGCGTCAAGACCCGCACCTCACGTCGCACCGTCCACCTTCCCGTCGTCACCGCCGACCAACTCCGTGCGCATCGTCACCGCCAAGCGCTCGAACGAGCCGAATACCCCGGCCAATGGCCCGACACCCCGCTCGGCGTCGACCTGGTGTTCCGCACCGTGCGCGGTACCGCACTCGATCCGTCGAACGTGTGGCATCACCTGTCCAACCTGACCCGCCACGCCGGCGCCCAGTACCTCGACGACGCCCGCACACAGATCAAACCCGGCACCGGCCTCGGGCACTGGCACCCCCACGAACTCCGACACAGCGCCGCATCCCTTCTCCTCGCCCAAGGCGTCCCCCTCAAAGTCGTCAGCGACCTCCTCGGCCACTCAGGCATCGGCGTCACCGCCAACATCTACGCCCACGTCCTCGCACCCCTCAAGGACGACGCCGCCAACGCCATGGACCGAGCACTCGGCTCTGCCCCGAGTTAGTACCGGCCGAGTGCGAGAGCCGAGATTCCATCTCCACGTCAGACGTGCCGCCATCGTGGCGGGGGGAACGACGAGCAGGCAGGTGATCCGTTCGGACGGGACGCCGATCGTCATTCGGTAGCGATGGCCTCCAGCACGTCGAGGCGGCCGGCCCGGTAGGCCGGGCGGAGCGCGG
>REDU01000129.1 GCA_007693335.1 Ilumatobacter sp. | reverse complement strand
CGTCCGGCTCCGCCGGTACCTGGATGCCCACGTCGACGGTGAGATCGCTGATGAGGCGCTCGCCCGGAAGGTCGGTGGGCACGTCGCCGGCTGCCCCATGTGTGATGCCGCGGCCAACACGACCATGGTGGTCAAGTGGCGCCTCTCACTGCGGAGAGGTCGAGGAGCTGGCCGGGGTGGATGACGTGGTGGTCGGTGGAGTGGTCGTCGTGGTCGTGGTGGTGGTGGTCGTCGACGTGGTGGTGGCGTCGGGGTTCGGGTAGTCGAACACCGGGAGCATGTCCTGCTCGGACATCTGCTCGGGCTCGGTGCGTCCGTCCCACACCAGCACCCGGTCACCCATCGACACCAGCCCGAAGAAGTGTTCCGAGATGTGCATCGGGATGCGGACACACCCCTTCGACACCGGATGCGCGGGCACGTCTGGTGATCCGTGAACGGCGATGCCGAAGTTGAAGTACACCGGATCCCACATGGCGCCGAGCGCACCGCGCCGGATCCCCTCCACCCGGCGGTCGTAGGTGAACACCCCGCCGGGCGTCTTGGCGCGACCGCACACGTCGCGCATGATCGGTTCGTCGAGCGGGTAGCCGCGTTCGTCGATGTCGATCCGCGTCAGCCCGCACCATTCGGCGGGCTCGCCGTCGGCGTCGAGTTCGCCGCTCGACATGTGTGAGACGAGCACGGGTTCGTCACGATGGAACACGATGATGACCTGCTCGGGCAGGTAGATCTCGGTGTGGTCCGCCTGCCGGTTGGTCGAACGGCGGGGCCTGATGGACACCTCGTGATGGAGCCGCTCCCAGAACTCGCCGGTCACGAGACCGGTCATGGCCTGGCGGGCGGTCCCGAGCACCAGCTTGTCGAACGCCCAGACCGCCCGCAGCGTGGCCTCGCCGAACCATCCATCGACGGGCCCCGGAGCGAAGGCGAGATCGGAGAGCCGTTGCTGCAGGACGGCCACGTCGTCGTTGACCATTCCGAGGGCGAGGTTGCCGCCGAGGGGCGGGATCTCGTCGAGCGTCGTGGCGTCGTGGCCAGCGTCGTCGTCGCCGGCAGGGTCGCGCGGAGTGGCGGTCACGTGGTCGGGCACGGTGCTCGGCGACGGCGGCGGTGCGCTCGGGTGAGCGTCCGGTGTGGACCCGGCACCGCCTCCTGTTTCCCGGAGCAGCGCGAGTGCTCCCACCGGGAGTGCAGCTGCAACCCCGGCCACGAGGAGTCGCCGGCGGGTGTACACCGAGTCGGGTAACGGTCGTCGGCCGCGTCGACGTGGTTGTCGGCGGCGTCGACGATGGATCACCGAGGTGGCGACCACGAGCGTTGCGATGACCAGGACCGCGATCGTCGCCACCCGGAGAGGGTCGTCGGGAACGATCGTGCGTTGCAGCCAGTTCTGGAGTGCGATCGCCCGGTCGACGATCGGGTCGCTGGTGGACCCTCGCAGGACCCGGATCTCGTACCAGCCGTAGTAGGCCACGTAGGCGCCGGCCACGATCAGCAGACCGCCCGCGATTCGGTTCATCTTCGGAACGACGCCGCGGATCCGGTGGATCAGCCCCGATTTGGCGAGCGCCACGGCCACCGTGAGGGTGGTGATGACGATGCCCATCCCGACTCCGTAGGCGACGAACACCCCGAGGCCCGCCAGCCAGTTGTCGGAGCGGAACGTGGTGGTCGTGACGGCGAGGAACGGGCCGATGGTGCACGACAGTGACGCCACCGCGTAGGAGATGCCGAAGAGGAACATCGACGGGAGCGTGCCGTCACGCCCGCCCCGGTTGAGCTTCGGGATACTGAGCACGAGTTGTCGGCCCGCCAACAACGCCACGCCGATGCCGACGAGACCGATGCCGATCACGATGGTGACCCACGGCAACGAGCGCTCGAGCCGCAGGGCGAGGGGCGTGACGATGAGCCCGAACAGACCGAACACCAGGACGAACCCGGCGGTGAGGGCCGCCGAGACGGTGAGTGCACGTCGGACCGCACCCACCTTGCCGCCGGACCCGTCGTCGTCGAGGCCGACGAAGGCCGACAGGTACGCCGGCAGCAGGGCGAAGCCACAGGGATTGACCGTGGCGGCCATCCCGGCAGCGAGAGCGAATGCGATCGTGCCGTTCATCGCGTCTCGGATCCGTCAGGCCCGGACCAGCGCCTCGATGCGCTCGACGAGGCCTCGTTCACCCAGGGTGCCGATGAAGACCTCGACGTCTCCGTCGGCGGTGATGAACGCGAAGGCGGGTTGGGCGAACACCCCGAAGTCGCTCCAGATGCTGCCGTCGAAATCGGCCACATGGGTGATGGCCCGGGTGTTGGTGTCGTCGATGAAGCGCTGCATGTCCGCGTCGGGTCCCCGACCCGGCACGCCGATCAGGACCACGTCGTCGGCGTAGGTCGCAGCGACATCGGCAACGGTCGGGCCTTCGGCGCGACAGCTCGTGCACCAGGGCGCCCAGAACCAGGCGACCACCGGTCGTCCGTCGACCGCGGCCAGGTCGATGTCGTCGCCGATGATGTCGCCGGAGGCCAACACCGCGCCGAGGATCGCTGTCGACGTGACGGCGTCGGTGCCGGTCGTCCCGTCACCGTCCGGGGTCTGGTCGGCGCCGCTCTCGACCGTCGGGGCCGTCACGGGAGCACTCGAGGCGCCATCGTCGCCGCCGCAGGCGGAGAGGATCACGACCGCAGCGGTGGCGATGGCGAGGACGCGACGGTGGGGGAGACGCCGAAGTTGGAGCATGGAGCGGGAACCCGGAGGGGTGTCGCGTCCATTCCCGGTCGGGTCCCCCGGGGTGGTCGCCGTCGATGGGAAGCGCGACGATGCTGGGCGGGTTCCCATGACATGAGCACGCACCGCCCGTCCTCCCGTGATCTGCCGGCCCGTCACCCGAGGTTCGCCCGGACACCACCAGTCCGGCTGGTGCTCGGCGCCGCCGTCGCCGCGGTCGTGTTCGCTGCCTGCGGCGGGTCCGACGACATCGGCAGCTCCGACGCTGCTGATCCGCCCGCGACCGGGCCCTCCCTCACCGAGCCCCCCGTCACGGCAGAGACCCGGCCGCTGATCGAGGCGGATCCGACCACGGTCCCGCAGGTGGCGTCGTCGCCCGTCGACGTCCGCATCTCGGGTCTGGCGGCGCTCCGCGGGAGCCTTCCCGAGGGCGCCCCCGAACCGGCAGTGCCGCTCGAGGAGATCCGCAGTGGCGGTCCGCCGCCCGATGGCATCCCACCGATCGATGTCCCCACGTTCCTCCCCACCGACGCAGTCGACTTCCTGGAGGACAACGAGCCGGTGCTCGCCGTCGACATCGAGGGCGAGTCGCGGGCGTACCCGGTGCAGATCCTGATGTGGCACGAGATCGTGAACGACACCATCGCCGGTGTGCCGGTGTCGGTCACGTACTGCCCGTTGTGCAACTCAGCGGTCGCTTACGACCGGCGGGTGGGCGATCGGATCGTCGACTTCGGCACGTCGGGCAGTCTGTGGAACTCGGCGCTCGTGATGTACGACCGCCAGACCGAGACACTGTGGAGCCACTTCAGCGGCGCCGGCATCGTCGGCGAACTGACCGACGTACAGCTCGACATGTTCCCGGTCCAGACCGTGCCGTGGCGGGTGTGGCGCGACGCCAATCCCGATGGTCTCGTCCTCAGTCGGGAGACGGGCTTCAGCCGCAACTACGGACGGAACCCGTATCCGGGGTACGACAACGTCAACAGCACCCCGTTCCTGTTCGAGGGCGAGGTCGACGGGACGTTCACGGCGATGACCCGGATCGTCGGCATCGAGCGCGACGGTGACGCACTGGGTGTTCCGCTGTTCCGGTTGAGCGAGGAGCAGACGGTGCATGCGACCCTCGCCGGTGACGAGATCGTCGTGTTCTGGGAGCCGGGCACCGCCTCGGCGCTCGACGCCGGTTCGATCGCCGACGGCGACGACATCGGTGCCACCGGCGTCTTCCTCACCGAGCTCGACGGCGACCAGCTCACGTTCACCGCGTCGGACGCCGGCTTCGTCGACGATCAGACCGGCTCGACGTGGAACCTCCTCGGCCGCGCCGTCGATGGGCCGCTCGACGGGAGTCGACTCGACCGGATCGCGCATCTCGACACGTTCTGGTTCGCCTGGGCCGCGTTCCAGCCCGACAGTGCCCTGATCGACTGACCCACCATCGTGCGCGAGCTCTTGCTGCCACGAACCGACCAGGGTGTACTCGTCCAACTCGTGCTGGTGATCCTGGTGGTCGCCGCCGTGCTCGTGCTGGTCCGCAGAGAGCGATCGCTCGTGACGTTGACGCTCGGTGTCGGCCTGGTCCTGATCGGACTGATGGGCGTGCGCGGCCTCCACTGACACCGCACGGGCGGCCAACGGATCCTCGTCCTTCATCGTCGACGACCCCGCGACCGTCGCGTCCAGCCCAGCGACGCTTGCGCACCCGAATCCGCACGCCACGTGCCGATTCGGGTACGCAGACACATCTGTCGCTAGCGCGGGGCGAAGTCACGGATGGTGGGATCGGTCGGATCGATCACCGCGGTGTCGGGGCGGTAGGTCACCCAGGCGAACCAGAACGTGTCGAGGTGCACCAGCGGATCGAGGCGGGCACCGATCAGGGGCCCGGAGACGGCGTTGCCGAAGATGTCCCAACTCGAGCCGGTGGCATCGTCGACGAACTGCTCCCCGACGCGGGTGAACGACAGCTCCACGCCGTCGTGACGGGCGTCGAACACGGCGGTGACGCCGGTGTCGTCGGCGTCACCGACGAGCGTTGCTCCGATGGCCCAGGGTGCGTCGGGGAGGTGCCAGACGGTGATCGGTCGCCCGTCACCGCCGAGCGAGGTCGTGCCGGTCTCGGCGAGCTGGTCGATGGGGAGCGCCAGGTCGATGTCGCCGTCACGGATCCCCACGACGCGCTCCATCGGCGCCAACCGCTCGTCGACCTCGCCGGTGAAGAAGCCCGGGAGCGGAGCGTCTCCGGAGCCGTAGGCCCCGTACGGGTTCCGCCCGTAGCGCTCGAGGAGCGACCGCGTGCGTGACAGCACGAGCGCGTCGGGGTGGGCAGTACGGGCATCCGACCAGCGCACCATCGCCACCGGCAGGAGCTCCAACTCGGTGCCGACGAGTTCACCGACCACCGCCAGGCCGTCCACGTGCGTCCAGAGACTCTCGGTCTGGCGGTCGTACATCACCATCGCCGACTGGTACAGCGAGCCGGACACGCCGAAGTCGAGCACCTGGTCGTCGACGGTGCGGTCGTAGGCGACGCCGGTGTTGCACAGCGGGCAGTACGTGACCGTGACGGGACGGTCAGCGATCTCGTCGTTCACGATCTCGTGCCAGAGCATCACCTGGAGTGGGTACACCCTGGTCTGCCCAACCAGCTCGAGCACGAGCACCGGCTCGCGATCGTCGATCCAGTCGACATCGGCAACCGACTCGAACCGGGGGGAGTCGATCGATGGGATCCCGTCCGGTGGCGGGCCCCCCGACACGATGCGATCGCGCGGCACGAGCGAGGTCGGGAAGACCTCGACGTCCATGTGCCGCGGCGGAAGGGCCGAGCGCTCGACCGGTCGGGGTTCGCGGGCGAGCCGATCGATGTAGCGGGTGATCGCATCGCGGTACTCGGGCACGGGCACCGAAGTGACCGGACTGATGGCCCCGCTGGCCGCCGCTGGGATCTCCTCGGGGAGCGAGTCGTCAGCAGAGCCCCTCGTCGCGACCACCACGCCCGCCGTGACGAGCAGCCCGACCGCAGCGATGGCTGCGAGGTGCAGTCTGGTCACGTCGTTGCCGGCTCAGGTCCGCTGCGGAACGGCCCAGATGTGGCCCGAGAAGACGTCGTCCACCTCAGCGAGGCGCTCCCCGGCGTCGCCCGGCGCGTCCTCGTTCGATCGGAGGACGAGTGGGGAACGGTGATCGGTCATGAGAACTCCTCTGGTCGCGATTGGCGGTACCCGGCATCACCTCGAGATGTCGGGCACCGTGATCCGGGAACCCGGCACGATGTGGTGGCCATTCCCGCTCAGAGGATCTGGAGATCCGGGGTCCGAGTCCCCGCACGGCCAGGACCCCGTGGACAGCGTCAGGTGACGCTCGCGGTGTGTCGGTACACGGTCGTTCGCTGGGCGAGGGGTCGATCGAGTGGCGCGACGATCTCGGCGAAGTCGTCCGGTTCGAGACCCTGGCCGTGGGTGGCACCCGCGGCGCGCGAGATGTTCTCGTTCATCAGCGTGCCGCCCAGGTCGTTCACGCCGGCACGGAGCAGTTGGCGCACCCCGGGCACACCGATCTTGACCCACGATGCCTGGATGTTGTCGATGTGCCCCCGATAGGCGAGGCGAGCGACGGCGTGCATCAGCAACGTCTCGCGGAACGTCGGGCCGCGCCGCGCCTTGCGCTGGAGGTAGATCGGCGAGGCCATGTGCACGAACGGGAGCGGCACGAACTCGGTGAACCCACCGGTGCGCTTCTGGAGCTCACGGGTCACGACCAGGTGGCGCGCCCAGTGCACCGGTGCTTCGACCGAGCCGAACATGATGGTCACGTTCGACGCGAGGCCGACGCCATGGGCCGTCTCGTGGGCGTGGAGCCATTCCTCGGTGGTGACCTTGTCGGGGCACAGCACCGAGCGGATCCCGTCGTCGAGGATCTCGGCGGCCGTACCCGGGAGCGAGCGGAGGCCCACGTCGATGAGACGACCGAGGTAGGTCTCCAGCGGTTCGCCGAGTCGCTTCGCGCCCTCGGTGACCTCGAGCGCGGTGAACCCGTGGATGTGGATCCCGGGTGCGGCCGCTGCGACCGCCCGGCAGACGTCGATGTAGTAGTCACCGTCGAAGTCGGGGTGGATGCCGCCCTGCAGCGTCACCTCGGTGGCGCCGAGCGCCTGGGCCTCGGCGGCGCGGGCGGCGATGTCGTCGAGGGTGAGCAGGTACGGGTTGCCGCGCAGGTTCAGCGAGAGCGGTCCTTTGGAGAAGCCGCAGAACCGGCACTTGAAGGTGCAGACGTTCGTGTAGTTGATGTTGCGGTTGTGGACCCATGTGACGGTGTCGCCGACGGTGGCGGCGCGCGCCGCGTCGGCTGCAGCGGCCACGGCGGTGACCTCGTTGCCGCGAGCGCCGAACAACGCCACCAACTCGGAGATGCCCGGTTCCTGCCCGAGCTCCAGTCCGGTGAGCACCTCGGCCACCTGGCCCCGGATCGGACCGATCGGAGCGGGTACCAGCGCCGGAGGAGACTCCGATGCGCCCGAGTACCAGGCGGTCGAGCGATGTCCGACGAGGATGACCTCGGCGCCGTCACCGGTGTCACGCGTGCCCGACACGCGTTCGGGGAAGTGGGCCCCGGGATCGTCGCGGCCCAACGACTCCGCATCGGCCCGGTCGAGCACGCCGAACCGGACTGCGGGGTCGAGCCACCGCTCGGGCCGGCGAGCGAATTCCGGGTAGACGGTGAGGCGTGGTGCCAGCACGTGACCGGCGGCGTCGGTCACGTCACGGAGCCGCTCGAGGTCGGGCCACGGCCGTTCGGGGTTGACGTGATCGGCGGTCACCGGGGAGACGCCGCCCCAATCGTCGATACCCGCCGCCAGCAGGCTGCCGAAGTCGTCGGTCAGGTTCGGTGGGGCCTGCAGGTGCACGTCGGGTGGCAGCACGAGCCGCGCCGCGGCGATCGACCACAGCAGGTCCTCCGATGGGCAGGCGGGCGCGTTCCGCATGCCCGAGACCGGTTTGGGGAGGAAGTTCTGGACGATCACCTCCTGCACGTGCCCGTGACGGATGTGGCTGGCGGCGATGGCCCTGAGGGCGTCGAGGCGGTCCTGTCGACTCTCACCGATGCCGACGAGGATGCCGGTGGTGAACGGGATCGCGAGCTCGCCGGCGGCTTCGAGCGTGGCCAGCCGACGAGCGGGCTCCTTGTCGGGGGCACCCCGGTGGCACTCGAGCGTGCCGTTGAGCGTCTCGAGCATCATGCCCTGGCTCACCGAGACCGGTCGGAGCTGGGCCAGCTCGTCGGCGTGCAGCGCCCCCGCGTTCGCGTGGGGCAGCAGGCCGGTCTCGTCGAGCACCGCTCGGGCGGCCGCAGCAAGGTAGTCGACGGTCGAGGTGTGGCCGCGCTCGCGCAGCCAGTCGGCAGCCTGGGGATAGCGCAGCTCCGGGCGTTCGCCGAGGGTGAACAGCGCTTCGTGGCACCCTGCTCGGGCGCCGCGTCGGGCGATCCCGAGGACCTCCTCGATCGACAGGTACGGGGCGGGTACACGTGCGGGGGGCTGAGCGAACGTGCAGTACCCGCACGTGTCGCGGCAGAGCTGCGTCAAGGGGATGAACACCTTGGGCGAGTAGGTCACCCGCGTCCCGACGCTCTCGTCACGGACACTTCGAGCGCTCGACATCAACGTCTCGAGCTCGGTGGACAGCAGCGTGCGGTCGTTCCAGTGTTCGGTCACCGCCGGAACGTAGCACAGTGAGTTCTGTTTCAACACTTACACCTGGCGCGGGTCGGGCCTCGTCTCGCGAGAGACTGGAGGCGTGAGCGTGCAGCACCCCGATCAGGACCCGCCCCCGGTCGGGACGGGTGACGATGCTGGGGAGCGCAGCACGATCGAGAAGACGTTGTCACTGGTGGGCGATCGTTGGACGATCCTGGTGCTGCGGGCGTCGTTCCGGGGGATCCGTCGCTTCGACGACTTCTGCAACGATCTCGGCATCGCCCGACCGATCCTCACGGCCCGATTGCGCAAGCTCGTCGCGGCGGGGTTGATGACCAAGGAGCTGTACCAGGAACGCCCGCCGCGCTACGAGTATCGACTCACACCGTCGGGCATCGCGCTGTCGCCGGCCATCGTCGCCCTGGTCCGGTGGGGCGACGAGCACATGGCCACCGGCGCACCGACCACCAGGCTCGTGCACGCACCCTGTGGCACCGAGCTCGAGCAGGGCTTCTGGTGCCGCAGCTGCGCCACCACCTTCGGTCCGGGCGCGATCCGGGGTGTCCCCACCGGTGACGGGCACGATCGATGAATCGCTGTCGGTTCACGGAGTGCGCGCCGGTCCGGCCAGCGCTCGGGGGAGCAGGGTCCTCGCCGGCGACAGATCGCGGGTCGCTCGTGCCGGAGCGAGCTGCTCGAACTCCGTGAACAGGTCGCGCGCCTCCGGTGAGTCGCGGAAGTCGGCCAGCCGGTACTGCGAGTAGATCCGTCCACTCCTGACTGCGTCGAGTTGCCACGGTTCGAGCCCGGCCAGGTGGGGATCGTCCTCGGGGGGAAGCGCTTCGGCGAGGTCGGCGTAGAACCGTTCGCGCTGCTCGGCCACCACGAACGACTCCCGACCGGCGCGCACCTCGCGGTGGGTGCGTGGCGTCAGCTGTTCGATGAGTGGGCGGGTGTCGGTGTTGATCTGCCGGTCGGCGAAGACGCCGCTGCGGGTGATGTTGCCTGCGTAGAGCCGCAGGAGCATGGAGGTCAGCTGTTCGTCGGATCGGACCGGCGCGGTCGGGATCGTGCGTGCGGCTCGTGGTACGACATCGGGGTCGAGCGGGGTGGCGTCGAGGTGGCCCACCAGTGCCAGCGCCGATCGGCTCGGGAACAGGTCGCCGCGCCAGGCCACGACCTCGTCGAACACCTCGTCCATGGTGCGGGCGATGATGCCGAGCTCCTGATCGGACACCTGGTAGAGCGGGATCCACTGCACGTAGACACCGCCGGGCTCCAGTCGGGTGGCCGACATCTCGTAGTGCTCCTGGGTGTAGAGGTAGCCCGTGCCGGCCTCCCAGGGCACGAACAGGTCGCTGATGATGACGTCGTGGCGGTCGCGGCTGCGGGCGAGGCAGTTGCGGCCGTCCTCGCTGATGATGGTGACCCGGGGGTCGTCGAAGAGCCCGTTGGTGAAGTTCCCGAAATGGGCACGCGACAGCGCGACCACGTCGTCGATCAACTCGCACACGACGACGCGCTCGAGCGGGAGCGACAACGACGCCCCCGCGGTGAGCCCGGTGCCCATCCCGAGGAAGAACACCGAGCGGGGGTTCGGATGAATGAGGAGCGGCACGAGCGCCTGGTCGCGCTCGGTGTTGAGTCCGCGCGTGCCACCCAGGGTGTAGGTGGTGTTGACGCGGATGGCGAGATCGTCGTCGATGCCGATCACGGCCACGTTCGCCTGCGGGCCGTGCCGTGACTCGATCATCACCTCGCCCTCGCGCAGCACGCCGGCGTCCACCAGGTTGTCGACCGGTGCAGTGACCGCGGCGAGACCGACCACGAGGGCGAGCACCGATCCGCTCGCGAACCTGAGACTGCGTCGTGCCGGGGCGGGAGACTGGGGCGCCGTTGCGGCCGTCGCCCAGGTCAGGATCGCCAGTACGGGGTAGGCGGCGGCCAGCACGAGCAGACCGCGCCAGGGGCCGAACAGGGGGAGCACGACGAAACCGCCCGCGAGCGAGCCGACGATGGCGCCGGTGGTGTTGGCGGCCACCAGCCGACCGATCACCCCGCCGGGGGAGTGGTGGAGGTGGCCGAGCATCCTGAGCAGGTACGGCAACACGGCCCCGAGGACCACGGCCGGCACTCCCATGGCGACCAGCGCGATGCCGCTCACGAGCGCGAGGTAGGGGCCCCAGGCGAGGTCGTCGCCCACGTAGGTGACCCCTGCGGTGACCCGATGGAACACGAGTGGTGACAGGGCCGTGGCCACCCCGGCGGCAACGAGCAACCCGAGCAGGACGCGAGTCGGAGCGAGTGTCGATCGAGCGAGGCGGCCGGCCACGAGCGCGCCGACGGAGAGCGCGAGCAGGAACGTGGTGAGCACGACGGAGTAGGTGTACGCCGAGTTCTGGAGCACCTGGGAGAACAGCCGGGTCCAGATGATCTCGATCGACAGCGTGGTGACACCCGACGCCGCCGCGATCACCCAGATCAGCCAGGTCGGGACGAGGGCGCGCACGGTCACGACGGCAACCGGAGCCGGCGTGGTCGGCTGGTCGGTCGTCTCGCGTGCCTGACGCCACGCGCCTGCCGCCGACACCACGGCGATCACGCCCACGGCGAGATCGGTGCCGATCGCCGCGAGGTAGGCCCACCGGTAACCGAGCACCTGGGGGAGCACGAAACCAGCGGCGAGTGCACCGGTGGCAGAGCCGAGCGTGTTCACGGCGTAGACGGTGGTGCCGGTGGCCGCGAGGGTCCGCCCGCCGCGTCGCTCGATCAGGTGCTCGCCCATGGCCGGCAGGGTGCCGCCCATCAGGAACGCAGCGGGGAACAGCAACGTGACCGCCACCGCCGCCTTGAGCACGGTGTCGCCCCACCCGAGCTCACCGAACCAGGCGTAGAGGGTCGGGTAGAGCCGGTGATAGACACCGACCACCGCGAAGTGACCGAGTGCCGCGATGGCAACGCCGATCTCCAACCGTCCGAAGGTGCGGAGCGGATCGGGGGATCGCCCCATGCGTCGACCCCAGAAGGACCCTCCGGCGGCGATTCCCGCGAAGAAGATGGCGATCGCGATCGCCGCTGACTCGGCGGTGCTGCCGAACAGCAGACGGAGCTCACGCACCCAGAGCACCTGGTAGACGAGCGCCGCTGCTCCCGAGAAGAAGAACAGGGCCAACCCGATCACGATCCGGCGACGCCGGCCCCCGTCGTGCCCGCTCACGTCAGCGTCGGACCCGGTCGCCCTGGTGCGGGGCCCGGTGTCGCTCCCGTCGTCGGGCTGGGTGTGGGCGTCGCCCCGTTCAGGAATCATTCTCGACCAACCTCGAGTATGCCACCGTGTCGAGCGGGGACCCCGGGCCGGGCGATGATCGTGTCGAGCGTGGTTCGGTCGCCTCAGACCACCGTCATCAGTCGGTCGACCGGAGATCGGCGAGCCGCTGGCGGAGGCGATCGGCGATCTCGGCGTCCTCGGTCTCGACCCACGACCGCCGCTGCCGCACCACGACCGCACCGGTGCCGGCCACCGCAACGGTGGCCAACGCTCCGAGACCCACCCACTTCCACCACCGCACGGCTCCTATCGTAGGGGCGGTGACGTCTGCCCCGGTGCCCCTCGACGAAGCACTCTCCCTCGCCCGCACCGGTGATCTCTGGCTCTTCCGGGGCCGGACCGTGGCCGACCGGGCGATCCACGTCGCCACGAACTCGCCGATCAACCACGTGGGCATCGCCGTGGTGATCGACGATCTGCCGCCGTTGATCTGGCATGCGGCGCTCGATCGCAAACTGGTCGACGTCTGGTCGGCGGCTCACGTGCGCGGCACCCAGCTCAACCGGCTCGACGCGGCGGCTCGACGCTGGCACGACCTGGGGAACCGGGTGTGGGTGCGGGCGATCTCGCCGGATCTGACCGACCGGCACGAACGGCTGCTGCTCGAGACGATCGAGGAAACCGACGGTCGTGGCTTCCCCGGAACCGCGAGCATGGCTCGCCGGTGGCTGGTGGGGCGCGCCCGGCGTGACACCGGGATGGAGACGGCGTACTGCGCCGAGGTGGTCGCCTCCACGTACATCCGGATGGGGCTGCTGCCGGCCGACCGTCCGGCCAACTGGTACGACCCGGGTCGGTTCTGGAGCGGCGACGGGCTGGGTCTGCTCGATGGCTTCGAGCACGAACCCGAGGTCGAGGTGCTCATGGGATCCTGACCGTCCACCGGTCCCGTCCACCGGTCCCGTCCACCGGTCCCGTCCACCGGTCCCCGGAGACCCTCATGACGCCCGGCGGCCGACCTCGAAGACCGCGAAGACGGCGACGAGCGGGACCAGCACGATCGCTGGCCCGATCAACCAGAGGGGACGGGTGGCCAACCAGCTCGCGGTGAATTCGTCACCCAGTGTCCCGCCGGCTGCCTCGAACACGAAGATGGCGATGAGCAGCGCCGTCATGTGCCAGAGGAACACGGTCATGATGACGGCGTTCAGCGCGACCACCGCAGTCCACACGGGTCGCCGGCGGAGGACGCGCTCGAGCCACGGCCGGATGAGCAGGATCAGGCCGAGCTGGAGGAGAGCGGCCAGGGGGATGACCAGCGTGGGCGGGTTGAGATGGCTGATGTCGGTTTCGGCCGTGGCCACCAGCGAACGCGGATACACGTCGAGTGCGGTCATCGCCGTCAGACCGAGCAGTCCCAGGCCCGCGATCCCGAGTGCCTGCGAGCGTGAGACCGTCAACGAGCTGTCGTGCCAGAGATAGCCGAACTGGTGGACCAACACCCACACGAGCACGAGGTTGATCCAGCCGACGGTGTCGAAATCGAGGCCGAACCGTACGAGATCGGTGGTGACCACGGCGACGGCGATGGCCGCCAACGTCGCATGTGGCCAGCGTCCGTGAGCGGAGGCCGTGACCGGCACGAGCGCCACCACGATGAGGTAGGCCCCGATGAACCAGAGCGGGTTGAACACGATGGCGAACTGGTCGAGCGCAGGGCGGTACCCGTCGAGCCAGCGCCGTGCGGTGAGGTCGATCGCGACCCAGACCACGACGAAGGCCAGTACGGGCTGCAGGAGGCGTTGCGTCCTTCGTCTCACGAAGGCGAGCGCACCCTCGCCGTCGGCGCGCGCCGAGGTCCATGCGGCGCCATTCGCATAGCCGCCCACCACGAAGAACACCGGTAGTACCTGCAGCACCCAGGTCGCCAGCCAGGCCCCGGGGATGTCGTCGATCGGATTCGGGTTGACGAGGGCTCCGGTCTCGTCCCGATGCGTGATCGAGAGTGACCAGTGCCAGATCACGACCACGACGATGCTCGCCGCCCGGGCAGCGTCGACCACGCGGTTCCGCTCGTCTGGGGTCTGGTCGACCAAGCGGTCGAGGGTGTGTCTGGCGGTCGAGAACATCGTGTCGTCCAGGTTCGTGTCACTCGGGTTCGGCGGTTTCCGTACGAGACTCACATCGAGTTCATGCTCGCGCTCGGACGGGCGGGTCGCATCGCCGCC
This sequence comes from Ilumatobacter sp., assembly GCA_007693335.1. Lineage (GTDB taxonomy): Bacteria > Actinomycetota > Acidimicrobiia > Acidimicrobiales > Ilumatobacteraceae > SKSP01. Next base: position 3,253 of record REDU01000129.1, on the reverse strand, counting down.
GAGGAGTGTGCGATCGAGTGCGGACTCCACGTCGACGAGGTGTCACTGTGCGCCGTCGCTGCTCTCCGAGACGAACATGCCACACGATTCCCGGCGGGGCCCCGCACCAAACCCGGCGGTGCCTCGTACCAAAGCCGGCGGTGACGGTTCGGAGTGGAGCCACCCGATGTCTGCGAGGCCTCGGTACGGGGTACCCGATCAGGTATGTCCGACGCGCCCGTCCGCTCCAGACTGGCGCTGCACGAGTCCGCCGAACGCACGATCCCGTCACCACTCGGGCTGTCGGCTGGCGCGGAGGCGCGCGAGATGTCGGACCTCTCTCGGCTCGAACACCACCTGATGATCGCGGAGCGATCGATCTTCCCGTTGCTCGATGCCCTTGTCGGGGACGATCGGAGTCATCGGATGGGCTCGTCCATGGAGCGGGCGGTCGAGGGCGCACCGTGCCGGATCTGAGGGGGCCCCGGCATGCAGTTCAGCCAGACCTCCCGCGTGGGGGGCGCCGGACTGTTGGCACTCGCAGCGACGTACGGCATCGGCCGCCAGGCGTACGGGTTGTTCGTGCCGACCTTCCGGGAGGAGTTCGGCCTGTCACTGGACGTGCTGGGTTTCTACGCCAGCGCAGCACAGGCCGGCTACTTGGTGACCACCGTGGTGGCCGGTGTCCTCGCCGCCCGTTTCGGGCCTCGCGTACCGGTGGTGTCCGGCTGTCTCCTGCTGGCGGTCGGCGCAGCGGTGACGGCGTCTGCCCCCGGACCGATCCTGCTGGCGGTGGGAGTCATCGTGGCGGGCACGAGCGCTGGCGGGGCGTGGGGGCCGTTCTCGGACGCGGTCGACAACCAGGTCCCGTCGTCTGGTGGCCAGCGTGCCCTGGCCCTGGTCAATGCCGGCTCTCCGGTCGGCCTGGTGGTCGCCAGCGTCCTCGTACTGGCGGCCGGTGACCGCTGGCGGGCCGCGTGGTTGGGGTTCGCCGTGGTCGGGCTGGTGGCGGCCTCGGCGGCCTGGAGGGTGGTGTCACCAGCCCCGGTTCGTTCGAGCCCCGACCATGGACGACCCCGTCTCGGATGGTTCTTCAACCCCCGAACGGTGCGCCTGCTCATCGTCGCGCTGGGGGTGTCGATCACATCCGGCGCCTACTTCGCGTACGCGCCTGACACGGCCCAAGACGCTGGGCTGGCCAGCTGGACCGGTCCGGCGATGTGGGCGACCCTCGGCCTCGCCGGTGCGAGCGTCGGTTCGTTCGGCGGCGGGTTCGCCGACCGGTACGGGCTTCGCGGACCACTGGCGGTGATGCTCGTCCTGCTGGGCGGATCAACTCTGATGCTGCTCGTCGCTCCCGGCTCCTTGGCCGTCGCGCTGGGGTCGGCTGCGCTGTTCGGGGTGGGTTTCACCACCGGGTTCGCCCTCGTGGCGATATGGAGCCAGCAGGTCTTCCACGATCGCCCCACGACGGGCTTCACGCTCGTCATCGTGTTCATCGCGGTCGGGTTCATCGTGGGGCCCAGCCTGTTCGGCGTTCTGGCCGCCGGTATCGACCGCTCCGTGGCACTCGGCGCCGCGACCATCCCCGCACTTCTGGCAGCGTTGGTGCGCCCGTCGCGAGACGACCGGCCGGAGCCTGGTGCTCAGGCGAGTTCGTCCCGCCACGAATAGCGCGGCGCGAATCCGACGAGTCGCTTGGCCTTGTCGTTGGCATAGAACGTCTCGTGACGACCCATGTCGCGCCGGCGCGGCACACCGGCGTAGAACCGCTCGTACACCTCGTTGCTGGTGATCGCGACTGACGAATCGTCGTTCGCGACGTTGAAGATCTCGTAACCGAGGCCATCGGTGCGCAAGCAGCAGTCCACCATGTGGCCGAGGTCGCGAGCATCGATGTAGGCGAAGATGTTCCGACGTCGCAGGCCGGGCTCGGCCACGAACGCAGGGAACTTCGTCTGGTACTCGTGCGGTTCGATCACGTTGTTGATGCGCAGCCCGTAGATGTCGATACCGGTGCGAGCCTGGAACGATCGTGCCGTGACCTCGTTGACGACCTTCGACATCGCGTAGCTGTCGTGGGGGACCGTCGGGTGTTCCTCGTCGACCGGCACGTACTCGGGCTCGACCTCACCGTCAGCGAAGCAGATCCCGTACGTCGTCTCGGAGCTCGCGAAGATCACCTTGCCGATCCCCGACTTCGTCGCGGCATCGATGACGTTGTAGGTGCTGAGAGCGTTGATCCGGAACGTCTCGTTGTCGGGGCGAACGAGGATCGCTGGAATCGCGGCGAAGTGGACGACGGCGTCGTAGGTGGGCACGCCGGTGCCGGCCTCGAGCTCGTCGAAGCCGGCGTACGCCGAGAGTGCATCGAAGACCTGCCCGGCGTCGGTCAGATCGATGCGCAGATCGCCGACACCGGGGTGACCGAGCGGTACGAGGTCGGCATTGACGACCCGGTGTCCCTTCTCGACGAGATGAGCGATCGCATGTCGACCCGCCTTGCCGCTGCCTCCGGTGAAGAAGACTCTCATGGCCACGATGGTACGGACCCGATCACCACCGACGGCCGCGCTGCGCTCCATCCGAAGATCGGATGCCGTGCAGTGGTTCGTCTGCGCTCAGCCGGTGACGAGTGCCTCGCCATGGGCCAACCGGAGCAGGGTGAGTTCGAGGTCGTCGTCGCTGATCGATCGTAGACGCACGGTGTCGCCTCCGAGACGGCGGTCTTCGAGGAGTAACACACCGCGCCCGCGACGCACCGCGACGCGGGCCACACTGAGCTCTCCACCGAGGTCGCGTGACGTCAGCGCCACCGCGGCCCAGCGGGCGACCGGAACGAGCCGCTGGACCAGCTCGGCTGCGGTGCCACTCCAGCGGTGGCCGCCATCGGGGTCGTGCAACAGGATGCCGGCCTCGACGAGATCGGCGAGACCCTGGGTGATCGACTCGGTGCTGAGCCCGAGGTCGACATCGGGCCACAGAGCGTGGTTCACGGTGACCTGCCACGAGAGGTGGCCGCTGGTTCGGCCCTCGGCGAGCAGCCGTTCGACGTCAGCGGGTGAGACGCGGCTGTCGCTGAAGGGGATCCGATCGAGTGCCGAGCGCAACGCGGTCTCGAGCTCATGGTCGAGCAGCGCGAGCCAGACCACGTAGGCGTGGTCGCTCAGCTCGTGTTCGAACGGCACGGGTGGCCCGAGAGGGCCGCTGCGGAGGTGTTCGCCGAGCAGATCGGCCGGCCACCCGGGTGCGTGTGGGAACGACAACAGGGCGC
>REDU01000009.1 GCA_007693335.1 Ilumatobacter sp. | reverse complement strand
GGTAGCGCGGCGAGGCGGACGACACCCGAGCCCGACGTCAGGCCCATCTCGATCGCCGCGGCGCGCTCGACCTCGGCGATCGTGTCGACAGCGTCCATGACGCCCGCCACGATCATCGCGGCGTCTCGGCTCGGCAACCTGGTAGCGGCCTCGATGAGGTCGCGCCAACTCGTCAGCTCGGATCGCACGTGACGGGTTGCAGCCCAGCGGCGCAGCGGAGGCCACACCGACCGAGGCACGCGCACCAGATCAACGCTGCGCCGTCGGCCGGAACGGGGAGGAGTCCGCCCCGTTGGCGGCAGTTCGACGGCGAGCGTTGCGTCGTCGGTAGGCGATGAGGCGAAGACGACCGGCGCTTCGGCGAACAGGTGCCGGGGCACCCACACCCCCAGGTGTGCGGCCGTGAACCACTCGGCGAGCTGGTCGAGGGCGTCGTCGTCGAGGAGTCCTGAGCCGGCGAGCTCGTGGACCAAGTGGTGCGTCGCCTTGCGCCACCGGTAGTCGGTGCAGAGCAGGAGAGCCGTGGTCGCTGCGTCGCTGGGGTCTTCGAGGTGGAAGCGTCTGAACAGGAGGTAGGGCTCTTCCCATACCGAGGAGCTGCGGATGCCGTGGGGGACGAGCAACACGATCCAGAGCTGTTCGGGGGTCTGGGCTTCGTGGAGGTCGATCATGGTCTGCTGCCAGGACGGGACGATCATCGTTGGCCCCACTTCGCTCGTCGATCTCGCAGTGGCTCGTCGTCATCGGGTCTCATCACTCAGAGCTGTCGTCATGTGTGAGGTCGACCCCGGTGAGCGAGAGACACAGCCTTTGGAGGTGCTCCCGGTGAAGCCCCGGCTGATCGGCGGCTCTGAACACAGCGACGGCTCCGGCTCGGTCATCGGCCGCGAGCTGGTCGCGTGCCATTGCTTCGACCGGTCGCCAGGCGCGGGAACCGAGGCGGCGCGCCGCCATCAGGTAGCGGTCGCGGGATCGGGTGGAGACGTAGAGGTCGGCGAGGGCCTCGAGGGCCTCATCTGCTTGGTAGTCGAGCACGGCGTTTCGGTGCTCGGTTTCGAGGTCCACGAGGATCGACTCGATGACAGGCATGTCGTCGCTGGGGGCTGAGCCGAACCAGGCCTGTTCAGCCCGGAAGTCGAGGCCGTAGGGTTCCCAGACTCTCAGCTCGCACAGGTCCTGCCAATAGGCAGCCCGATCCATCCCGGTCGCCCGCCAGTCGATGGCGATGTAGGTGGTCCAGGCAGCGGCGCGCACTGCGCCGATGTTGCCGTAGCTGTCATCGGCCGCACCGGCCAGCTCCAGGCCGGCTGTGTGAAAGGCCCGGTAGAGAGCGAGGCGATCAGAAAGGGTGCGGCGCGGTCCATCGAGCTCTCCGAGGCGCTTGTCCAGTCGCGACGCAATCGCGAAGGTCTTGCCCTTCGACACGAAGTCCTTGCGCTCGACCGTCGGCCTGAACTGCTCGAAGAACGGCGCCGGATCCGACGGGAAGGACGACCAGTGCCCGCTCCGAGCCCGACGCTCGAGCTGGCGTCGGGGTGTGTCGAGCATCGCTGGCGTGCAGGCGCGGCCTTCGAGCGAGGTCTGACCGGTCACCTTGTCGCGGGCGCGACTCGTGATCCGCTTGTCGGCGAGCACGTCGTTGCTGGCCAGGTCCGACGCGCTCAGACCGGCGTCGTCGAGTCGGGTGCAGAGGTCGTGGAGATGGCTGAGTTTCGCCTCGCCCTGCTCGCCGTTGCCGTACGTCGGCTTGCGGATGGCCTCGACGAACACCTCGGCGAGGGCGTCGAAGTCACCGTCGTGGTCGCGCACCGCCACGACGCAGAACCATAGATCCCACAACGACCAGTCGAGACCAGCCCGCCGCTCCCAGACCTCGGGTCCGAACCGCTGGACCCGCTTCGGTGTCGCATCGCTCACCACGGCCGTGACTTCGGCCCAGCCGCCCCGGCGCGCAGCATCGCCAGCAGCGTCGATTCGCCCGCCGGAGGGACCGAGACGGCGCGGTCGCGCCAGTCCCCGTGCTCGCTGGCGAAGCCGAACAGGTCGAGCAGAGCCCACGAGTTGTGGAAGGCCCGGCGGACATCGTCGACCGAGGGCGCTCGCTGCGCGCCGCCGTCGGTCGTCCGCCACCCCAGATCGGCGGCATCGGTGGCGATCTCGTCGAACAGGTCGCCCGTCGCCACCGGTGCGCCGCCGCGCTCGATCAGAATTTCCGCCGCGTCGTCGATCACGAACCGGTCCCAGCCCTCCGGCGCGACGCTGTGGATGAGCGTCGCCCACGCGAGCAGCGGGTCGTTCGTCATCGCTGTGCCGCGCTCGGTGCGGCGCAGAACCTTGCCGCGCTTGCGCAGCGCGCCGGCACACTCCAACCACCCGCGCAACCGATGGAGCACGATCTCGTCGGTCTCCGAGCGCGGCGTCCTTCGGGTGCGGAGCGGGTCCTCCCACGGGCGTTGCTCGTGGACCCGGACCACGAAGGCCCGGTTCAGGTAGCCGGCCTGGGTGAGTGGCTGGTGGTCGCCGAGAAGGTCCAGGAGCCGGGTGGCGGGCGCCATGTGCTCGGTGAGGTTCGGAGGAGGGTCGATCGGGTGCAGCAGCCGGTTGGCGATGTCGGCTCGACGCCGACCGACTCGGTCAGAGCGCATCGACCCGTTGCGGACCCAATCGCCGATCCGTTCGGTGACCACGGCGGTGCGCCACGACTGCCCAGGCTCGATCGGATGTCTCCCGTCCAAGGCGGCCGCGGTGATTGCTCGCTGGCGTGCGCGCCACGCCCGTCCGCCGACCACGAGGTCGCCCGAGTCGAGGGCGGTCTCCAGCGCGTCCTCGACGGTCGCGTGGGCGGTCGCCTCCTCCATACCCATCGTCTGCCCCCACACGAAGTCGTCGAGATCCGGCGGCTCGATCCCCGACGCGTCACGTGCCTTGCGCATGGCCTCGAGGCCCTCCGCGTCGGATCGGTCGAACGCGGCATGGACGGCCGCCGTCCGCTCATCACGGCACACCTCGGCATAGCCGTCGAGGCCGAGCTCGTCGAACAGGACGGCGGCCGTGTCGGCGAGACGACCCATGTAGCCGGCCTCGTCAGTCATGTACTTGGTCGGCACCCGGTACCAGAGCCAGTCCTGCACCCCGGCACGGCGGAGCTGGCCGGGACCTTCACCCCACGTCAGCGTGTCGTAGACGTGCTGGGCCTCACGGGCGAGCTCCTCGTCGTGCTTGCTGATCCGGGCGATCGCTGCGCTCACGTCGTCGTCGGTCAGATCCCACGGCTGACGTCGGTTTGGGGCCATCGGTGGCATCGTCCCATCCTGGCAGTCTTCGTTCGCGCTGCTCGATGAACTCGATCACTTCGGATCGGATCAGTTGTGGCGGCGGCTCGATCAACCTGAACGAGACTGGTCGCACGAAGCGGCGGCTTCAGGCCCAGCAGCTCGGTGGAGACACCCGCGACATACTCATTCGATCGAAACTTGGCGTCAGCGTCGGGCCGTTGATGACGCAGGTGGCTCAGCCGTCAGCTCCGGCGATGGTATACTCCACGGTATGCCGGGAACGACTACCATCAAGGTCTCGACCGAGACCCGGGATGCGCTGCGGCGGCTTGCGGATCGAGATGGCCTCACGCTCGACG
>REDU01000010.1 GCA_007693335.1 Ilumatobacter sp. | reverse complement strand
GCGTTCCGGATGGATCCCGACGTGCCGCTCGTGGTGTCCGAGGTCAACCCCGACGCCGCACGGCAGGCGCCGAAGGGCATCATCGCCAACCCGAACTGCACGACCATGGCCGCGATGCCGGTGCTCAAGCCGCTGCACGACGAGGCCGGTCTCGTCAGGCTGATCGCCAGTACGTACCAGGCGGTGTCGGGCGGGGGTCTGGCCGGGGTGGACGAGCTCGACAAGCAGGCCCGCCAGGTGGTCGACCGTGGCGCCGAGCTCACCCACGACGGCTCCGCCGTCGAGTTCCCCGCACCCGAGAAGTTCGCGGAGCCGATCGCGTTCAACGTGGTGGCCCTCGCCGGAAGCATCGTCGACGACGGCTCGTTCGAGACCGACGAGGAGCAGAAGCTCCGCAACGAGAGCCGCAAGATCCTCGACATCGCCGATCTGCTCGTGTCGGGCACGTGCGTACGGGTGCCGGTGTTCACCGGTCACTCGCTGTCGATCAATGCCGAGTTCGAGCGTCCCATCTCGGTCGAGCGGGCCACCGAGCTGCTCGCCGGTGCGCCGGGGGTGGCGCTGGCCGACATCCCCAACCCGCTGCACGCGGCCGGCCGCGATCCGAGTTACGTGGGCCGGATCCGCACCGACCCCGGGGTGCCCGACGGTCGGGGCCTCGCCCTGTTCGTCAGCAACGACAACCTCCGCAAGGGCGCGGCGCTCAACGCCGTACAGATCGCCGAACTGTTCCTCACCGGGTGATCGCTCAGGTGCACCCGCAGGGGATGGCCGCACACCGCGGGCAGCCCGAGGCGTACCGCTCGACGGCCGCGGCGAGGTCGATGTCCATCTGGTTCGCCAGCGACGCCACCCAGGCCAGCACATCGGCGAACTCGTGCGCCTGCTCGGCCCGGCCCTTCTTGCGCACCGCCTGCGCCAGCTCGCCCACCTCCTCGGCGAGCCACGCCACCGACGACGGCACCCCACGCTGGCGATCACGCGCCCCGTACGTGCGCTCGATCACGTCCTGCAGCTCGGCGAGATCCACGGGGGCGACCGTACCCGACCCGGCGCGACGAGACTGATGGCGATCCTCGTCGCGGCCGGGCTGGCGGTGATCCAGGGCGTGTTCATGTTCGTGCCCGTGTCGTCCACCAGCCACCTCGCGCTCGCGCAGCACCTGCTCGACAGCTGGGGGGTCGAGCTGCCGGCACCCGAGTCGGCCGAGATGATCCTGTTCGACCTGGTCCTGCACCTCGGCACGGTGGCCTCGATCGTGTACGTGATGCGCCAGCGGCTCCGGGGCGGCTCGATCCGGCTCGCTTCCGAGCTGCGCTCGGCGCGCGGCGACGGCCCGCGGACCGGGGGGCCGGCGATGCGGTTCCTGGGATTGATCGCCGTGGCCACGGTCGTCACCGGCATCCTCGGTCTGGCGGTGAGGGAGCTCGCACCGTCGGTGTTCGCGAATCCTGCGGTGATCGCGCTGATGCTCGTGATCACCGGCGGGCTGCTGTGGTGGACCGACGTCGCCCGCACCGGCACGATCAACACCGCGCAGATCGGGCTGGCGATGGCCGCCGCGATCGGTGTCGCCCAGGCCATCGCGCTGGTACCGGGCCTGAGCCGGAGCGGGTTGACCATCGCCGCCGCGCTCGCGCTCGGCCTGCGTCGGGGAACCGCGGCGGAGTTCAGCTTCGTGTTGGCGATCCCCACCATCATCGCGGCCACGGGCGTGCAGTGGCTGCTGGTGGCCGGCGACGGCGAGCCGATCACCATCGGCATCCCGGAGTTCGCCATCGGCTTCGCAGTGGCGGCGGTGGTGGGTGCGTTCGCACTCCGGATGGTGCTCACGCTCCTGCATGCCGCGCGGTTCCGGGTGTTCACCCCGTACGTGTGGGGCCTGGCGCTGATTGTGCTCGTGGTGTCACCCGAGCTCTGATGTCGTCCGGGCCGGACTACCTTCGACCCTGACCGCACGACCCCCGACAAGGCGTCCCCATGTCCGACCTCACCACCATCGAAGAACTCATCGACAACGGCGACGTGACCGCCCTCACCCAACGGCTCGAAGACTCCAGTGTCCTCGAGATCGCCGACGAGCTGTCGCGGCTCGACCCGTCCGACACCGCGATCGCGTTCCGCGTCCTGCCCCGCGACCGCGCCCTCGAGGTGTTCGAGGCACTCGACCCGTCCGATCAGCAGCAGGTGCTCGACGGGATGCGCGACGACCGCGTGCTGCACCTGGTCGAGAACCTCGACCCCGACGACCGGGTGCGACTCTTCGACGAGCTCCCCGCCAAGGTGGTCGGCCTCCTCCTCGAGCAGCTCAGCCCGACCGAACGCCGGCTCACCGGTCTGCTCATGGGCTATCCGGAGGACTCCGTCGGGCGGTACATGAGCCCCGAGTACGTGTCGCTGCGTGCGTCGTTGACGGTCGAGCAGGCGCTCGAGCGGATCCGCCGCGAAGGCCTCGACGCCGAGACCATCTATGCACTGCCGGTGCTCGACGAGCAGCGGCGACTGATCGGCGTGACCGGGCTGCGCTCGCTGATCGTGGCCGATCCGTCCGCCACGATCGGCGAGCTGATGACCACGGAGGTCCACTCGGTCACCACCGACACCGACCGGGAGGACGCCGCCCGACTCGTGCGTGAGGCCGGTCTGATCGCGCTACCGGTGGTGGACTCCGAGCGGCGGCTCGTGGGAGTACTCACCGTGGACGACGCCATGGAGATCCTCGAGATCGAGGAGACCGAGGACTTCGCCTTCCACGGCGGTCATGCGCCCCTGAACAAGCCGTATCTGGCGGTGTCCGCCTTCGGCCTCGCCCGCGCCCGCGGCCTGTGGCTGTTGGTGCTCATCATCGCCGCCGCGCTGACCGTGAACGTGCTGCAGTTCTTCGAGGACACCCTCGAATCAGCGGTGGTGCTCGCGCTGTTCATCCCTCTGCTCATCGACACCGGCGGCAACTCGGGTGCCCAGGCGTCCACCGTGGTGATCAGGGCGATGGCGGTCGGCGAGGTCCGGTTCACCGACCTCCCACGAATCGTCTGGCGAGAGACTCGCGTCGGGGTGCTGCTCGGTCTCATGTTGGCCACGGTCGTGTTCGTTCCGGTCGCGGTGATCTACGAACCCGACCTCGCGTTCGTGGTGTCGGCCACGTTGGTCACCATCTGCACATGGGCCACCATCGCCGGGTCCGCGCTCCCGCTGCTCGCCAAGCGTGTCGGGGTCGACCCGGCCGTCGTGTCGGCCCCGGTCATCACCACCCTGGTCGATGCCACCGGTCTCATCATCTACTTCGTCTTCGCGATCAGCATCCTCGGGCTGTGATCCAGAACCACAGGACGAGCTTCTCCGGAACGACCGATGTGGTTCACCTCCCGTTCACCCAACCATCATCTGCACTCCACGTCGGACTCCTAGCATCTCGGCGGTGCGGGCCCCAGCCGGGCCCGACCGACGTGCCCCCCGATGTGGAGGAACCCCGTGGACAACCCGACCATGCAGGAGACAGGGACCAGACCGATGCTCGACCACCAGATGACCGTCGCACCCACCGGTGACACCGCGGTGATCAGCGCTCCTGCCGTGTTCTCGATCGAGGCGATGCAGGTGATGTACGGCTCGTTCACGGCCGTTCGTGACATCACCTTCGACATCCCGAAGAACGAGATCAC
>REDU01000011.1 GCA_007693335.1 Ilumatobacter sp. | reverse complement strand
GGCTCCGCAACCGGCGGCGGCGGTTCCGCAACCGGCGGCGGCTCCGCAACCGGCGGCGGCACCGCAACCGGCGGCGGCGCCGAGGTGGGAGCGGAGACCGGGCTGTCCCCGGCGACGTTCGAGGCCCGGACGGTGAACGTGTACGACGTCCCGTGCTCGAGGCCCCTCACCACGCAGCTCGTCGCCGTCACCGTCGTACAGTTCCCCGACGGCGACCCGGTCACGGTGTAGCGCGAGACCGGGATGCCGCCATCGGAATCCGGCGCCGTCCAGCTGACCATCGCCTTCCCGTCGGCGACGACCGCCGACGGCGACGTCGGCGCGCCCGGCTCGGAAGCATCCACGGTCGTGGCGATCCACGACGCGTAGTTGGTGACCCGGGTGTAGACCCCGGGATTGGAGGCTCGGGCGCACCCCACGCCCCAGCTGGTGATCCCGGCGAGTACCCACTCCCCCGATGACTTCACCACCAGCGGGCCGCCGCTGTCGCCGTGGCAGGTGTCCCGACCGCCGCCCTCGACGCCCGCACACAGCATCTTCTCGGGGAAGTACCACGACTTCGGGTAGCTTCCGCACCGCTGCTCTCCGGGGTTCGTCAGCACGTCGACGGTGACGAGGTTGAGCTCAGCCGTGGAACTGCCACCCTCGGTCAGTCGACCCCAGCCCGTGATCTCGGCCGCAGAACCCGTCGCGGGCCAATCTGCACCGACGGCGCGCGGAAGTGGTACGTACTTGCGGGTCGACCCATCGAAGGCGACCGGGGTGGCCGGCGACAGCTGCAGCAGGGCGATGTCGTTCTCGTTGTTGGACGGATCCCAAGCTGGATGGACGATGATCCGGTCGACGAGTCGATCCTCCGAAATCGGCGCGGTCTTCCAGTTCGAGTACCCAACGACGATCGCAAGCTCTGCGGGCATGGGCATCGGGTTGGTGCCGTCGTCGAGGCAGTGCGCGGCGGTCACGACCCAACCGAGCGCGATGATCGAGCCACCGCAGAACTGGGAGTACCGGCCACCTCCCTCGTTCAGCAGGATCGCGGCCTGCCACGGCGCTCTCGTGATCGGGACCCCGGTGCCGCCGACGATGCGGATCTCGAACCGATCGGCGTCGCGTCGGTCGTCGGTCGCTCCGGACTCGGCCGCCGACACGACGGTGCCAGTCACGGCCATCGCCACGGTGAGAGCGAGAGAGGCGATCGCCCGAACCCGCATGACCCGACACTACGACGTCGATGAACCGCACCGTGCGATCCCGGTTGCGCGATCCTCGGGAGATGGCCCGTGACCGCGTCGCCGCCTTGATCGACTGGGTGCAAGGCGAGCTGGGCACGGCCGTGACGTCGCATGCACGGCTCGGCGGAGGTGACGTGGCGGAGTCGTACCGGTTCGAACTCGCCGACGGACGGCGGGTGTTCGCCAAGACCCATCGGAACCCACCGCCCGGGTTCTTCACCACCGAGGCGTGGGGCCTCGCCTGGCTGTTGGAGCCGGGTGTGATCGATGTGCCCCGGGTGTTGGGCGTGTCCGACGGTGACCCACCGGCCCTTCTCCTGGAGTGGATCGAGGAGGGACGGCCGGTCGCCGCGACCGAGGCCGACCTCGGGCGGGCGCTGGCCGATCTCCACCGCGCCGGCGCGCCGAGCTTCGGGCGCGAGGACCGGCGCACGACCGGGAGCCGGGCGCTGCCGAACGACCCGTGCGGCTCATGGGTCGAGTTCTTCGCCACGCGTCGACTCCTCCCGCTCGCCCGGCTCGCCCGCGACAGCGGGGCCCTCCCCGACGACACGATCGCCGACCTGGAGGCCGTCGCCGGCCGGCTCGACGAACTGGGCGGACCGGTCGAGGCGCCGGCCCGGCTGCACGGCGACCTCTGGGCCGGGAACCGTCTCGTCGACCGTGCCGGTCGGAGCTGGTTGATCGATCCGGCGGCACACGGTGGGCACCGCGAGTTCGACCTGGCGATGATGCGCCTGTTCGGTGGCTACGGCCGGGAGTGCTTCGCCGCCTACGCCGAGGAGTTCCCGCTCGCCGACGACTGGGAGCGTCGCGTGCCGCTGCACCAACTCGCTCCGCTCACCGTGCACGCCATCAAGTTCGGTGGCAGCTACGTGGGTGCGACCCGACGCGCCCTCGACGAGCTGCGCTGACGATCACACGGGCGTGCGCTCCCCGGCCCGGTCCACCTCCCGTTCCGAACTGTCCGCGCCGATCGGCGGGATCGCCTCGATCGCAGCAGACGGAACGGAGGGTGCCGGCGCAGTGGGGCGGGCGGGCAGGCGTCGTTCGAGCCAATTCGGGAGCCACCAGTTGCGGTCACCGAGCAGTTCCATGGTGGCCGGGACGAGCAGCAACCTGACCACGGTGGCATCCAGCAGGACGGCGACGGCCAGCCCGAACCCGATGAGCTGGAGTGCCCGGTCGGCCGACAGCACGAAGGCGCCGAACACGAACACCATGATCGCCGCGGCCGCCGTGATCAACCGGGCGGTCCGGGCGAGCCCGTCGGCCACTGCCGTCGAGTTGTCACCCGTCGCGAAGTAGCGCTCGCGGATGCGCGACAGCAAGAACACCTCGTAGTCCATCGAGAGACCGAAGACGATGGCGAACATCATCATCGGCACCCACGCCTCGATCGGTGCCGGCTCGACCCCGATCAACCCGGCCCCCCACCCCCACTGGAAGACGGCCACGACGACGCCGTAGGCGGCCCCGATCGACAACAGGTTCATCACCACGGCCTTCAGCGGCACGAGCACGCTCCGGTAGACGAACAACAGCAGCACGAAGGCGACGGCGAGCACGGCGGCGATGAACACCACGAGACGTCGCGACTGGTCGTCGCTGAAGTCGATCACGGCCGCCGCGGCACCACCGACGAGCACCGTCGCACCACTGTTCCCGACGACCGGAGGCGCCACGTCGTCACGGATCCGTCGGACGAGATCGCTCGTGGCCTCGTCCTGGAACGACGTGGTCGGCGTCACCCGTACCAAGGCGACGCCGGTCGCCGGGTTGACGATCGGGTCGAGCACATCGGCCACACCCGCGTCCGCGGCGAACGCGTCGACCAGCTCGACGAGCACGCGCTCGGCGGCGGCCTCATCCGCCGGCAGATCGACCGCCACGAACAACGGTCCGTTGTGACCCGGGCCGAATCCCGTCGAGATCAGATCGTGGGCGCGCCGTGCGGTGTCGGCGGTGGGCCGGTTCCCGGCGTCGGAGAACCCGAGGCGCATCGATGCCACCGGCGCGGCCAGCGCACCGAGGACGATCACCCCGGCGATGCCGACGGCCAACGGTCGGCGCTGCACGAACCTGCTCCAGCGATACCACCACGACTGGACACCGACCGCGCCGATCGCCACCCTCCGCACCCGGAGACGGTCGATGTTCCTCCCGCAGAAGCCGAGCAGCGCCGGCAGCAGCGTGAGCGACGCCAGCAGGACCATCAGGACACCCACGATGATCGCGAGTGCGACCGAGCGCGTGGCGCCGAAGCCGACCACGTACATCCCGAGCATGGCCACGATCACCGTGCAGCCGGCCACGAACACCGCCCGGCCCGCGGTACCCATGGAACTGACGACGGCGGACTCCGGATCGGACCCCACCGACAGCTCCTCGCGGTAGCGGGTCACGATCATCAGCGCGTAGTCGATCCCGACGCCGAT
>REDU01000076.1 GCA_007693335.1 Ilumatobacter sp. | reverse complement strand
CCACCACATCGGACCCACCCGACCCCTCGACCGCGAGCACCCGGTGACCGGCGGGGCCCAGCACCATCGAACCGTGCTCGCTCGATCGCACGAGCACGAACCCGATGCCGGGGTGCTCACGCAGCCCCTGCACGAGGTCGGGGTACCTCTCGTCGATCTCCTCCAGGGTGAGGCGGCGAGCCGGACCCGGGAGGTACACCAACCCGAGGCTGCCCGAGGCGAGCACCGTCAGGTCAGCGGACACGATCATCTCCGGCTGCTCGCCACGCACCCCGCGCACCCACGCGGTCGACTCGGTGTTCCCGGCTCCCGAGTCGGGATCACCGCCGGCCTCGGCTCCGGTGAGGCGCTCGACCAGCTGCTCGAGCGATTCGCCGAACGCTGCCCGGAAGGTGGCGCCCTGGGTCTGACCGTGATCGGACAACACCACCACGTGGTACGGGCGCGGCGACCATCGACCGGCCCGCTCGATGCGGGCCACCTGGCGATCGAGGTCACGGAGCACCCCGAGGGTGTCGGCGCGTTCGGGGCCCGAGTGGTGCGACACCTCGTCGTAGCCGAGCATGTTCACGTAGATGACCGACCGACCCTCGGCCATGTCGTCGAGCACCCCCTCGACGCAGACGTCACGGCTGATGACCGTGGTGTACGCCCGCAGCAGCGAGTACGACCAACTGCGCTCCACTCGCGGTTCCACGTCGCGCCGTCGCTGATCGGAGGCGGCCACGCGTTCTCGCCACACGTCCACCACCACGCTCATGAACGTACGCACGGGGTTGCCGTGCCGGGAGAAGTAGCCGGCGTATCCGGCCCCGATGCGACCCTCCTTGACCCGACCGGCTCCGCTCATCGTCATGACGGCGCGCTCGGCGTCGCCGCTGAAGAGGTTCAGATAGCTCGACCCGCCGTGGGCCAACAGCCCCTGCCCGTCGCTGTGGCGTCGCTCGATCACGGCGGCCGACTCGGGGCGGTTCGAGACCAGCACCGCGCCGGTCGCCTTCTCGACCCAGCGGAACGCCGGCATGTCGTCGATGGATCCGTGGAGGATGCCGCACTGGCTCACCCCGGTCTGCGACGACCACTCGGTGCGCCACTCGGTGAGCCGGTGGCTGCCGTCGTGGAGCCAGCGGTGCAGGGCCGGGGCGTCACCCGAGGCCAGAGCACGACGGAGCACCGGTTCGGCCAGACCGTCGATCTGCACGAACACGACGCCGGCCACATCGCTGACCGCCTCGGCACCACCTCGTCCGCCCGAGCGACGGGCGACCCGACGTGTCATCCGTTGGTCGAACCACGCGGTGTCGTCGATCGCGAGCACGGTCGAGACCAGCGTGGTCACCACCGTGAGCCCCAGCGCCACGGCAACGGCGGCACCGAAACTCGTGAGATCGACTCCGGGGAGCTGGTCGAGCACCACCAGGATGAGGGCGGCGTTGGCGAACACGGCGCCGAGCCCGAGGGTGAGCACCGACAGTGGCACCACGAGCACGGCGATCGCCGGCCACACGAGGGCGTTCACGAGACCGAGCACGGCGCCGGCGAGCAACGCGTCCGCAGGCTGCGACACGGTGAGGCCGGCCACGGCCCAGTCGAGCACGACCAGCGCGATGGCGTTGGCGACCACCACCGCCAGACCGCGGCTGATGAGCTGGCGCCGACTGGGGCGGAGTTCGACGTCGCGGACATACGGCGACTGGTTCTGTTCGGATGCCATGCGTGTCGACCGGTGTCGAGTGTACCGAACGGCGAACGCCCGGTACCTGGGTACCGGGCGTTCGGTCGGTTGACGGGTCGATGGGTTCTCGGGTCGATGTCGGGCTCGATCAGCCCATGACATCGGCTGGCGACCACACGCCGATCAGGCGTCTTCGAACTCCTCCAGCTCCCGGTGGAGGTCGTCGTCCTGCGGTGCCACCTCGTCTCTCGACTTGGCCAGAGCGATGGCGAGCACCAGCAGGCCGAACAGCGGCTTCGCCAGCACGTCGGCGATCGAGTAGCCGACCTGCCGGGCCACCTCTGCCGTGGCCGCGTCGTTGATCACCGATGGTGCCATGTAGGCCAGCGGGTACACGCCCCAGGTGGCGAGCAACAGGTAGCGCAGACCGTCGAGCAGCTTGCGGACACCGGGCTGCTGGCGACCGAGCGACCGACCCAGTTCCACGAACAACACGTAGAGGATGTAGATGAACGGGATGGTCGACAGCACACCGAACACGGTGCGTGTGGTCGAGTCGGCAGCGGCGATCTCACCGGGGTAGCCGAGTGCGATCATCGCGACCGCCGCAATGGTGAGCCGGATCAGCAGGCTGCGGGTGGTGCTCTTGGCGAGCTTGAGCACGATCACCAGCTCGGCCAGCAGCAGCGGCACGGTGAGCAGCCAGTCGACGTACCGGTAGCCCTCGTTGAACGGGAGCCCGTCCTGGACGTAGGTGCCGTCGACGAACGTGAACGCGTCCGACCACGAGTCGAAGATCCGCAGGTAGTGGTAGAACGCGATCGCGACGACGATCGACGAGATCGTCACGGCCAGGCGATGCGCCGGGTGCACCCGGTTCCGGATGAGCAGGAAGAACAGCAACGACCCGCCCATCGCGGCGATGGCAGCTTCTTTTAGCATCATTTAGTCTGGCTCAGTGAAAAATAGTTCGGCTCGCTACGCTCAGGGGCGTGGAAGACCAGTCCATCGACCTGCAGACAGCCGCCGAGCGGCTGGGCGTCCATTATCAGACGGCGTACCGATGGGTGCGTTCCGGAGAGCTGGAGGCAGCACGCGTCCGCGGTCGGTACCTGCTCCACCCCGACCACGTCGAGGCGTTCGCGGCGCAGCGTGAGCGCCCGACACCGCCGAAGCCGAGGCGCCCGCGTGATGGGTTCGGGCCACTGGCCGACCGGATGTACGGACACCTGGTGACCGGCGACGAGTCAGCGGCACGCCGCCAGGTCGCCGATCTCGTGGGCGACGGGGTGTCGCTCACGACGGTGATCCAGGAACTGCTCGTCCCAGCGCTCCGTCGCATCGGCGTCGAGTGGCACGCCGGCAGGCTCACGATCTGGGTCGAGCACCAGGCGGCGGCCATCGTCGACCGGATCATCGGCAGTCACCATCCGAACCCCAGGGGCCGCCGCCGCGGCACCGCGGTGGTCGCCGCCGTCAGTGGCGACCTCCACGTGCTCCCCACGTCGATGGCGGCCGCCGCCCTTCGCGAGGACAACTGGCGCGTGCACCATCTCGGCGCCGACATGCCGGGCGACGAGATCATGCGCTTCTGCGCCGAGACACCGGTCGACCTCGCCGTGCTCACGTCCACCGCCAGCGAGGCACGACCCCTGGTGGAACACACGGCCGCCGCACTCGAGTCACAGGGCACTCGCACCCTGGTGGGCGAGCCCGGTCGCACACTCGACGAACTGCTCGAGCTCGCACGGGCCCGTTGACGATGCAGGCGGTGGATCGCCCACTCCCGGCGATGACCTGCCCGGAGCCGGTGCGGCGCGCGGTGATGGTGCAGCGGTGGAACGACGTCGTCTTCCTCCACTGGCGATACGACCCCGCTGTGGTCCAGCGCCTGCTCCCCGACGGGGTGACGGTCGACGAGTTCGACGGCAGCGCATGGGTCGGCCTGGTCCCGTTCCGGATGGACGGGCTCGGCATTCCCGGGCTCGCGCCACTCCCGATGGTCGGTTCGTTCCCCGAGGTGAACGTACGCACCTACGTGCGCGCCGGACGCCGACGTGGTGTCTGGTTCTTCTCCCTCGACGTCGACCGTCACCTCCCGGCCTTCGTGGCACGCGCCGCCTACCACCTGCCCTACTTCGCCGGATCAGCGATGCACCGCCGGGTGGGCGATCTGCTCGACACCAGGGTCGAGCGCCGATGGCCCGCGCATCACGCGCCTGCTCACACCGCGCTCACGGTGCAGGTGGGCGCCGCGATCGACGGCACCGAACCGCTGCCCCGCTTCCTCACCTCGCGCTGGGGCCTGATCACCTCCACCCGCCGCGACCCCGAGCGACCCGGATCACTGCGCTATGCACCCGTCGACCATCCCGTGTGGCCGTTGCACGCCGCCGAGGTGCTGCACCTCGACGACGGACTCGTGGCGGCCGCCGGTCTCCCCCGTCCCGAGACCCGCCCGCACGCGATGTGGTCAGCCGGCGTCGACGTGCGCGTCGGGCGGCCCGTCCGGATCTGACCCCGAGTCGTCCACGCACGTTCGCCGGGACCGGTCGGAACGGGCCGCGCGATCGGCTCGTCGGCCGGAGGGGGCGTCGTCCTAACCTCGCCGCACGGACGTCCCGAACGGCGGGGCGCCGCGCGAGGGAGCGACATGGAACGGTTCGACGGACGTCTGGCGATCGTGACGGGCGGCGGCAGCGGGATGGGGCGCGAGCTCGTGCGTCAACTCGCCGCCGAGGGATGTCACGTGGCCACCTGCGACATCGACCCCGAGGCACTCGACGAGACACGACGGCTGGCGACCGCCCACGCCGGCGACGGCATCCGGGTCACGGGGCACGTGGCCGATGTCTCCGACGAGACCCAGGTGCTCGCGTTCCGCGATGCGGTGGCCGCCCAGCACGACACCGACCACGTCCACCTGCTGTTCAACAACGCCGGGATCGGGGGCGGCAACAGCTTCGTGATCGACGAGCGCGCCGACTGGGAACGCACCTTCGACATCTGCTGGGGTGGCGTGTACCTCTGCACCCGCGCCTTCATGCCGATGCTGCTGGCGAGTCCCGAGGGCCACGTGGTGAACACGAGCAGCGTGAACGGGTTCTGGGCCTCGCTCGGACCACACACCTCGCACACCGCCTACAGCGCCGCCAAATTCGCGGTGAAGGGCTTCACCGAGGCGCTGATCACCGACTTCCGGCTGAACGCCCCGCACCTGTCGGCGTCGGTCGTGATGCCAGGACACATCGGCACGTCGATCGTCATCAACTCCGGCCGGGTACTGGGCCGCGACCCGAAGGAGCTGACCGACGAGCAGATGGCACAGCTCCGTGAACGGCTCGCCCGACGCGGCCTCGACCTGTCGGGGGCGTCCGACGACGACATCCGTCTCGGCATGCAGGCCCAGGCCGAGTCGTTCCGCGACGATGCACCCTTGACGGCGGCCGAGGCAGCCACACGGATCCTCGACGGTGTGCGCGCCGGCGAATGGCGGATCCTGGTGGGCGACGATGCCGTGCTGCTCGATGCCCGGGTGCGCGAGTCACCGTGGGACGCCTATGAGCCAGCCTTCACCGAGCGCCTCAACGCCGACGGCGCGTTCGGGTTCGTGCCCCGACCGGCCGACTCCTGAACTCAGATGACGTTGGGGACGACGACCGCCAGCACCCGGTCCTCACGGACCCGAAGGCGCGAGGCGAACTCTTCGATCAACTCGTCGAACTCGCTCGACCGCTCGGCCCTGACCGCGTCGATCATGGCCGCGAGATCGTCGGGGTCGACCTCGTCGCCCCACCAGTCCTCGGGCAACAGGTCGAGCGTGAGACCAGCGGCATCGGTTCCGAAGACATCCTCGGGGATCTGTTCGCACTTGCCCTGACCGGGCGCGATGAGCGCACCCACACCCTCCGCGGTCACCCCACCATCGCTCGTGACGGTCCACAGGGCGCCGTCGGGGCCGGAGATCTCGCGCACCTCGGGCGCCGGCCGGAGCCCCTCGAGCCCCGCTGGGATGCCGGCCTCCCGGGCCGCCAGCAACTCGGCGGCCAGCTTCTCCGCGATCTCGGCCGGCGAATCGAACGCCGTGGACCACGGCCCGATTCCCACCGAGCACTGCTCACGCTGGATGGCCTCCAGCGCAGCGGGATACGGGGCGATCGGTTCGCCCTCCTCGGTGCGCAGCTCGAAGTGGAGGTGCGGGATGCCGGCGTTGCCGGTGTCGCCCATGTAGGCGATGATCTGGCCGGCCTTCACCGTGTCACCCACGTCGAGATCGGGGTGCCAGCGGAGTTCCGCGTCGAGGTGGAAGTAGTTGGCGCGGATCCCGTCCTCACGGGTGATGGTGATGCCCACCCCCGGTCGGCCGACATTGGTCGGGCGGATCCGGGTGACGACCCCGTCGAACGCCGCCCGCAGTGGCTGGCCGTTCTCGCCCATGAAGTCGAGTCCCTCGTGCTTACGGAGCCCACCGTCACGATCGGCGTGCCAGTCGTCCCAGAACGAGGTGGGGCCGAGCACCGGGAACGCGATGGCCGGGATGAGCGGATCGGTGTCGGCCGGGAGGAACACCGGCGAACCGTTCTCGAGGTGCCGGTGGAACAGCGCCATCCAGCGGGCCTGGTACTGGCGCGGTGTGAGCACGTTGCCGGCCTGGGGCACGGGCACGATGTCCATGAGCACCGGGTTCCGCAGCGCTGCCGGGTAGTACCAGGCGACGGGGATGGCCGAGACGTCGTTGCCGAAGCGCTTCAGGATCGCCACCATCGACTCGTAGGCGAACTGGTCCTGCACGGCCGCGGGGGCATCGACCGCACGGGCGTACCCGCCGTAGCCGTTCCACGTCGAGTCGATCACCTGGTACGCACCCGATGCCGTCGACCCGCGGGCCTCGGCCTCGTAGTTGTCGCTCGACTCGAGGAAGCGGGTGGCCGTCATCGCGATCCACACCGGCACGCCCTGGGCGTACACCCCGTCGTAGACCTCAGCACGTAGACCCCGGCCGTCGGCGGCTTCGTCGGTCTCCTCGGCCTCGTCGGTGGCGTCGATCTCGACGGCCTCCTCGAGCTCGGTCGCTGTCGGGACCGGGGCCGTCGACGGCTCCGGGAGGAGCTCGGCGGATCGATGGCCCGGTTCCGCGGCCTCGACCACCAGGGGTCCGACCACCTCACCGGCATCGTCGCCGGCATCGTCACCGGCGTCGTCGTTCACCACCGGCTTCTCCACCACCGGCACGTCCACCACCGGCTTCTCCGCCGCCGGCACGTCCGGAGTGGGTTCCTGGTCGGTGGGCTCGGCCTCGGAGTCAGGCTGGTCGGTGGGCTCGGGCTCGCACTCGAGGGCCGCGTCGACCGTTGCTGCCTCGGTGGGCGTGATCTCGTCGCCCAGTGGCACATCGCACGGCTCGGTCGCGGGCTCGACGACCACGAGTTCCTCGAACTCGGGTTCCGGCTCCTGCGACTCCTCGACCTCCTCGACAACCTCCTCGATGACCTCATCGGTGGCGGCCACCTCGAGATGCCCGCTCTCGTCCGTCGACTCGTCGGTCGGATGGGGCTCGTCCGCGTCTCCGGCATCGAGGGGCATCATCGGCGCCAGGGCCACGAGGGCCACGGCGGCCAACGCGGGAGACCTCCGCATCGACGGGTTCGTGGAACGGCGCTTGCGCATGATGGAAGTCTCCGGAATGCAGACGGTCGGTGAATTGGTCGCTGATCGCTGTGACTTCATCGGTCGGTCGGTTGCGGATCTTGACCCCGTATCGACAACGACACGGACCACGCCTCCACACCGACACCGATCGATCGTGGTTGACTGACAAGTGTGCCGTCGGCCGCGATCTTTCCACCCGGATTCTTCGACCGGGCCGACGACTCGCCCGATCAGCACTTCTACGTGTTCGACAGGTTCGTGACCCACATCGATCCCGGTGCCACCGCGGCCGTCACGGGGTTGTACCGGGAGCTCGGGATCACCGGCACGGTACTCGACCTCTGCTCGTCGTGGGTGTCACACCTCGACCCGGCACCCGATCAACTGGTGGTGCTCGGCATGAACGGAGCCGAGCTGCGGGCGAACCCGGCAGCCAGCGCCCACGTCGTGCACGACCTCAACTCGGACCCGAACCTCCCGTTCGACGACGCCTCGTTCGACGCCGTGACCTGCTGTGTCTCGGTCGACTACCTCACCCGCCCCCTCGAGGTGTTCGCGGAGGTCGCCCGGGTGCTCCGAACCGGCGGAGTGTTCGTCTGCACGTTCTCCAACCGGTGCTTCCCGACCAAGGCGATCCGCGGTTGGCTCGCCACCGACGACCACGGACACGTGACGATCGTGCGCACGTACTTCGACCTCACCGACGGCTTCGACGATCCCGTGGCCCAACTGCGGAACCCTGGCACCGCCGGCGACCCCCTCTACGCCGTGTGGGCCCATCGACGCGACGCCGAGAGCGGCCGCTCCGACGACGGTTGAGGGCCGGGAGCCGCTGGAATCAGCCGTTGGTGGGGACGTGTCCGCTCACACCGTGGTCGGCCACGAACCGGTCGCGATCGGCCTCGACGTCGAAGTAGACGATGCCCCAGCCACGCCGCTCGCCGGCGCGCACCATCGCCTCGTAGCGGTGGTTGCCGTCCTGGAGGAGCAATCGCCCACCGTCGTACTGGACGAGGAGCGGCGGCGGGGCCCAGCCGTCGCCGAGGCTGTCCTCCATCGAATCGATGTCGTCCTCCCACTCCTCGTCGTCCACGGCACAGAGGGCATCGTCCTCCGGCCCCGCGAGCCGCTCGAGATCCGACAGCTCCAGCTCGAGCGGGCCGACCCACCAGTGCGGTCGCTGGGCGAGCGCGGCCCCGAGCACCTCGTTGTCGCTCCCGGCGCTGGCGAGGAAATCGCCCACCCAGACGGCCAGCTCGTCGCGCTCGGCGGCTGCGAGCGCCGTCTCGAGTCCGAATCGCCCCTGATCGTCCACTGCGCCGCTCGACATGCTCGGTGGGTACCCCGCCGCGGCGTCCACCAAACTGAGCTCGTCAGCCCGGCGCCGACGAGACCCGCTGGGCGAGCTCCTCCAACGACCCCACGCGGTCGTAGTCGCGGTCGAGGTGCAACCGGAGGGGGTCGATCACCCAGGGGCGGAGATCGGCCCGGCGCGCACCCACCACGTCGAACGCCGGCATGTCCCCGAGATACCACGCCGAGCCCGGCTCGACGGCCATCGCCTCCAGCGCCATGCGGAAGATCCGTGGGTCGGGCTTCATCACCCCGACGTCACCGGAGTCGATCACGCACTCGACCTCCACCCCGGCACCCGGGCCCACCTGCAGGATCTCGCGCTCACGGAGCCGCTGCGCCATCAGCCCGTCGGCGTTCGAGATCACCCCCAGCCTCACGCCCGTGTCGGCCAGCCGACGGAGACCCTCGGCCGCACCGGGGATCGGGGAGGTCCAGAGCGCCGCATCGGCGAACTCGCTGTCCAGGTGGCGGTGCAGCTCGTCGAGGTCGACCGCTTCGTCGAGGTGCTCGACACATGCCAGTGCATAGTCCTCCAGATAGCGCCGCCAGCTCCCCACCCAGTCCGCGTCGACGTCGACATCCACCGCGAACCTGGCGGCTGCCCGGTAGTGCGCGTCGTGGAAGCAGTCGTCGGAGGGCTCCGGGATCTCGGCCGCGGCGAACGCCCGGGCGAGGTGACCCACGTCGGGCAGCAAGAACACCCCACCCACGTCGAGCAGCACCGCCTCGGGACCCATGCCGGTGTGCTTCCCGCTCATCATGTGAAGTGTGACACTGCGATGCACACATCCGCACCCTCAGGTCACACCTCGACCGTCGGGCGCCGGCGGAGCTCGGCCGGGCGAGCGCGGTCAGCGACCGGACGCGGTTGGCGGACGACGCCGACCGGTGAGACGCTAGGGGCATGGCATTGCGAGAAGCCCAACTCGACCGACTCCGCGACGGCGTGTTCGACGTGCTGGTGGTGGGCGGTGGCATCAACGGCGCCGTGGCGGCCGCCTCGCTGGCCGGCCGCGGCGCCTCGGTGGCCCTGGTCGAGCGGGGCGACTTCGGCCACTTCACCAGCCAGGAGTCGTCCAACCTCGTGTGGGGCGGGTTCAAGTACCTCGAGAACTACGAGCTGCCCCTGGTGTTCAACCTGTGCCGGTCGCGCAACCGGCTGATGAAGGCGTACCCCGACAACATCCGCGAGATCGGGTTCCTCGCCGCCCTCGACGAGACGTCGCCGTACTCACCCAAGTTCGCCGCACTCGGCGCGCTGGGGTACTGGATCATCGGGATGTTCGGCACCAAGCCACCGAAGTTGCTCAGCAAGGACAAGGTCCGTCGTGAGGAACCGGTCATCGACACCACCTCGGTGCGGGGCGGGATGCAGTACCAGGACGCCTATCTGATCGACAACGACGCCCGGTTCGTGTTCTCGTTCGTGCGCTCGGCCATCGAGAACGGAGCCACGGCCGCCAACTACGTCGAGCTCGTGTCGGCCGAGCGGCACGACGGTCGGTGGACGGCACGGCTGCGCGACAACGACACCGGTGAGGAGTTCACCACCACCGCCCGCGCCATCGTCAATGCCGCCGGGCCCTTCGTGGACGACCTCAACTCGGGTTTCGACCTGCACACCACGCACCGCATCGTGTACTCGAAGGGCATCCACCTGGTGGTGCCCCGTCTCACCACACACACCCATGAGCGGGTGCTGGCCTTCTTCGACGACACCCAACGGCTGTTCTACGTGATCCCGATGGGCAAGTGTTCGGTGATCGGCACCACCGACACCCGGACCGACGAGCCGTTCACCGAGGTGGACGACGACGACCGCGCCTTCCTGCTCGATCAGATCAACGCCCGGCTCGCCCTCCCGCAGCCGCTCACCACCGCCGACGTCATCGCCGAACGGTCAGGTGTGCGGCCCCTGGTGGTGACTCGCGATTCCGGCGATCAGACCGACGTCGACTGGACCTCGCTCAGCCGGAAGCACGAGATCGAGACCGATCACGACCGCGGCGTGGTGACGATCTTCGGCGGCAAGCTCACCGACTGCCTGAACGTGGGCGAGGAGGTCGCCGAGGAGATCGAAGCGCTCGGCCTCCCGCTCGAGAAGGACCTCCGCAACTGGTACGGGGAGCCGTCGAAGACCACCCGCGACGAGTTCTTCAGACAGGCACGCCTCATGAAGCTCGACTCGATGCGGTCGAAACCCGACACCGAGCCCCTGAGCATCCGCCTCTGGCGACGGTACGGCCGGCGAGCGTTCTCGATGCTGGAGGCCATCCGTGAAGACCCGAGGATGGCCGAGGACATCATGGGTGCCGCCGACTACCTCCGGGTCGAGTTGCACCTGGCCGCCAGCACCGAGATGGTGACCCGCCTCGAGGACTTCATGCGCCGCCGCTCGAAGATCGAACAGGTGGTACCCGACGAGCAGATCCGCAGCTCACCCGGCCTGCGCGACGCTGCCGAGATCCTCTTCGGCGACGACGCCGAGCGGCGCCTGACCGAGTACTTCGGCGAGGGCTACTCGGGCAACGGGCAATCGGGCAAGGGACAACTGGGCGACGACGCGGTCAGCCCGTCAACGACAACCGGGTGAGCGTGCCCTCGGCGGTCGCCACCACGGCGTCCGGCCCCGCGGCCAGCACCGGCACCGTGACGGGAACGCCCAGATCGGTCACCTCGGTGGCCGCGCCGCTGTCGAGGTCGAGCCGATGGATCCGCCCCTCCCCGGTCGCCTGCACGACCGCACCATCCACGACGCTCGGTCCGGCGGGCACCGCCAGCCCGGACCGACGGTACGGGCCCATCGCGAGCAGGCCCTCGCCGGGGAGCTGGGTGCACCACACCTCTCGACCCGTGTGGGCATCGAAGCGGTGCACGCCACCCAGTGCCGTGGTCACGACCAGCGTGCCGTCGAGCAGCAGCGGACGACCGGGAGCGAACGCTGCCGGCACCCTGGCGGCCCACCGCACCTCGCCCGTGGCCGCCGCGAAACGCTCCACCCGACCGCCCAGCCGGGCCACGTAGACGTCACTGCCGTCGGGATCGGCCACGGCGTCGCCGGCCCAGCTGTGGTGCGGCACCCCGTCACCCGACCACCGGACCTCACCCGTGGCCGGATCGAGCCCGAACGTGTGCTGCTCCATCAACGGACGGGCCACCAGCAACGTGTCGTCCTGGAGGACACCCTGGGTGGTCGTGGCCATGTTCTCCGCTCGGGTGAGCTCCTCTCGACACCAGCGGGTCGACCCGTCGTCGAGATCGAGCACCGCGAAGCACCTGATCTCGCCCACGGCCACGGCATCGGCCAGCGGGATCGGCGCAGCGTGCACCCACGCCATCATCCGGTCGCCGAGCTGGGCCGACCACCGTCGCTCACCCGTCGCGGCGTCGACGGCCACCACACCACCACTCACCGACACCGCCACCACGAGCCCGGCATCGGGGAACCACGTGACCCCGGCCCGCACCGGTGCGTCCAACTCGACCCGCCAGCGCTCGTCGCCCGTGTCGAGGTCGTGACAGGAGATCCCACCAGCAGCGGTGTCGTCGTCGGACCACGCGGCCACCACGGTGTCGGTCCCGACCGCGGCCAGGCGCGCCAGGTGCACCGCACCCGGGAGCCGGACCGACCACCGGGACGCGCCGGTGGTCACCGGTGTGCCGGGTGCAGCGGCGAACGTGGCCGACGACAGACGATCACCACCACCGATCGCCACGGTGCGCGCCGTGAGATCGTGGCCGTCCCAACCGAACAGTCGCGCGTGGGCCGGCGCCCAGTCGAAGCTCCCGAACGTGGCGTTGCCGGTGTTGGCGTGCACCTGATCGTCGATGCGGACCACCCGTGAGGTGTGCCAGTGCCCCGACAGCGAGCCGACCACGCGGACGTGAGGCGCGGCGGCAGCCACCCGCTCGAAGAACGCCGTCGGCATCTGATCGTGGGTGAGGAACAGCACGGGCGTGCCGGCAGGTGCCGTGGCCAGGTCGGCGGCCAGCCACGCCTCCTGGTCGTCACGATCGAGGCGCAGACGGTGGCTGAACCAGTCGAGACCGACGATGCGGAGCCCGGCGTGGGTGAGCGACCACCAGCGCGGCCCGACGTGCTCGTCGTAGCGGCTCGTGGTGCCGGTGCCCATCCCGTGCGAATCACGCGGGTCGTCGTCGGAACGCGGTTCGTGGAGGTGCCCGTAGTGGTCGTGGTTGCCGGGGATGACGTGCACCGGGAGGGGCGACGCCGCGAGGGCATCGGCCAGCATCCCGAACTCCGCCGACGTCCCGTGGTCGGTCAGATCGCCCGTGGCCACCACGAACCGGGGCCGACCGTGCGGACCGTCGGTCGTCGCGACCTCGTCGATCACCGCCGTGAGGTCACGCACCCGGGTGAGCGGCCTGCCCACCAGCGTCCCGTCGGCGTCGAGGCCGTAGAGCCCGTCGGCCAACGGCAGACTGGCCGGCTCGTCGAGCGCGCTCAGGTGCAGATCGGTGATCTGCGCGAACGTGACCGGCAGCGGCTGCTCGACCCCGTCGAGCACGAACCGGTGCTCGTGGACGGGGTCCGTGGCGATGCCACCGGCACGGTGGAACCACTCGGTGGTGTCGAACCCGTCGGGTCGGCTCACCCACACGAACGGCCGCCCGGCGTCGGGCAGTTCGGCCGTTCCCGTGTGATCGGTGACCGCGACCGCCACGCCGTCGCTCACCGTCACCCCCGCCAGGGGCACGCCAGCGCCGTCGACCACCAGACATCTCGCCATCACGAACTCCTCACCATCACGAACCCCCACCGTCACGAACCCCCACCGTCACTCACCGGCGAGAGTCTTGCGTGATCAGATGAGCAGACGATGACCGGACGGTTTCCGGAGGCCGAACAGCCGGCCAGAGGTCGGCCAGAGGTCGGCAGGAGGTCAGTCGGCGGCCGAGTCGACGCGACCCGGGTGCAGCGCCAGGTGGACGGCCACGCCGAGCGCACCGCCCACCAGCGGGAACACGATGAACGCCCACAACTGCGCCAGGTGATCGGTGCCACCGAACAGCGCCGCCCCGATGCTGCGGGCCGGGTTCACCGACGTGTTGTCGACCGGGATCGTGACGAGGTGGATCATGCCCAACGTGAGACCGGCGGCCAGCCCACCGAAGCCGGCCGGGAACCCCTTGGTGGTCGTACCCAGCACCACGAACACGAGCACGGCGGTGAAGACGATCTCGACCACGATCACCGATCCCAACCCGAACGGCGAGCCGATGGTGTCGCCCCAACCGTTCGACGCGAACACCCCGGTCTTGTCGAGGTCACCCCCCTGGGTCACGATGTACAGCACGAGTCCGCCCACCACGGCGCCCACGACCTGGGCGATCACGTAGCCGATGGCCGTCGCGCCGTCGATCTTCTTCGAGATCCAGAACCCGAGCGTGACGGCGGGGTTGATGTGGCACCCCGACACGTGGCCGATGGTGTAGGCCATCGCGAGCAGGACGAACCCGAACGCGAGGGCCACGCCCAGCGTGCCCATCGCGTCGGCGGCGAGGATCGCGGTGCCCGGACCCACCAGCATCAGCACCATCGTGCCGATGGCCTCTGCTGCGTACTTCTGTGTACTCGTGGCCGACGCCAGCGCCGGAGTCTTCGTGTCGGACATGTGCCCACCTCTTCTGATCTGATGCCGGTCCCGATGCGGTTTCGGTCGACAGTACTCTCGCAGAAACGGGCCCATCAGCACCACATTCGAAACGGGTGATACCACGGGCCGGCGATGGCGCCCACGGGTCGGCGATGATGCCCGGGGTTCTGCGATGATGCAGGGCATGCACGAGTCGACGTTCACGCTCACCGCACCCGACGGCACCGAGCTCGCCTCCACCCGGTGGAGCGGGAGCACCGATCCGAGGTTCATCGCCCAGATCGCTCACGGCATGGGCGAGCACATGGCGCGGTACGCACGGTTGGCCGAGGCACTGGTCGGTGCCGGTGCCGTCGTCTACACCCACGACCACCGCGGCCACGGCCGCACGGCCGGCTCCCCCGAGCTCCACGGGAACCTCGGTGCGGGTGGATGGGGTGGGCTCGTGGCCGACCTGGGGGTCGTGAGCACGCACGCACGCAGCGAGCACCCCGACCTCCCCCTGGTGATCATCGGACACAGCATGGGTTCGTTCGCCCTGCAGCGGTACCTGCTCGACCACAGCGACCGACTCGACGCTGCGGTGCTGTCGGGCAGCACGGCCGTCGACATCGTGGCCGCCGGCATCGACCCGACCCAGGAGGTCGACCTCAGCGCGTTCAACGCCCCCTTCGAGCCGGCACGCACCGAGTACGACTGGCTCAGCCGCGACCCCGACGAGGTCGACGCGTACGTGGCCGACCCGATGTGCGGATTCGGGCTCGACGCCGCGGGTGCCGCCAGCATGATCGAGGGCATGGACGGTGTGGCCGACCCCGACCGGCTGCGGGGGATCCGTTCGGATCTCCCGATCCTGCTGCTCTCGGGCGACGGCGACCCCCTCGCCGGTGGCGGGCAGCTGATCACGTTGGTGGCCGACCGCTACCGCGAGGCGGGCATCACCGAGGTCTCGGTACACCTCTACCCGGAGGCCCGCCACGAGGTCTTCAACGAGACCAACCGCGACGAGATCACCGCCGACCTCCTCAGCTGGCTCGAACGGGTGCTCCCGGGCAAATGACCCCCGAGAAATCGCCGGACACCAGGATTGAGTGCCGCGACATCGGGGAAAGCTCCGGCCCATGGAATCGGGTGTCGCCCACGCGTACTGTGCGACGCGACAACTGACGGAGCAGCTGGCGGCACCACTGACGGCGGAGGACCAGACGGCGCAGTCGATGCCCGACGTCAGCCCCACCAAATGGCATCGGGCGCACACCACCTGGTTCTTCGAGACGTTCGTGCTCGAGTGCTTCGAACCCGGGTTCTCGCCGGTCGATCCGGCGTACCGGGTGCTCTTCAACAGCTACTACGAGACGGTCGGTGAGCGATACCCGCGGCCGGAACGGGGCGTGATCACCCGACCGGGCATCGACGAGGTCGCCACCTACCGCAGCGAGATCGACCGGCGCGTGCTCACCCTGCTCGACGCCGATTCGCCACCACCGGGTCTCGAACACCTCGTGACCGTCGGGGTGCACCACGAGCAGCAACACCAGGAACTGCTGCTCATGGACATCAAGCACGTGCTCTCCCGGAACCCCTTGCGACCGGCGTACCTGTCCGGGACGAGCGATCCCGGCGATCACCCCGGCGATCCCGGCGTCACGCCGGTGCGATGGATCGACGTGCCGGGTGGGCTGATCGAGATCGGCAGCACCGGGTCGGGCTTCGCGTTCGACAACGAGCACCCGCGACACCGGGTGCACCTCGAACCGTTCGCGCTGGCCGATCGCCTCGTGACCGCCGGCGACTGGCTGGCGTTCATCGACGACGGCGGGTACCGACGTCCCGAGCTGTGGCTCTCCGATGGCTGGCACACCGTGCAGACCGAGGGCTGGACCGCTCCGCTGTACTGGCAGCGCGCGCTCGACGGGGAGCAGGAATGGCTCGTGCACACGCTCGCGGGGACCCGGCCCCTGCGAGCCCACGAGCCCGTCTGCCACCTCAGCTACTACGAGGCCGACGCCTACGCCCGGTGGGCAGGTGCCCGCCTCCCCACCGAGTTCGAATGGGAGCACGCCGCCCGGAGCATCACGACCTCCCCTGGTCGCGACTTCGACATCGGCACGCTCCACCCGGAGCCCGCTCCCGGCCGACGGTCCGGCCTGTCGCAGCTCACCGGCGAGTGCTGGCAGTGGACCGCGAGCGCCTATCTGCCGTACCCCGGCTTCGTCCCGGCTCCGGGTGCAGTGGGCGAGTACAACGGCAAGTTCATGTCGGGCCAGATGGTGCTGCGCGGCGGATCGGCGCTCACACCGCCCGACCACACCCGATCCACGTACCGCAACTTCTTCCCACCCGCCGCCCGCTGGCCGATGACCGGTCTGCGCCTGGCCGCCACGGAGCACACCCCATGAGTCCCGTCACCACCGCGCCCACCGTCGACGTGCACCTCGAGACCGACTGGGCCCGGCGGTCGCTCATCGCCGATGTCCGCCGAGGCCTCGGCAACCGACCCCTCCGGATCCCCCCGCAGTGGCTCTACGACGAACGCGGGAGCGAGCTGTTCGACCTCATCACCCGTCTGCCCGAGTACTACGCCACCGAGGCCGAGCGCTCGATCCTCCAGCAGCAGGCCGCGACCATCGCCGAACTCACGGATGCCGACACGATCATCGAGCTCGGCTCCGGCACCTCCGACAAGACCCACACCCTGCTCCGCGCCTTCACCTCCACGGGGCAACTGCGCCGGTTCATACCCTTCGACGTCAGCGAGGCCACCCTGCGCGAGGCGGCCACGACGCTGGCACGCGACTACCCGGGCCTCCTGGTGCACGGGGTCGTGGGCGACTTCCACCAGCACCTCACCCACCTCCCCAGCGACGGGGTGCCGATGGTGGCGTTCCTCGGCTCGACCATCGGCAACCTCGACCACGAGGAGCGTCAGGCGTTCCTGTCGGTGCTGTTCGACCAGCTCGGATCGGGGGCCTGGCTGCTGCTGGGCGTCGATCTGGTCAAGCCGGTCGACCGCCTGGTCGACGCCTACCACGATCCGCAGGGCATCACCGCGGAGTTCATCCGCAACGTGCTGCACGTGCTCAACCGCGAGCTGCACGCAGACTTCGACGTCGAGTCGTTCGACCACGTCGCGATGTGGGACCCGCTGCACGAACGCATGGATCTGCGACTCCGGGCCAACGGTGACCATCTCGTGCACGTACGCGACGCCGAGCTCGAGGTGGAGGTGCTCGACGGCGAGGAGATCCACGTCGAGATCTCCACCAAGTTCCGCATCTCGACGATCTCCACCGAGATCGACCACGCCGGGTTCCAGGTCAGGCAGGTGTGGACCGACCCACCTGGCGACGTGGCCCTACTGCTCGCGGCGCGCCCCTGACATCGAGCTCGCCCGATGTCTGCGAGCGACGGCTCAGGCCGAACGACGCTCGTCGCGCAGCACGTCCTGCAGCGACGGACCGCTGGTGGCCGCGGGCTCGGTCGTGGCGAGGAAGTCGACCAGCACCTCGAGGAACTGCTCGGGCGCCTCGGTGTGGGGGAAGTGGCCGACACCTTCGAGCAGTTCGAGACGGCTCCCGGCGATCTCCTCGTGGGCGGCCCGGCCATGGGAGACCGGGATGATCGGATCGATCTCGCCCCACACGATCAGCGTCGGGACGTGGGCCGCCAGGTACAGCCGGTCGAGGGCGCACACGGTCTGACCACCCGGGTCGATCACCGTGCGGATGGTACGGACGAACGCCGCCCGGTTCTCGGCGCCGGCCAGGGAGCTGTAGGCGCGCCACATCTCGCCCAGCCGTGGTGCTCGGAGCCCCCGGCCGTGCAGGAACCGGCTGGCATCGGTGCCGCGGTCGGCGAACCAGCGGGGGAAGATGAACGGCATGGTGTACTCCGCCAGCGGCAGCGTCACGAGCCGGAGCAGCCAGCTGACCTCGCGCCCCAGGCCACCGCTGCCCACGAGCACCAGGCGGTCGCACATCTCGGGGTGCTGGTAGGCCAACTGCATCGCCACGCCGCCACCGAACGAGTGACCCACGATCGTGGCGCTCGACACCCCGAGCGTCAACAGCAGGTCGCGCAACCCGCTGGCGTGGGCGCCCAACGAGTAGTCGCCCATCGGCTTCGCCGAGTCGCCGTGACCCAGGAGGTCGGGGGCGACCACATCGTGGGTACGCGACAGCGCCGGCATGATGTCTTTCCAGGTGCGCGAGTTGCCCGCCAGGCCGTGCACCAGCACGACCACCTCGCCGGATCCGGCACGCCGGTACGCCACCGAGTGGCCGTGCACGAGCACGTGTTGGAGATCGAACTCTCGGGTGACGCTGCTCACGCCTCTCACCTTGCCAGCTCGGACCACCGCTCGCCCAGGGCCGATCGACCCGATCCCGGGCACGACCGGGCTGCTTGACTGTCGAGATGGTGTCGCTGACCGAGTCCGTCCGCTTCGAGACCGAGGGGGCCGTGGCCCTCATCGTGATCGACAACCCCCCGGTGAACGCCCTGAGCTGGCACGTCCGCCAGGGTCTGGCCCACGGGCTCGCCCGAGCGGTGGCCGACGGCGCCAGCGCCGTGGTCGTCATCTGCGACGGCCGCACGTTCATCGCCGGGGCCGACATCAGCGAGTTCGGCGGTGCGCCGCAGGGTCCGGGACTGCACGAGATCCAGGCCGCGATGGAGAACGCCCCGGTGCCCGTGATCGCCGCCATCCACGGCACGGCGTTGGGGGGCGGTCTCGAGGTCGCACTCTGCGCCCACTACCGGGTGGCACTGGCATCGGCCCGGTTCGGTCTGCCCGAGGTGAACCTCGGCCTGCTCCCCGGCGCCGGGGGAACCCAGCGGCTGCCCCGCCTCACCGGGGTGCCGAAGGCGTTGGAGATGATGACGTCGGGACGCCACATCGACGCGGCGGAGGCCGCCGAGTGCGGTCTGATCGACACCGTGGTCGACGCCGGCGACGACGGCGATCACGGCGGTGAGCTCGGGGCGCTGCGACGTGCGGCCGTCGAGTTCGCCGAGCGGGCGGTGGCGGAGGGGCTGCCGCTCACCCGGGTACGTGACCGCGACGACAAGGTGCTCGAGGCCCGCGGCGACGAGCAGCTGTTCGCCGACTTCCGGGCGTCGATCGCCCGCAAGACCCGGGGGTTCCTGGCGCCCGAGTACAACGTGCGCTGCATCGAGGCCGCCGCCAACCTGCCCTTCGACGAGGGCATGGAGGTCGAGCGCGAGCTCTTCACCGAGCTCGTGACCGGCCCGCAGTCGGCGGCCCAGCGCTACGCCTTCTTCGCCGAGCGGGCCGCGAACAAGATCCCCGACATCCCGCGCGACACCCCACTGCTCGACATCGCGACGTGCGGGATCCTCGGTGCCGGCACGATGGGCGGCGGCATCGCCATGAACTTCGCGAACGTGGGGATCCCGGTCACGATCGTCGAACGCGATCAGGCGTCGCTCGACCGCGGTCTCGGTGTCATCCGCAAGAACTACGAGCGCTCGGCGTCACGGGGCTCGATCCCGGCCGAGGCCGTCGAGCAGCGGATGGCGCTCATCACCGGCTCCACCGACAAGGGCGATTTCGCCACCTGCGACATCGTGATCGAGGCGGTGTTCGAGGACATGGAGCTCAAGCAGACGATCTTCCGCGAGCTCGACTCGATCTGCGCGGCCGATGCGCTGCTCGCCACCAACACCTCCGCGCTCGACGTGAACGCCATCGCCGCGGTCACCTCCCGGCCCGAGAGCGTGATCGGCATGCACTTCTTCTCCCCCGCCAACGTGATGAAGCTGCTCGAGGTGGTACGGGGCGAGAAGTCGTCCGACACCACGGTCGCCACCGCCATGGCCGTGGCGAAGCGGATCGGCAAGGTGGCGGCGCTCGTGGGTGTCTGCAACGGCTTCGTCGGCAACCGCATGCTGTTCATGCGCGGCGCCGAGGCCGAGCGCATGCTGCTCGAGGGCGCCACCCCGGCCCAGGTCGACCGGGTGCTGTTCGACTTCGGGTTCCCGATGGGCCCGTTCGCGATGAGTGATCTGGCCGGTCTCGACGTGGGCTGGAAGGAGTCGACCTCGTCGGGCTCCACCGTGCGCGAGGTGCTCTGCGAGAGCGGCCGCCGCGGCCAGAAGAACGGCCGGGGCTACTACACCTACGACCCCGAGACCCGGGCGGCCACCCCCGATCCCGAGGTCGAGCGGATGATCGTGGAGTTCGCCACCGGCAAGGGCGTCGAGCAACGCGAGGTGTCCGACCAGGAGGTGCTCGAACGCTGTCTCTACCCGATGGTGAACGAGGGGGCGAAGATCCTCGACGAGGGCATCGCCATCCGCGGCAGCGACATCGACGTCATCTGGGTGAACGGCTACGGCTGGCCCCTCTACCGCGGCGGGCCGATGTACTGGGCCGACTCGGTCGGTCTGGCCGAGATCGTCGCCGCGATCCGTTCCTACGGCGAGTCGCTCGGTGGTCGCCACTGGGAGCTCTCACCGCTGCTCGAGCGACTCGCCGACGACGGCGGCCACCTGCACCAGTTCTCCAACTGATCGCCGGCTTCACCGCCGGCACGTGCGGCGCGCTCCTACGATGGCGCGGTGACCGCGCCAGCACACGATGCCGCCAGCTTCGAGCGGGCGGCGATCGACCGGGTGCGAGCCGATCTCCCGGCGGCCGACCTCGCCGCGCTCCGGGCGAGCTTCGACCTGATCCGTACGGCCACCCGGCTGACCCATCACCTCGAATCGAGCGTGCACCGCCCGGCGGGCTGGAGCATGGCCGGGTTCCGCGTGATGTTCTGCGTCTGGGTGAGCGAGGTGCTCGAACCGCGCGACATCGCCCGCCTGTCAGGGCTGTCGCGGGCAGCCGTGTCGAGCGTGTTGAACACCCTCGAGCGCGACGGCCTGGTGGAGCGGTCACGTGAGTCCGACGACCGGCGCCTCGTGACCGTCCGGCTCACCGCTCGTGGCGAACGGGGTGTGGTCGAGGCGTACGAGCGCCAGAACCGGCTCGAGCAGCAGTTCTTCGCGACGCTCGACCCCGCCGAGTTGGAGGCCGCCACCGAGGCGCTCGCCGCGCTGTTGGCCGCGGCCCCACCCGATCGGGAAATATCGTCAAACTCTTGATTATCTGATCTTGAACGTTTATCGTGGTCCCCCATGAGCCCACGCACGAACCTCGCCGCCACCATGGAGTTCCCGCCCCCGACCGATCAGCCCAACGTGTTCCCCCTGAGCTGGCACCGGGGCACCGAGAAGATGGAGGAGATCTGGTCGGCCAGCCAGCGGGAGGTCTGGGATCCCGCCGAGCTCCCCTGGGACACCTTCGACCCCGAGTCGTACACGTGGGAAGAACGCGAGGCCATCGCGTACTGGTGGACGCTGCTGTCGGTGTTCGACGCCTCCGCCCCGCCCGTGTTCGCCCAGGCCCTCATCAAGACCTACGAGGTCCACGAGGAAGACGCCGTCCGCCGCTGCTTCTTCTCGGTCACCCGCGACGAGCAGAACCACGAGCAGATGTGCGGCATGGCGATCACCAGGCTCCTCGGCCACCCCGATCCGCTCGCGTACGAACCCAAGACCGAGCTGGGCGAGCTCGCGC
This sequence comes from Ilumatobacter sp., assembly GCA_007693335.1. GTDB lineage: Bacteria > Actinomycetota > Acidimicrobiia > Acidimicrobiales > Ilumatobacteraceae > SKSP01. Next base: position 33,985 of record REDU01000076.1, on the reverse strand, counting down.
AGCGCAACGCCAAATGGCTCTACTTCAACGGCGGGCGGTACTGGGAGGGCTACAAGGAGGCGGTGCCGCGCTATCCGCTCGCCGTGCTGTTCTCGTCGTTCCTGATGGGCGAGATCGCCGCCGCCACGATCTTCCACCAGATGGCCGCCGGAGCCCGTGAGCCCGTGTTCGAGGAGGCCTTCAAGCACATCGGCCGTGACGAGGGTCGTCACATGGCCATCTGCATGAGCCTCATGGACCGCGACTACCCGAAGCTCGACGTGTCGGAGCGGAGCCTCATCACCAAGCAGATCCGTGCCGGCTACCTGTTCCTGTCGGCCGTGCTCTACGAGCCCCCGCCCGACTTCTGGGACCTCCCCGCCGACTTCATCGATGTGCAGCGCCGCTGCGAGGCGGTCGCCCGCGACGCCGGCTTCCACATCCCCGACGTCGACGAGAAGCGCGAGAACTGGCGCAGCGCGATCTTGAACCTCAAGGGTGTGCTCGACCTCTACGACATCCCGTTCCCCGCCATCCCCGAGGTCGGCATCAGCGGCGAAGAGATCTCCGACGTCGACCTCGACGCGATCATCCCGGTCTTCTAGACGATGACGACCGGCATGACGACCGGGATGACGACGGGGATGACGGCGCGGTCGACGGCGCACACGGTCAGACTCTCGCCGTCGGGCAAGGACGTCGCGTGCTCACCGGGCGACACCGTGCTCGGCGCGCTCGAGCGGGCGGGGTACGCCCTCCCCAACAACTGCCGGGCCGGTGCGTGCGGCGAGTGCAAGACGAAGGTGCTCGACGGAGAGGTCGACCAGGGCATGGTGCTCGACATGGCACTCGCACCCGCCGAGCGGGAGCAGGGCTACCGGCTCATGTGCATGGCCAAGCCGGTCTCCGAACTCGTCGAGATCGAGTTCGGCACCGACGATGCCCGACCCAAGCTGTTCCCGCCCCGAGACCGCGTGCTCTGCGTGGTGGTCGACTCGATCGAACGCACCCCGACCATCCGCGAGCTCCGGCTCCGACCCGTCGGTGAGCCGCTGCGGTACTGGCCGGGGCAGTACCTGATGGTGGGGGATCCGTCGGCCGGCGCCCCGCCCCGTCCGTACTCGATCGCCAACGCACCGCGGCCCGATGGCGAGATCGTGCTGCTGGTGTCACGGGTACCCGACGGCCGCACCAGCGGCTGGGTGCACGAGCAGCTGAGCACGGGTGATCGGGTGACGGTGGCCGGGCCCTACGGCACCTTCATCGGCGACCCGGGCGCCGACACGCCGGTGCTGTGCCTGGCCGCCGGGTCGGGCCTCGCACCCATCCTGGCGCTCACCGACGCGGCGCTGCGTCGCGGCTTCCGGCCCCCGGTCACCCTCTGCTACTCGGCTCGGGGTCGCGACGATCTGTTCGACGAGGGGCTGATGGCCTGGTGGACCGCCAAGCACCGCCGCTTCCGGTTCGTGCCGACGTTCACGGGCGACGAACCCGACAGCGCCCTCCCCGATGGCTCGCTCCGCGGCCGGATCCCGAACGTCCTGCCGGAGATCGCTGCCGACCTGTCGGGACACAGCGTCTACATCGCCGGCAGCCCCGAGTTCGTCGAGGCGTGCACCGACGCAGTCATCGCGCTCGGAGCACCCCCCGAGCGGATCCACGTCGAGAAGTACCACCCCCAGGCGGCCGCGGAGACACCGCCGGCCACCCAGCTCACGCCAGCACTCTGACAAGGTGGTGGGTCCAGCAGTGTGACGATCGCAGCGAGGTGGACCGGCAACGTGCAGTTCGACGACGGGGTGACCCGGATCCGCGCCGGCGACGTCACGGCGAACGACGTGGCGGTCACGCTCGCCGATGAGCTCACCGATCGCGAACTGCTCGGCGTACTCGACGGCGACGAGCGGTTCCTGGCCGGACTCCGCCAGTTCGGCCGGCACGGCTACAACCACGCCCCGATCGTGGCCGGGCAGGTCGAACGGCTCGGCATCCCCGGCATCCGGTTCACCGACGGACCCCGCGGCATCGTCATGGGACGCTCGACGTCGTTCCCGGTCGCGATCGCCCGCGGCGCCACATGGGACCCCGATCTCGAGCGCGAGATCGGTCGCGCGATCGGCGCCGAGGGACGGGCACAGGGCGCCAACCTGTTCGGTGGCGTGTGCGTGAACCTGTTGCGGCACCCCGCATGGGGCCGCTCCCAGGAGACCTACGGCGAGGACCCCGTCCACCTCGGCACCATGGGTGCCGCGCTCACCGAGGGTGTGCGATCACACCTGATGGCCTGCGTGAAGCACTACGCGCTCAACAGCATGGAGAACTCACGGTTCCAGGTGGACGTGACGGTGGACGACGACGTGCTCCACGAGGTCTACCTCCCCCACTTCCGGCGGGTGATCGAGGCCGGCGCCGACGCCGTGATGTCGGGCTACAACTCGGTCAACGGCACCTGGTGCGGCGACCACCCGCTGCTGCTGACCGGGATCCTGCGTGACGAGTGGGGCTTCGACGGGTTCGTCATGTCGGACTTCATCTTCGGCCACCGCGACCCCGTCGGGTCGGTGGCCGCCGGTCTCGACCTCGAGATGCCGTTCAGGCAGCAGCGTGCCGTGGCCCTCCCGGGTGCGCTCGACCGCGGCACGCTCCGTCGCAGTGACGCCCTGCGGGCCGCACGCCGGCTCATCGCCGCCCAGCTGCGATGGGCCACGAGCGTGGCCGAGGAGCCACCGTCCATCGATGTGGTGGCCTCGGCTCCGCACCGTGCGCTCGCCCGACGGGCTGCCACCCAGTCGATGGTGCTGCTGAAGAACGACCGGTTCGGCGACCGGCCGATCCTCCCGATCGACCCCGACCACCTCCGGCAGCTCGCCGTGATCGGTCCGCTGGCCGACCGGCGAAACCAGGGCGACGAGGGCTCGTCGCGCGTTCGCCCGCCCCACACGGTGACCATCCTCGACGGGCTGCGAGCGGCGTTCGAGAGCAGCGGGGTCTCGGTCGACGCCGATCCGGGCGACGACCTCGCGCGGGCGGCCACCCTGGCCAGGACGAGCGACGTGGCCGTCGTGGTGGTCGGCTACACCCCGGCCGACGAGGGTGAGGCCCTGCTGTCGATGGACCGCGCCACGATGGCGCTGTTGCCCTCGCCGGCCGGTTCGAGACTCGTGTCGAGGGCCGGCTCACGGCTGTTGTCGCTGCGCACGCGGTTCCGTCCGTCATCGGGCGGCGACCGTGAGCGACTCACGTTGCACCCCCACGACGAAGCACTCGTGGCCGTCGTGGCCGCAGCCAACCCGCGCACCGTCGTGGTCGTGGTGGCCGGCGGCGCCGTCCTCATGGAGGCCTGGCGGCACGACGTCCCGGCCATCGTGATGGCCTGGTACCCCGGCATGGAGGGCGGACACGCCCTGGCCGACGTGCTCACCGGCGCGGTCGAACCGGGCGGGCGACTCCCCGTGGCCGTTCCGACCGACCCGGCACACCTCCCCCACTTCGACCACGACGCCCGATCGATCCGCTACGACCGCTGGTGGGGTCAGCGGCGCCTCGACCGCGATCGTCGCAGCGCCGCGTTCCCGATCGGGTTCGGGCTCGGCTACACCACCTTCGAGTTCGACGAACTCACCGTGACCGACGTCGACATCGAGTCGCTCACCGCCCGGGCGACGGTCGTGGTCCGCAACACCGGCGAACGCCCCGGTGGCGCGGTCGTGCAGATGTACGCCAGCGGCGACGCCGGGCCGCAACGCCCCACCCGACAGCTCCTCGGCTTCGGCCGGGTCACCCTCGACCCGGGTGCGCACGCCGTGGTCGACGTCGACCTCTCGTTGCGCCCGCTCACCCGTCGCGACGGTGCGAGTACGGGCTGGTCGATCGTCGAGGCGGCGTACCAGCTCGAGGCGAGCAGATGGAGCGGCGATCCCGACGCCGCCGTGACACCGCTGGTGCTCCAGCGCTGAACCCGCTGCTCAGTCGGCGAAGACCGCCCGGCTGTGGCCGACGAAGAAGGTGTGGTCGTGACCGACGTGCGGGTCGTCGGAGTTGTACCCGCGGTTCGAGGTGCCGTCGGGCACGTTCTCCTCGGTGTAGATGGCGCCCACCGGGCAGACGTCGGGCTGGTAGCACGCCGTGCACGACGTGCACTCGTCGAGGTTCACGTAGAGCAGCGAATCGGCGAAGATCGCGATGGCGTCGGGGTTCGGCTGATGCGTGTTCTCGATACCGGAGCCGGCCTCGACCTCGGAGAACAGGATGTTCTGGGACGGGTCGTACTCGTAGATGCACTGCACGGGACAGACATCGACGCAGGCTCTGTCCTTGGTGTCGATGCACGCCTCGGTGATGATCGCGAGTCCAGACATTCCCCTGACGTACCCACGGTGACCAGACCTCAAACCGCGGCGAGCGCGGCGCGTCGATGCGTGGCCCAGCCCGGACCCCGCAGCACGAAGCCGAGGCGGTCACGCCACGACGTCGATCGGGCCACGTCACGGAACATCTCGCGGTACTCGTGGGTGCTCACGGTCCACAGGTCGTGCGACCCGACGTTGCGGGTGAGGCCGTAGACGACGGGATCGCGATCGGGGGCCTCACGCTGGAAGGTGCCGAACAGGCGGTCCCACACGATCAGGATCCCACCGTGGTTGCGATCGAGGTAGCGCCGGTTGCTGCCGTGGTGCACCCGATGGTGCGACGGTGTACTGAGCACCGCCTCGGCGGGTCCCAACGTGCCGACCAACTCGGTGTGGACCCAGTACTGATAGATCAGGTTGAGCGCACGCGATGTCTCGATGATCGACGGGCGCACGCCGAACAACGCCATCGCGCTGTACGGCACCCAGACCCCGAACGCGCTCGCCACGGGTTGGCGGAGCGCCGTCGACAGGTTGTAGTGCTCGCTGCTGTGGTGCGGCACGTGGATGGCCCACAGCGCCCGCACCTCGTGCATCGCCCGATGGTTCCAGTAGTAGCCGAAGTCCCAGCCGACCATCCCGATCGTCCACGGCAGGAGCCCGGTGCCGAGGTCGCGGCCACGGCCCCGCCGCCAGAGGCGGGAGGAGTTCGTGACGAACGCCGACGTCGCGGCCGCCACCACGCCACCGAGAGCCACCGCACTCACACCGCCCACCTCGGCCACCCGGCGCGCCCGTCGACGGGTTCGTCGGCCCGCGTCGGTGGTGACGTCGGCGCGAGCCGCCACCCGATCGGCCACGCTCGTCGCGGCCGCCGAGACGAGGGCCACTCCCAGCACACCGGCACCCAGTCGGCCGCCGAGGGTGCCTCGCCGACCGGTTCGGAACGGCACCACTCTGCCCACCAGCAACGCCGTGATCGGCGTCGTCAGGCTCAACATGCCCATCCCGAGGCTGGTGGCCGTGTCGGCCCTCGTGTACGCACCGGGCCCCGGCTCGGCACCTGAGTGCGCGACCCGCCGCTGATGGATCGCCCGCTCGACCGCCATCGAGCCGAGGTAGAGCGGGGCCACCGCCACCGACAGGTCCATCCCCGAAGTCTCGCAGCCCGACCGACGCCCGTCCCGACGCCCCGCTCACCCGGACGGTCGACCGTGGCGGGCGAGCGAGGCGTTGGTCCACGCTCGATCACCGGTGACCTCGCGGCCGAACCACCGCGGCGGCTCGAACGCTGCGGCGTCGGCCTCGCTGTCGAACTCGACCTCGACGGTGGACAGCCCGCCCAACGCGTCGTCGTAGACGTCGACCTCGGCGACCGCGACATCCGACCGGTCGAGCGGCACGCGGTACCGCACCTTCACGATTCGTCGTCCGAGCGTGTGCGGCCACAGTGCCTCGGCATGCTCGGAGGAGAGGGGCAGCTCCACCTCGGTACGTGACAGGCCGACCCCGGCCTTGACCGTGAGGGTCGCCCCGCCGTCGGCGATGCGGACCCGGAGCGAGACATCACCGTCGACGGCGAGGTACCCCTGACGCAGGCGCTGCCCCACACCGAGACGAGATGCGTCGGGAACCTCGTCGAGGATGAACTTTCGCTCGATCTCCGTCGTCACGGCACCAGTATGCGGCGGGCGACACTACCGTCGTCGGGAATGACCACGACCAGCCCGCCCTCGGTCCGACTCCGGGCGGACATGCCGGCCGTCGAGGGCTTCGGCCTGGTGCTCGCGAGTCTCGCCACGACGATCGACGACAACCGCGAGGGAACGATGGAGCGCGCCGATCCCGAGTTCCTCCACGAACTCCGAATTGCCGTTCGCCGTTCCCGCACCCTCCTCACCGAAGGGAGGAAGGTGCTCCCACGGGCTTCGGTCGACCCGGCACGCGAACACTTCCGATGGCTCGGTGATCTCACCGGGCCGGCGCGCGATCTCGACGTGTACCTCCTCGAGTGGGACCGCTACACGACACCGCTCGGCGCCGATGTCACCGACGCACTGGCGCCGATGCGCGCCCTGCTCGAAGAACGGCGGGACGCCGCCCACGATCACCTCGACCGCGAGCTCGCCGTGCCCGCCACCATCCAGTGGATGGACACCTGGCGACGGTCGCTCGCCGAACTCTCGACAGCGGGATCGGAGGGCTCGCACGCGGACCGTCCACTCGGGAGGGTCGTGTCGAAGCGGATCGAGCGAGCCCAGCAGCGACTGGTCGTGCACGGTCGAGCGATCGGTCCCGGGTCCCCGGCCGAACAGGTGCACGCCCTGCGCAAGGACGCCAAGAAGCTGCGCTACCTGTTGGAGTGCTTCGGCGACATCTGTCCGGAACGTCCACGACGTCGATTCGTGAGGCGACTGAAGGCACTCCAGGAGAACCTCGGTGAGTACCAGGACGCGGCGGTCCATGTCGCACTCGTACGGGAGCTGGCCGACGATCTCCACGCTCGTGGCGCCGACGTCCGCACGCTCCTCGCCATGGGACGGCTCACCGAGCGGCTCGAGCAGCTCGCGTCGACGACGCGTGAGGAATTCGACCAACGATTCGCTGCGTACGACACGGCGAGGACACGGGCGAATCTCGACGCGGTCCTCCAGGGCATCGGGCCATGAGGCGCGTCACACACCGTCTGCAACGCCCTGGGGGCACGGGAGTCGTCACCAGTCGACGTCGGGTGTCGGGGGGAAGAGCGCGTCGCGCTCGGCCACGAGGCGGTCGCAGTCCCAGTCGGACTCGACCCGCCGAAGGATGATCGGGCTCTTGGTGAGATCGGGGTGCTGGACCCACTCGGCGCCCGAACCGGCGAACACCGGATCGCTCACTCCGATGACGAGCTGTTCGGAGTCGTCGGTGACGGTGCCCGTGATGAGATCGGGTTCCACGAGGAACGCTTCGTACGCGAAGATCTCGCGCCGGGCGATGTAGAGCTCGCCGATGAGGTCGTCGCTGACCCTGATGGTCACCGTGATGCCCGGATTGCCATCACCGTCGTCGTCGACGATGCGCGGGTCGTCCGGATCCGTCGGCAGCGGTTCGTTGGCGGGGTCGTCGAGCCTGATCCCCACCGGTGTCGGCGTGGCTGACCGCTGGATCCGCAGGACACCGTCGACCACGTCGACCTCCACCGGCGTGCTCGGAGGGCGGATCGCCTGGGTCGCCGCGTCGGACAGCGAGGTCTCGATGGGCTGGTCGGTGCGCTGCTCCGAGAAGCAGAACTGGGCCGAATCGATGATCTGCCCGTCATCGACCGAGAAGTCGTTGAACCCGTAGCTGATGATCAGCGTCTTCAGGACACCGTCCTCGTAGGCCACGACGTCGTAGTGGGCCCAACGGCCCACCAGTTCCTGCCCCAGCAGATCAGCCGGCGGATCCGACACCGGAGACGTGGTCGGCGCCGCGGTCGGTTCGGGCGCCGTGGTCGGTCCGGACGCCGTGACCTCGGGATCCACTGCGACCGCGCTGGTCGGGGCGACCGGGCTGGTGGCGTCGACGGGGTCGGCCGCCTCGCCACCGCACGCGGCGACGAGGAACACCAGGGGCAACCATGCAACGACTCGGCGCACGGGCGGCGAACCTAACGGTTCGTCCGACACCCCACCAACCAGGCTCGCAGCGTGGTGGCCGACGTGATCAGCGGGTGTTGGCGATGTGGTGGGCCACGAGGTTCTCGAGCTGCTCCTGACGGCCCGAGACACGAGCCGGATCACCGGCGTGTCGCGCCCGTTCGTGGAGGTCGGCGAGCGTGACGGTGCCGTCGGTGATCGAGCGGCCGAGATCGCCCGCCCACCCCGCATAGCGCTCGTCGCGGAGCGCATCGAGCGTGCCGTCGTCGATGATCCGGGCGGCCGCGAGCAGCGCCCGGGCCATCGTGTCCATCCCGCCGATGTGGGCGTGGAACAGATCGGTGCGGTCGATCGACTGCCGTCGCAGCTTGGCATCGAAGTTCAGGCCACCGGTCGTGAAGCCGCCGCCGCGCAGGATCTCGAGCATGCCGAGCGTCATCTGCTCGACCGACACCGGGAAGCGATCGAGGTCCCAACCGAGGCGGTCGTCGCCGGCATTGGCGTCGACCGACCCGAAGATCCCGGCCGCGAACGCGGCGGCGATCTCGTGGGCGAAGTCGTGGCCGGCGAGCGTGGCGTGGTTGACCTCGATGTTGACCTTGATCTCGTCGACCAGGTCGTAGCGCTGCAAGAACGCGTGCACGGCGGCCACGTCGTAGTCGTACTGGTGCTTGGTCGGCTCGAACGGCTTCGGTTCGATCAGGATCGCTCCGTCGAACCCGATCCGGTGCTTGTGCTCGACCACCATGGTGAGGAACCTGGCGAGCTGATCGAGCTCACGCCGGAGGTGCGTGTTCAGCAGCGTCTCGTAGCCCTCGCGTCCGCCCCACAGCACGTAGTTGTGGCCGCCGAGTCGGTGCGTGGCCTCGAGGCAGTGGGCCACCTGGCCGGCGGCGTACGCGAACACCTCGGGGTCGGGGTTGGTGGCAGCGCCGGCCTGGTACCTGGGATGGGAGAACAGGTTGGCCGTTCCCCACAGCAGCTCGACGCCGGTGCGTTCCTGGTGAGCGGCCGCTTCGTCGACCATCACGTCGAACCGGGCCGCGGATTCCGTGAACGAGGTGCCCTCGGGCGCGATGTCACGATCGTGGAAGCAGTAGAACCCCACGCCGAGCTTGGTGAAGAACTCGAACGCGGCGTCCATCTTCTGCCGGGCGGCCAGCATCGGGTCGGCGTCGGGCGCGAACGTCGGGTGCCACGGCCGATCGAGGGTGCCGGCGCCGAAGATGTCGAACCCGTCCCACGTGAAGCTGTGCCAGTAGCAGACGGCGAACCGGAGATGGTCGCGCATCGTCCGTCCGGCCACCACCCGGTCGGCGTCGTACCACCGGAACGCCAGCGGGTTGTCGCTGTCGGGTCCCTCGTACGGGATCGGCCCGCTCACGTCGGTGAAGAATGGTTCGTTCACGGGGACCTCCCGGGGTTCGTGGATGCGATCGCTCGACCACGATCGTGGCATCGACGAGCCCTCCGTGTCTGCACGCGGGTCGGTCGCGGCCCCGAGGTCGCGTCGGCCGTCGGGAATGCCCGCGCGTGCGCACCTGTTGTCACAGAGTGCCGGCCGGGAGTTGTCCCGCCGGCGACGACATCAGGAAGAGGAACCACGATGGGTCTGCACCTGGGCGACACCGCCCCCGACTTCACCGCCATGACCACCGACGGAGAGCTCTCGTTCCACGAGTGGAAGCGCGGGTCTTGGGCCGTGTTCTTCAGCCACCCGGCCGATTTCACCCCGGTGTGCACCACCGAGCTGGGCCGCACGGCCGCCCTCAAGGACGAGTTCGCCAAGCGCAACACCAAGGCCATGGCGTTGTCGATCGACCCGATCGACGACCACCACGAGTGGGCTCCCGACATCGGCGAGGTCACCGGCACCGCTCTCAACTTCCCGATCGTGGCCGACCCCGACCATCGCGTGGCCGAGCTGTACGACATGATCCACCCCGGTGCCGGCGACACCTCCACCGTCCGCTCGGTGTTCATCGTCGACCCGGACGACAAGCTGCGCCTCATGCTCACCTACCCCAAGTCGGTGGGCCGCAACTTCGACGAGATCGTCCGCGTCATCGACGCCCTGCAGGCCACCGACAAGAACCCCATCGCCACCCCGGCCGATTGGGAGCCCGGCGACCGGGTGATCGTGGCCACCACGGTTTCCACCGAGGACGCCAGGGAGCGATTCGACAACGTCGAAGAGTTCAAGCCCTATCTGCGCTTCGCCGACGCCCCCGACTGAGCGGCCTCGCCGACGGTCGCTCACCGCTGGTCTCAGCCCGCCGACACGGCCTGTTCGATGCGGTCGCCGATCTCCTTGTCGATGTTCCGCCAGTACTCGAAGGCCCGCTCGAGAACGGGGTCGGACACGCCGTCACCGAGGTGCCCGGCCACGTTCTCGACCAGACGGTCGCGCTGGGCGTCGTCCATCACGTCACGCACGAGCGCTCCCGCCTGCACGAAGTCGTCATCGTCGCGTCGCGGCGTGTAGGCCGCGTGGATGAACTCGCCACTGGCCGACCACTTCTCCACGTACGGGAAGCTCTCCGGATCGGCGGCGGGCCCACCCTTGGAGTTCGGTGCGTACACCGGGTCGGTCACGTTCTGGACCCGCATCGCGCCGTCCTTGCTGTAGCTGTGCACCGGGCACTGCGGTGCGTTGACCGGGATCTGCTTGTAGTTGACACCGAGTCGGGCCCGGTGGGCATCGGCGTACGCGAACAGCCGGGCCAACAGCATCTTGTCGGGGCTGGGTCCGATGCCCGGCACCAGGTTGTTCGGTTCGAACGCCGCCTGCTCGATCTCGGTGTGGTAGTCGGTCGGGTTGCGGTCGAGCGTGAGCCGGCCCACCTCGATCAGCGGGTAGTCGCTGTGCGGCCACACCTTGGTGAGGTCGAACGGGTTGAACCGGTAGGTCTCGGCCTCGTCGAACGGCATCACCTGGACGTGCATGGTCCAACTGGGGTGGTCGCCACGCTCGATCGCGTCGAACAGGTCACGGGTGTGGTAGTCGCCGTCCTCACCGGCGATCCGGTCGGCATCGCCCTGGGTGAGGAAGTCGATGCCCTGATCGGTCTTGAAGTGGTACTTCACCCAGAAGCGCTCGCCGTCGGCGTTCACCCACAGGTAGGTGTGGCTGGAGTAGCCGTTCATGTGACGCCACGTCTCGGGGATGCCCCGGTCACCCATCAACCACGTGACCTGATGGGCGGACTCGGGCGAGAGTGTCCAGAAATCCCACTGCATGTCGTGATCACGCAGGTTCGAGTCGGCTCGCCGCTTCTGCGACCTGATGAAGTGCTGGAACTTCATCGGGTCACGGATGAAGAACACCGGCGTGTTGTTGCCCACCATGTCGTAGTTGCCCTGGTCGGTGTAGAACTTCAGCGAGAAGCCACGGGGATCACGCCACGTGTCGGGGCTCCCCCGCTCACCGGCCACCGTCGAGAAGCGGATCAGCGTGTCGACCGACGTGCCCGGCTGGAACACGTTCGCCTTGGTGTAGCGGCTGACGTCGTCGGTCACCTCGAAGCGGCCGAACGCCCCTCCGCCCTTGGCATGAGGTTGACGCTCGACGATCCGCTCCCGGTTGAAGTTCGCCATCTGCTCGATCAGGTAGTGGTCCTGGAGCAGGATCGGCCCGTCAGGCCCGACGGTCAGGGAATGTTCGTCACTCGGGACCGGGATCCCGGCATCGGTGGTGGTGGGACGGCTCGCCGTGGGACGGCTCGGGTTCGACATCATCGTCACCTCTCTGGTCGCGGTCGGCGAGAAGCGTTCCCCGGACTCGCCACCACCAAACGCTCCCCTCGTCGCCGCGGGCCACCCCGGGTATCCTGATCCCGACAGGGAAGGCGGATGACATGACCGAAACCGTCGATCGCGGCGAGACCGTTCAACACGACAAGGCCGATGGCCACAGCCAGACGGCCACTCCGGCAGCACCTCGCCGAGGCGCCGACTACGTGCCGACGTTCGGCGACAGCCCGGAGGGCACCGACGTCTGGCAACGGGTTCCCTACGACCCCGACGACTACGGCCCGGTCTCTGACTATCGCACCGATTTCGACCACGCCGCGCCCGAGTACAACCCCGTGGCGCCCGAGATCTGGAAGGAGCTGCGAGAGAGCGGCTGCCCGGTGGCGCACTCCGACCGCTACGGGGGCATGTGGGTGCCGATCACGCACGAGACCGTCAACGAGGTCGCGTACGACACCGAGAACTTCACGAGCCGCAGCGTGGTGGTCAGCGTCGGTCGCCCGGGCGATCTCGCGCTGCCGGCGCCGATCGGTGGCGTGCCACCGATCACCAGTGATCCGCCGTTCCACGGCATGGCCCGCCGGCTCCTGCTCCCAGCGTTCGCGCCGAAGAAGATCGAGCCGTGGGAGCCCGAGATCCGTCAGCTGTGCAACGACCTGCTCGACCGGATGGGCGACATCGTGCCCGGCGAGACCGTGATCGACGCCGCCGTGCAGTACGCCCAGCACATCCCGGTCAACGTGATCGGGCGGATGCTCGGCTTCCCGAGCGAGGACGAGGACCTCTTCCGCAGGTTCGTGCACGACGCGCTCGAGCGCATCACCGAGGAGCCCGGCACCCGGGAGGGCATGGAAGACCTCGGCAACTACATCCGAGCACAGATCGACGATCACCGGGCGAACCCGCGTGACGACCTGACGAGCTACCTGCTCGATGTCGAGATCGAGGGCACGCCGGTGTCCGACGAGGTGGTCGGCGGGATGATCGTCCTGCTGCTGATCGCCGGCATCGACACCACGTGGTCGGCGATCGGATCATCGCTGTGGCACCTCGCCCAGCACCCCGAGGATCATCAGCGACTGCTCGACGATCCCGACGTGATGACGTTCGCGCTCGAGGAATTCCTGCGGGCCTATGCGCCGGTCACGATGGCGCGACTCGTGGCGAAGGACAACGACTTCCACGGCTGCCCGATGAAGCAGGACGACTGGGTGCTGTTGCCGTTCCCGGCCGCCAACCGCGACCCGGCGAAGTTCGACGACCCCGACACCTTCATCGTCGATCGCGAAGAGAACCGCCACGCCGCGTTCGGTCTGGGCATCCACCGGTGCCTGGGCTCGAACCTGGCCCGTCTCGAGCTGAAGGTCGCGATCGAGGAGTTCATCGCGCGCTTCCCGCGCTTCGAACTCGCCGGCGACGTCCGATGGAGCGTCGGCCAGATCCGCGGCCCGCGCGAACTCCCCGTCCGCATCCTCGACGCGGCCGACTGAGTCGAACTCTCGTGGCGTGGCGGGAGCTGGCCGCGCCCGGCCGAGTGATCAGTCCGCTCAGGGGCTGAGTGCCTGGAGTTGTGTGGTGTAGGTGGCCATGTCGAAGTAGTCGCGCCAACGGCTGATCAACCCGTCGGCCGTGATCTCGAAGAACCCGGCCACCGGCAACTCCAGCCATCCGCCTTCGAGACGGAACCGGTCGAGCCGCTCGTTGACGACCAGCCCGCCGATCTCGTGCTGGCGCAGCACCTGCCAATCGACCTCGACCGCCGACGCCAGGAAGCCCGTCAGCACGGCACCCATCGCGTCCTTGCCGACGATCGGATCGATCGGCATGTTCTCGTACGAGACGTCGTCGGTGACGAGTGCCAGCGCCGCCTCGATGTCGTGGGCTTCGATGGCGGTGACGAAGGCGTCGACCACGTCGGAGGCGGTGCCCATCGAGAACTCCTGTCGCTGAGACGATTCGGGACGACGACCACTGTAAACGAACGGCGGGACGCGCCCCGACACGCTCCCGGTCGTTCAGCACCGATTGGGTGACTCAAGACCCTGGTCGGCAGCGGCCGAGACCGTACAGGGTGGTCCGATGACCGATCGTTCGATCCCGTGCCGCTACCTGTCGCAAGAAGACCTGCTCCGATCCGGGTGCCTCGATCCGCGGCTCGCGATGGATGCTGCCGCCACGGTGATGCGTGGATTCCGGGAGGGTCGGGTGCTGTTCCCGGACAAGATCGTGCAGATCTTCGACGAGGCGACGCAGTCGCGGATCAACTGCCTCCCCGCGACGCTGCTCGACGAGCAGGTGTGTGGCGTCAAGTGGGTGTCGGTGTTCCCGCCGAACCCCGAGCGGTTCGGTCTGCAGAACCTGACGGCGGTGATCGTGCTGAGCGAGATCGAGCGCGGGTTCCCGATCGCGTTCATGGAGGGCACGTTGTGCTCCAACCTGCGCGTCGCCGCGATGGGCGGCCTCGCTGCGGAGCACCTCGCCCGCGACGACGCCAGCACGATCGGGTTCATCGGGGCGGGGGAGCAGGCGAAGATGCACCTGCTGGCGATGGCGTCGGTCCGGCCGACCCTCCGCACCTGCCGGGTCGGAGCGAAGACCGATGACGAAGCGGGTCAGTTCGTGGAGCAGATGACACCGCTGCTCCCGGAGATGACGTTCGTGGCGACGGGCCCGGACCTCGCTGCGGCCGTCGACGGCGCCGACATCGTCGTGACCGCCACCAGCGCCCAGGCGCCGCTGTTGCGTGCCGAGTGGCTCGCCCCCGGTGTCTTCTACAGCCACATCGGCGGCTGGGAGGACGAGTACGCGGTGGCCGAGCTGTGCGACAAGATCGTCTGCGACGAGTGGGAGACCGTGAAGCACCGCACCCAGACCCTGAGCCGCATGTACGCCGAAGGCCGCCTCACCGACGACGACATCCATGCCGATCTGGTGGAGATCATCCTCGGCGACAAGCCCGGACGCGAGTCACCCGACGAGCGGATCTACTTCAACGCGGTCGGGCTCGCCTACGTCGATGTCGCCATCGCCCACGCCATGTACCGCCGGGCGCTCGACGGCGGTGCCGGGACCGAGCTGACGATCCAGGAGACGACGATCTTCGAGCACGAAGACCTCGCCGACTGGGTGCGCCGCTGATCAGTACACGTCTCCCACCGATGCGATGGGGCATTCGGCCCTGGCGCGATGGGCGGGCCCGATCCCACGATCAGGACATGGAACTCGTCATGGTCGTCATCAGGGTCAGCTCGATCGCCACGGCGCGCGGGCCGGATCAGCTCGACGAATGGATCGTGCCGCTCGACGGCACGACCGCGTCGGAGCGCGCACTCCCGATTGCGTCGTCGCTCGCCTCGGCCACGGGGTCGGGACTCCGCCTCCTGACGACGCAGACCGAGATCGACGGTTCGACAGCCACGTCCTACCTCGAGAACATCGCCGCATCGCTGCCGACCGAGGTCGACGCCGACGTCGACGCCGACCAGCAGCCAGCCGACGCCGTCGCGGCTGCGGCCGACTCGGCACGCACGGGCGTCTGCATGACCACCCACGCTCGCGGGCGCCTCCTGGCCGCACTCCACCCCAATATCGCAGCCGAAGTGGTCACCCGCGCTGCCGGGCCCGTGGTGTTGGTGGGACCCGCATGCCGAGCCGAGCCTCTCGGTGAGGGCCCGATCCTGCTCGCCCACGACGGCAGTCCCGAGGCCACAGCAGCCGGGCACCACGTACTCGATCTCGCCGCGCTCCTGCACCGTGCCGTCGAGGTGGTGGCCGTCGTCTCCGCCCCGTCGGGACGACCGAGCGACGAGCCGTACCCCGAGGAGTCCCGCGAGATGGGAGCACTCTGCGACCATGCTGCGCGCCTCGGGGTGGCCGCGAATCATCGGCTGGTGTTCGCGAGCGAGGTCCACGACGGCCTGATGGACGCCATCGAGCAGGTGCAGCCCGCACTCGTCGCGATGATGACCCACCATCGCGACCGCCTCGAGCTGTTCCGCGAGGGCTCGCTCACCATGGACGTCGTGCACCATGCACCGGTCCCGGTTCTCGTCGCTCGCCGATGACCTGAAACCTGGACTCTGTTCCGGTCACGCGTCGTCGGCGTAGGTCCAGTCGGGCTGCTTGCGCCAGAACGAGTCGTCGTAGACAGCGCGGCCGTCCACGAGGTCGATCAGCTTGGGGATCGGGAGGCGCCGCGGGCGCGGGCACCGGTGGTGTTCGACGTGGTCGGCGAACTCCTCGGCGAACTCGCGCATGATGCTCGTCACCACGATCTGCTCCTCCACGGCGAGGTAGCAGCGGTTGCCGTCGGTGACATGGCCCAACCAGCCGGTGATCACGTCGAGATCGCCGGCGTCACCCACCCCGGTCTCGATCCGTTCGAGGTGCTCGGTGATCGCGCTCGAACCGAGCTTGCAGGGCGGACACTGGCCACACGACTCGATGGAGAGGAACCGTGAGAAGCGGTAGGCGGCGTCGACCATGCAGGTCGTGTCGTCGTAGACGATGAACCCCGCCGAACCCATCCCGCTGCCGATCGCGTCGAAGCCCTCGTAGCTGACCGGCACGTCGAGGTCGGCGGCCGTCACGACCGCGTTCGCCACCCCCGAGAACACCGCCTTGACCGTTCGCCCGACGGCGACACCACTGCCGACGGCGTCGATCACGGCCCGCAACGGTGTTCCCATCTCGACCTCGCCGACGTCGGGCGCCACGACGTCCCCCACGACCGTCGTGACGATCGTGCCGGGTGAGTCGGTGGTACCCATCGAACGGAACCAGTCAGCACCCCGGGACACGATGTGCGGGATGTTCGAGAGGGTCTCGACGTTGTTCACGAGCGTCGGGTTCGAGCCGGTGCCACCATGCGTCGAGCCGGCCTCGTTGTCGGTGGACTGCCAGCCGAGCTGCGGCGCCGTCGCGAACAGGCCGTGGAGGTAGGGCGGAAGCCAGCGCGGTAACGGCTCGTTGCCCTCGATCACCTCGAGCATCGCCTTCTCCTCGCCGAACAGGTACTCGTCCGGGCCGGCCACGATGGTGACCGTGCAGTCACCCCAGAGCCCGGCCGCCTGGAACTCCTGCACGGCGCGGGTGACCGCACCGATCTCGCGTTCGAAGCTCGCCTTCAGGCAGATGAACGCCTCGGCGGCTCCGATCGCGAACGCAGCGATCACCACACCTTCGACCAGCTGGTACGGGTTGGCACGCAGCAGCGCACGGTCCTTGAACGTCCCGGGCTCCCCCTCGGCACCGTTGCAGACCAGATATCGGCGGCCGCCGGTCTGAGCGGCGATGCCGGCCCACTTCTGGCCGGTGGGGAATCCTCCGCCCCCCCGACCGCGCAACCCCGACCGTGTCACCTCATCGATCGTGGCCGTCGGGCCGAGATCGTGGGCCCGGCGGACGCCCGACCCGCCGATGGCGGTCGCGAGATACTCGTCGAGCGACCCGATCGGTTCTGCCGGCAACAAGAACGTGGTCATCTGCGCGATCCTCTCGTCGAGACAGCCGCCCCGCCCGGTCTCGAAGCGGCCACCACGGTCACCGCGCCACGTTAGCCCGGCGACTTTTCCCGGTTCCCACGAGACTCGAGGGGGCAGCGACCGTCGGAGCCGCGGCGATGTCGGTCCGGTCGACATCGCCGTGCCACGAAATCGTGACGACGGGTTCGAGGCCTGGATCACGTCGATGCTGCGGCCTCGCAGTTTGTGGGTGATCGTCGGCGGGTAGTACCCGGTGTCAGCGAACACCGAGACCACGGGAGACGAGTTGCCATGCGCGCCCTGCGATTCACCGACTGGAAGACACCGCCGGAGTTGCAGGAGATCGATGATCCCGAGCCGGGCGCCGGCCAGGTGCTGATCACGATCGAGGCAGCGGGCGCGTGCCATTCCGATCTCCACCTCTTCGAGGACTTCGAAGCCGGACAGATGCCGTTCGATCCGCCATTCACGCTCGGGCACGAGAACGCCGGACGCGTCGAAGCGATCGGCGCGGGGGTGACCGGGCTCGAGAGAGGAATGCCAGTCGCGGTGTACGGGCCCTGGGGATGCGGGCGCTGCCATCGCTGTCGGCAGGGCATGGAGAACTACTGCGAACGTCAGAGTGAGATCGGACGCCTGGGCGGCGGACTCGGTGCCGATGGTGGCATGGCCGACAAGATGTTGATCCCCGACGCGCGCTTGCTGGTACCCATCGGCGACTTGGACCCGGTGGTCGCAGCGCCGCTCACCGATGCCGGGCTCACCCCGTACCACGCCATCGCCCGATCGTTGCCACTGCTCGTCCCCGGCTCGACTGCGGTACTCATCGGCATCGGCGGCCTGGGGCACATGGGGGTACAGATCGCTCGCGCATTGAGCGATGCGCGCATCATCGCGGTCGACAACCGGGAGGACGCGCTGTCGCTCGCCAGCGAGCTGGGCGCCGACCACACCGTGATGTCCGGGGAGAGTGCCGCCGACGAGATCCGGGAGCACACCGCCGGTCGCGGTGCCGAGGTCGTGATCGACTTCGTCGGCGTCGACGCGACCATGCAGCTCGCCGCACAGGTCGTGAAGACACTCGGGCACCTGACCGTCGTCGGCATCGGTGGTGGCACCATGGAGTACAGCTTCTTCGCCCTCCCGTACGAGGTGTCGCTCGCCACCACCTACTGGGGGAGCATCACCGAGCTGATGGAGGTGTTCGAACTGGCCCGCCGCGGTCATCTCGACGCGCACGTCCAGCGCTTCTCGTTGAACGATGCGCCGAAGGCCTACGGGGCGCTCAAGGACGGCGAGGTCCGAGGCCGCGCCGTGGTCGTGCCCTCCTAGACCGGCGAGCGACACGGGACGAGATCAACGCCGCGCTGGCGACGGCCGACAGTGTGATCATCGCCGAGGTCCACCTGAGCGACGATGGCCGCTGGAGGGTGGCTCCGTCGGACAGACTGGTGCACCATGGAGCACGTCGCGATCACGTCGCGCGATCCGTTCCGGTTCTCCGCGGTCGTCGGGGAGGACCGGACCGAGTTGTTCGCCGTCCACGCAGCGCAGGAAGTCCTCGAGCGGTTGCGGGGGCGCAGTGTGATCAACGTGAGCTCGACAGCTGCCGGTGGTGGTGTCGCCGAGATGCTGCACGTGCTGCTCGGCCTGATCCGGGGGATCGGCCTCGATACCCGGTGGTTGGTGATCGACGGCAACCCGGAGTTCTTCGAGGTCACGAAGCGCCTCCACAACCACCTGTACGGCACGGCGGGTGACGGCGGAGACCTCGGCGAGGCGGAGCACCTCATCTACGACGACACGCTGCAACCGGAGAGAGACGCCTTGGCGGCGCACGCCCGCGAGGGCGACATCGTCGTGCTGCACGATCCGCAGACCGCTGGGCTGGCCGCGCTTGCGAAGCAACTCGGGTGCAAGGTGGTGTGGCGGTGCCACGTCGGCATCGACGAGCAGAACGATCACAGCCGGACCGGCTGGGAGTTCCTGCGGCCGTACCTCGAGCCGTTCGTCGATCACTACGTGTTCTCCGACCGTCGGTTCCCGCCCGACTGGGTGTCGCCCGACCGACTGTCGGTGATCTGGCCGTCGATCGATCCGTTCGCACCGAAGAACCAGAACCTCGACGACGCCACGGTCGAGGCGATCCTCACCCACGTCGGACTGATCGCCGGGACGCCGGGCGACACCGTGTTCGAGCGCGACGATGGTTCGCCGGGTCGGGTGGAACTGATGTGCGACATCGTGCGGACGGGCCCGCCGCCGGGGCCCGACGTGCCGCTGGTGGTGCAGATCTCGCGATGGGACTCGATGAAGGACATGGCCGGCGTGATGCAGGCGTTCGCCGAGTACGTCGACTCGGGCCGGACCGCCCAGTTGGTGCTCGCCGGGCCCGTGGTGACGGCGGTGGCCGACGATCCCGAGGGTGGCCAGGTACTGCAGGAATGCTGGAACCTCTGGCGCCAGTTGCCGCATGCGGTGCGGGCGCGGGTGCAGCTGGCGTGTCTGCCGATGCACGATCTGGAGGAGAACGCGGTGATCGTCAACGCGCTCCAGCGGCACGCACACGTCGTGACGCAGAAGAGCCTCGCGGAGGGGTTCGGTCTCACCGCGGCCGAAGCCATGTTGAAGGGGACGCCGGTGGTCGCGAGCGCGGTCGGCGGACTGATCGATCAGGTGATCGACGGCGAGTCGGGCCTGCTCGTGCAGGACCCGACCGACCTCGAGGAGTTCGGCGCGGCCGTGTGCCGCATCCTCGACGACGACGACCTCCGCCGTCGGCTGGGTGAGGGTGCCAGAGCGAGGGCGATCGACACCCACCTCGGCGACACCCACCTGCGTCGCTGGCTCGGCGTGGTGCGGGCGCTCTACGACGACTGACCACGCGGCAGGTCACCCACACCCGCGACACCTCCCGATCGGGGCAGCGCGTGCACCCGTGGCCGCCTTCGCTCCAACCAGCGCTGCAGCATCGGCGTTCCGGGCTCTGTGGGGCGAGATCTCCGCACGAGTCTGGACGTGACCCGCCGGGGTCCCCCGGACCACGTCAGCGGCCACATCCACGATCGAGCCCGCTGGGCCGAGATCTCAGTCGGGCAGCGCGGCGCCGGTCTCGTGGACGATCAGCACACTCATCGGGGCATGCGCAGCAATTCGTGCCGAGACGCTGCCGCGGAGGAACCGCTGCACCCCGCCGAGGCCGCGGCTGCCGACGACGACGAGATCGGCCCCTGTGCGTTGTGCGACGTCGATGATCGCTGCGGCGGCATCATCGGGGACGACGTGCCCTTCGCAGTGCACGCCTCGGTCCTGGAGTCGCTCCAGGGCGGCCTGTTGCCGTGAGGTCTCGGCGGCGTCCGGGTCGTAGACGTAGCGGAACTCCTCGGGCAACTGCTGGAGATGCGCGACGAGTCTGGCGTTCGACTCGGGTCGGAACGCGGTCACCACATGAACCGTCCCGTCCGGATTGACCTGATCGGCTGCGGCCTCCACCGCGCGGTCGGCGTCGCTGGACCCGTCATAACCGACCACGACCGTGTCGTAGCTCATCGCGCTCCCCTCTCAGTGGCACCATCGCCAATTCCCCCCGTGAACATCCGTCATCACCACGATCGACAACAGGGGCGAAGGTCATCATCACTCGCCGATCCTGAGTGCGACGGCCGGGCGGATACGACCCTTCACAGAAGGACGTCGACTGGGCCCGCGAGAGCGCACGACACGCGACTTCTGGGGACAGATGCGGACCTGCGACCTACGGGCCATGAAACGGTTGACAGCCGTCCGGAACTTCGCGCAGGGCCGCCGAACTGCGGTACATGCTCTTGGACACGTAGATCGTGATGCGAGGACCTCGCAGCACTGGGTGATCAGGAGAAGGGCCGAGCCCCGGCGTGGGGGAAGGCCGCCTGCGTTCCCCCGTCGACGACGATGGTCTGTCCGGTGATGAAGCTCGAGAGTTCGGAGACGAGGAACAACAGCGGCCCGGCGATCTCCTCGGGCTGGCCCCAGCGACCGAGCGGTGTACCGTCGGCTCGTGCGATCGCGTCGATGTCGGTGATGCCCCGCTGGGTGAACCCGTCGACCACGCGTGGTGTGGCGATGATGTCGGGGGCGACGGCGTTGACGCGGATTCCCAGCGGACCCCACTCGTTGGCCATCGATCGGGCGAGCGACATGACACCGGCTTTGGCCGCCCCGTAGGCGGCGTGGCGGGGGGCTCCGTACAAGCCGCTCACCGATGCGACCATGGCGATCGAACCCCGTGTCTCGGCGTCGATCATCAGCCGGGCCGCCTCGGTCGCGATCACGACGTGATGGGTGAGGTTGCGCTCGAGGTCGAGGTGCCACTGGTCGAGGTCCATCTCGAGCAGCGGACCCCATCCGGCCACCCCCACGATGTTGACGACAGCGTCGAGGCGGCCGAGACCGGCCGCCGCGTCGTGCACGAGTTGACGGGCAGCATCGGGCTGGGCCACGTCGGCCACGAGGGCGATCGGTGCGGTGCCCGTGCCGTCGAGTTCCGCGGCGACGCTTTCGGCCCGCTCGAGTTCGACGTCGGCGACGGCCACTCGCGCTCCGGCGGCGGCGAGGTGATGGCACGTCGCCGCGCCGATCCCGGCGCCGCCGCCGACCACGAGGACACCGTGGCCGCGCAGACCGAACAGCTCGTCGGCCTGGGCCCGCTGCCGTCGCGCCTGTTCGCGCAAGGTGGAGTTCAGATCCACGTCGGCCTCATCAGATCGTCGCGGCAGCTGAAGCGCTCCTGCTCCCACGCGGTGACCACGAACTCGACCGCCCCACGCCACTGCTCGCGGGATCGATCGTCGGCGGGGACGCCGAAGGAGCGCTGTTCCATCGGGGTGGAGCGCCCGGTGCCCCACTCGACCCGACCGTGCGAGAGCACGTCGACGGTGGCAACCTTCTCGGCCACCCGGGCCGGGTGCTGGAACCCCGGTGGCATGAGCGACACCCCGAAGCCGAGCCGGAGGTTCTCGGTGATCTGTGAGAGCGCGCCGAGCACCACCTCGTTCGACGGGCACGGTTCGTCCCACGGCTTCACCTTGGGCTGGAACTCGTAGAGCAGGTCGAGCTTCATCTGCACCCCCCGTGCATCATGCCGCGTCGCGGCAGTCGTCGATCACCACCTCACCGTTGCGGGTCGATTGCCTTTGCAATGATGAAGTAGGCTTTGCGTTGTGGTGACATTAGATCGACCCGTCCGTCGACGCAAGCCGGCTCGGCACCACTCCCCCGCTCGAGCGGGTCAGCACGACGGCGGCGTCGCGCAGGCGCGCCCCGAGGGCGCGGAGCGCGTCCGACGTGAGCGGTGTGTCGAACCCGGCCAGCGTCAGGGCCAGCTCGACGTGGCCGTGCCGATCGAACACCGGCGCGGCGAGCACGCTCACCCGATGAGACACACCGTCGACGATCTCACCGAGCTGGTACTCGGTACGCGACAAGTCGTCGAGGGCGCGCTCGACGGTGCGTGCTTCCTCCGAGGCCTGTCGATCCGGGGTCGACACGATGGCAGCCCCGAACCGCTCGCGCTCCGGCACCTCGAGCCCGACGGCGTACCCACGACCGCGCACCACCCGGAGCATTTCGTCCCGAAGGTCTCGCTCGGTGTCAGCGGGCGATGCGCTCTCGAGCCAGGCGTTGCGCTCGGCGTCGTCGGCCCAGGCCACGAAGACGGCGCCGAGTGGTGGGACGAGCGGGATCCGCTGCGCGACGCGCAGGCTCGGACTCGACGGTCGGTGATGGCCGACGCGCGCCAGCACCACGATCGTGGCGCCGCCGGCGGCGGTGACGAAACCCTCGAGCCCGAGCTCGCGTGCGAGCACGTCGAGGTCGTGCTCGGCGCTCGTGATGACCGGCTGCGAGCGCAGGGCGCCGATGCCGAGTGCCGCCGCCGACGGCCCGATCCGGTAGGAGCGACTCACCGGATCACGCCGCACGAAGCCCTCCGCCTCGAGCGTCGCCAGCACGGCGTGCAACGACGACAGGTTGATGTCGAGCGTCCGCGACAGCTCGGCGATGGTCCACTGGCCGTCAGGATGGACGGCCAGTTGCGACAGCACGTGTGTGGCGCGGGTGGCGGAGAGGGCGGGGCGAGGCACGGTGGGTCAACGGTGGTGATCGGGATCGACGCTGCCGACACGATAGAGAGGGCACACCGAAGAGAGGGGCATCACCGATGAACACTCCTGACCGACCACGCGAGGGCTCGCCAGCCCCCGACTGGCTCGTCGAGCGCCGCGCGCTGATCGACCAGCAGCTCGCCGGAGTCCCGATCGCCGAGGGAGTCGTGGTCGAGCCGCTCAGCGGCTCTCCGGTGCCGGGACTGTCGTGCGCCGTCGAACGGTCCGATGCCGCTCCATCGCGGACCACCATCTTGTACCTGCACGGCGGCGGATACCGGATGGGCTCCGCCCTGGCCTACCGCGCCTACGGATCGCGTCTCACCGCCGCCGCCGGCGCCGAGGTGGTGCTCCCCGACTACCGGCTGGCCCCGGAGCACCCCTTCCCGGCCGCCGTCGACGACGCGCTCGCCGTCTACCGCTGGATGCTCGACGACCGGGCACTCGATCCGCGCTCCGTGGTGATCGCTGGCGACTCGGCGGGTGCCGGGCTGACGGTCGCACTCCTGATCGTGTCGCGTGACAACGGGCTCCCGCTACCGGCAGGGGCGATCGTGATCTCACCATGGTCCGATCTGTCCAATGCCGGAGCGACGTTCGAGACGAACGCCGAACTCGACCAGGTCTTCTCGCTCGCCGCGGCGAGCGAGGCCGCCGACACCTACCTGCAGGGGGCGGATCCAGCGGAGCCGCTCGCGTCGCCGGCGCGTGCCGACCTCTCGGGGCTACCGGCGATCCACGTGATGGTCGGCGGGAACGAGGTGCTCCTCGACGACGCGCGATCGCTGGTGGATGCCGCGCTGACTGCGGGCGTCGACGCCACGTTGTCGGTGCATCCGGGTCGATCGCATGTCTGGCACCTCAACATGCCGGTCGACGACGCGGCCGCCAGCGCCATGGACGAGATCTCGGCACTGGTCCACCGATGGACGACGTCGGCGTGATCAGACGGCCACGCCGGCTCGGGCTCGGACAGTCATTGGTTCCGGAACGCGGTCTCGATCTGATGGGCGAGATCGGTGAACGCAGATCCGCCGCCTGAAGTGACCACCAGCAGGTCCAGCACCCCGCTGAACGCGACGGTCGGGTCGTAACCGTCGTACACCGGCAGTGGCCGCCCGACCCCGACCAGCAGCGATGCGGCCGAGTTGGGGGTCCACAGCCCCGGCCACTCGTGCGGCAGTCGAGTGCGCCCGAGCACCGTTCGATCGGCGGCGCAGACGACCTCCATCCGACCCTGGTGCGGTCGCCCGATCACCTGCAGCGTGGTGGCGCCGGTCGGCATGTCGACGGTGAGCTCGGTGAGGTACTCGCTCACGAAGCTGCAGGCGAACGTCAGCCGGCCGTCGGCCAGGTGCCACACCCATCCGCCGTTGTGGTCACCTTGCTCGGCGATGACGCCGCGCGCGTCGGCCTCCAGCGGTGCACCCAGGTGAGCGGTGATCGTGAACCCGTTGCTCATCGAAGGAGTGCTGTCCTCGAACAGCCGCTCACCGGGGCGCAGCTCGACCCGCGACGCCCCGGTCGGCCACGGCAGGAACAGGTGCCCGAGGCGATCCATGACCCCGTCGCTGAGCGGGAGGACACCGTTGCGCTCGGCTTCCTCGTACCAGCGGGCCACGAGTCGATCGAGGATCTCGGGGTGCTGCTCGCCGACATCGTGGTTCTCGGCCATGTCGGCGCGGGTGTCGAACAGGTGCCAGTGGTCGGCCTCGAAGTCGTCGCTGCCAGCGATGAGGTCGCGTTCGGCATGGGTGAGCTGGTTGACGTGGTTGGTGACGACCTTCCAGCCGTCCTCGTACATCGCCCGGCTGCCCCAGCACTCGTAGTACTGGCTCGTCCTCGGATCGGGGGCGTCAGCGTGGTCGAGCATCGGTCGGAGCGTGACGCCGTCCAGGCTCATCTGCGGCACGCCGTCGACCGTGTCGGGTGGCTCGACGTCGACGAGGTCGAGCACCGTGGGCAACATGTCGATGGCATGGCAGTACTGGTGACGGATCTCACCCCGGGCGGCCAGCCCCGCCGGCCAGGAGATGATGAGCGGATCTCGAACCCCGCCCTCGAACGTGTACCGCTTGAACCGACGGACCGGAGTGTTGCCGGCCTCGGCCCAGCCCCACGGGTAGTGGTTGTAGGTGAGCGGGCCGCCGAGCTCGTCGATCATGCGCAGGTTCAGCTCGATGTCCTCGTCACGTCCCTGCGCGAAACGGAACTCGCTCACCGAGCCGTGAGGCCCGGCCTCACCCGAGGCACCGTTGTCCGACACCACGACCACGATCGTGTTCTCGAGTTGGCCGAGCTCGTCGAGCGCGGTGAGCACGCGCCCGATCTGCGCATCGGCGTGGGTGAGGAATCCGGCGTAGACCTCCATCATCCGGGCGTAGAGGCGCTGGTGGTCGGCGTCCAGGCCCTCCCAGTCGGGGACGTGCTCCGACGGCGAGGGCAGATCGGTGCCGGACTTCACGATGCCGAGTTCGATCTGGCGGTCGAGGGCCTCCCTCCGCCAGGCGTCCCAGCCGCCGTCGAACCTGCCCCGGTAGGGCTCCGACCACTCGGGCGCGACGTGGTGCGGGGCGTGGGTCGCGCCGAGGGCGAGCCAGACGAGGAACGGCCGGTCCGGCTGGTTGCGTCGCAGCTCGCGGACACGGGCGATGGTCTCGTCGGCCAGGTCCTCGCTGAGGTGGTAGCCCTCGTCGGGGGTGCGGGGCGGATCGACGTAGGTGTTGCCACGCACCAGCTCGGGTGCCCAGTGGTTGGCGTCGCCGCCGAGGAACCCGTAGTAGTGCTCGAAGCCCTTGCCGAGCGGCCAGTTCTCGAACGGCCCCGAGGGCGAACGTTGGTCGCGGGGCGTGAGGTGCCACTTGCCCACCGCGAACGTGGCGTAGCCCTCGGCGCGGAGGATCTCGGCGAGGGTGCCGGCCTCCGGTGGGATGCGAGCGGTGTAGCCCGGGAAGTTCATCGGCAGATCGGGCAGCATGCCCATCCCGACGCGGTGGTGGTTGCGCCCGGTCAGCAGGCAGGCACGGGTCGGCGAGCACACCGCGGTGGTGTGGAAGTTCGTGAGGCGCACACCTCGCCCTGCGATGCCGTCGATCGCCGGCGTCGCGATGTCGGAGCCGTAGCAGCCGAGCTGAGCGAACCCGGTGTCGTCGAGCACGACGACCACGACGTTGGGTGCACCCACCCGGAACGGGGAGGAGGCGCGGGCAGAGGTGGAGCCGGTGGTCGTGAGCGCGACCGTCACGGCGCCACCGGGCTGGGGACTGCACCGGCCCCACCGCCGAGGTGCGCTCGGATCGCGGCGGCGCTCCAGTTGTCGTGGTCCTCGCCGAACGCGGTGACGCCGTCGAACTCCCACTCGGTCAGGCAGTTGATGGTGAACAGGTTCGGGTTGATGAAGAACCCGAGCTGGTTCAGGCAGCGACCCTCGGCGTGCAGCGTGCGACCCAACTCGTCGACGCCCTCGATCAGTACCCGCGTCTGGAAACCGGTTCCCGGTGTCCGCTCGAGCACCGTTCGCGTGGCCGTCGCGAGCTTGGCCCACTCGCCATCACGCAGCAGGTACCCGTGGATCGAGTTCATGCCCGACCCGAAATCCATCGTGATGGTGTGGAACGCATCGCGCTCCGACGCCGTGGCGTAGGTGTAGCCGCCATGCCCCGCCGGCGTGCTCGCCAACCCCGGCCCGAACTGTGACCGGACCCCCCACGACCGGTCGCGGAACCCGAACGCGTCGACCGGGATCTCCTCACCGTGCAGCACGATCGTCCCCCGGAACCGGCCGGGCTGGTCGAGGTGTGATCCGCCGAGGTAATGCGGCGGCGTCACGGCGTCGAAGGTCAGCGCCATGTGCAGCTCGTCGCCGTCGGGATCGTCGTACGTGATCTCGTAGCGCTGCAGCGGCTCGACCGTGCGGTAGCGGATCCCGTTCGCCAGAGCGATGTCCGACAGCGGCTGATCCGGGATCGGGAGGTGCCAGAAGTTCTTGGCGTAGCGACAGTTCCACGGCTGGTCGCCCTCGTCGTCCCAGACGTAGGCACCGGCGGCGACCACGCCCTGATTCGGACGGAAGAACGGGTACAGCTGACCCGAGAGCCGCCGTTCGGGAACGGTGAACGTGAACCAGCACGTCTCGGTCCAGTAGGGATCGTCGGAGGCGGGCGGGTGGAACTCGTCGTCGGGGTGCGTGGCCCGGCTGCTCATCGGTCCGACTGCTCGCTCATGATCTCGCAGAGTGCCACGGTGGCGGGGTTCTCGAGCCAGATCCGGTGGTCAGGAGCGAGGTCTCCTCGGTCCACGAGCCGGTTCATGACCCGAACGACGATCGCCGCGTAGCGTGCTCCGGCGAACACCTCGTGGTAGTCGACGTCGGTCGTCGGGCGGCCGGCATACGCCTCGTAGACCGCGATCTGCTCGTCGCGGGTGGGCTCGCCGGCCAGTCGGGCTCCGTCGGGGTGCATCGTGCGGTCGAACATCAGCCACCAGCCGAGGTCCTGCATCGGCGAACCGATCGACACGGCCTCGAAGTCGGTCAGGCACACCGGCGTGAAGTCGCGCCAGATGATGTTGCCGGGGCGCGCATCGCCCCAGCAGAGGCCGACGCCGTCGTCGCTCGGCAGGTTCGCCGCCAGCCATTCGAACGCCGAGTCCAGCAGCGGGTGCGTGCGGCCTCGCAGCTCGGTGTCCGTGTACCGACGCCACAGCTCGAGCTGCTGGGCAGTGCCGGCGGCCGCATCCACCGGCGCCAGCCAGCCGAACCCGGCCGCCGCCCAGTCGACGGTGTGGATCGCAGCGATCTGGGCCAGGCCACGCTCGATCAGGTTGCGACGCTGGCTCGGCTCAGCGTCGAGGTAGAACCCACTTTCGGTGTACGGCGGGCTCTCGGTGGGCACCTCACCGTCGACGAAGCCCATCACGAAGAACGGCGCGCCGAGCAGGCCGGCGTCGTGTTCGTAGCCGATGAGAGGGGCGAGTGGGACATCGGCGTGCTCGTGGAGGTGCCCCATCGCCCGGTACTGGATGTCGATCTCGACGTCGAGGGTCGGCACCTGCTGCGGATACACGGCCGGGTCGGGCACCTCACGCCGGAGCACGACACGACGGTGCTCGCCACCCACATCGAGGTCGGCGATGGCGGTCTCGGCCGAGAACCCGCTCTTCGGTGGAGCGAACCCGGTCACCGTGACCGGGCCTCCGTCGAGTCGCTCCCCCAGCCACCGCCCGAGGCGCTCGCGTGCGATGTCGCCGTCGAGATCCAGCCGTGGCGTGGTGTCCTGCGTCATGTCGTCGCCCCCATGCCGGCGACGTTAGGGCGGCGTGCGCCCGACGACCGAGCCGCACGATGCCGCCGACCCCACTCACGGGGCGCCGGGCGCCAGGAGCACGATCTTGCCGACCGCGTCGCCCGCTCGCAGGAGACGCTGGGCCTCGTGGATCTCGGCCAGCGGGAGGCGGTTCGCCACCACCGGGCGGAGACTGCCGCGTCGCGCCAGGTCCACGAGGCGATCGAACTGGGCGCGGGTGTGCATGGTCGAGCCGATGATCCGGCGCTGCTCGAGGTACAGCGCCCGCAGGTCGATGGTGACCCGCGGTCCGGCGATCGCGCCGGCGACGACGATCCGGCCGTGACGCCGCAGGACGGGGATCCACTCACCGAAACCGTCTCCGCCCACCACGTCCACGACCACGTCCACACCGCCGCGCGAGAGTTCGGCGACCGTTCGGTGAAGATCGGGGACAGCCCGGTCGACCACCTCAGTTGCCCCGGCGCTGCGAAGCACCGGACCCTTGCCCGCCGATGACACCGCGATGACGCGGGCGCCCAGCGCTGCTGCGAGCTGCACGGCCGCGATCCCGACCCCGCCCGAGGCGCCGGTCACGACGACGGTCTCGCCGGCCACGACCCGGGCCCGGTCGAGCATCCCCATCGCCGTCCCGGCGGCGATCGGCAACGCCGCCAGCTCGGCATCGTCGAGCGGCGAGTCGGTGACGTCGTGCACCTGGCCGGCCGGCACGACCAGACGCTCGGCGAACCCGCCGTCGCGCTCCGACCCGAGGATCCACACCGGCGTGGCGTCGGGCCCGGGCCCGTCGTACTCTGCCGGGTCGACGACGACCCGCTGACCCACCAGCCCGGGATCGACCCCCTCGCCGACCGATCGCACCCGACCCGCGGCATCGCCCCCTTGGATCCGCGGGAACTCGATCGGGACACCGCGCCAGCCCGTCGGATGGTCGGGGTCCGGACCGTACGCCCCTTCCCGCGTCCAGATGTCGGTGTTGTTGACGGCCGCCGCGGCGATGTCGACACACACCTCGCCTGGACCAGGAACCGGATCCGCGATCTCGCGCACCACGAGACGGTCGGGTCCACCATGACCCTCGAGGACAGCTGCGAGCACGTCACATGTTGGAGCGGGCTCCCGGCCGTGTCCAGCTCCGGAGGTCCCGACCTGCCACCGGGATCGGCGGCGGTCTGATCCGTCCGGGTCCACACGCCGGCCCGCCGATGGGTGGCCGTGACGTCGACTGACCTACCGTGGCGCCAACGTCGAGAGACCCGGAGGCATGTAGATGCGAACCCCATTGTGCGACGAGTTCGGGATCGAGTACCCGATCTTCGCCTTCACACACTGCCGCGATGTCGTCGCCGCCGTGAGCAAGGCCGGTGGTCTCGGGGTGCTCGGGGCCGTCGGATTCAGCCCCGAACAACTCGAGATCGAGCTCGACTGGATCGACGAGCACGTGGACGGCAAGCCCTACGGCGTCGACACCGTGATGCCGCAGAAGGCGGTGGACGTCCACGGCGAGAACCCCGACGAGCTGCTGTCGCAGATCCGGTCGCTGATCGATGCTCAGCACTGGCGCTACGTCGAGTCGCTCGTTGAGCGCTTCGATCTGCCGCCACTACCGGAGGACGTGAAGACCGGCGGAGTGCTCGGCTGGACCGACGAGGTCGCTCACCGGCAGGTCGAGATCGCGCTCTCCCACCCCATCGCGCTGATCGCGAACGCGCTGGGGTCGCCACCGAAGGACGTGATCGACCAAGCACACGCGCACGGCGTCAAGGTCGCGGCGCTCGCCGGCAAGGCGGTGCACGCGCAGCGCCAGGTGAACGACGGCGTCGATGTCGTGATCGCTCAGGGCTACGAGGCGGGCGGCCACACCGGTGAGATCGCGACGATGGTGCTGGTGCCCGAAGTCGTCGACGCCGTAGCGCCGACTCCGGTGCTCGCCGCGGGAGGCATCGGCAGCGGTCGCCAGATCGCCGCCGCGCTCGCGCTCGGGGCCCAGGGTGTGTGGCTCGGCTCGCTGTGGCTCACCACCGCCGAGAGCAGCGCCAGCCCCGCCGTGCTGCAGGCCTACCTCGACGCAACCTCGGCTGACACCGTCCGGTCGCGCTGCTACACCGGCAAGCCGGCTCGGATGCTGCGGAACGCGTGGACCGACGCCTGGACGGATCCAGAGGGTCCGGGCCCGCTCGGGATGCCCCTGCAGAACGTCCTCACGGCGGAGGCCAACGCACGGATCGCCCGCTCCAATCGCAAGGACCTCCAGTTCGCGCCCGTCGGCCAGATCGTCGGCCGGATGAACGAGGTGCGACCCGTGCGCGACGTGATGTACCGCCTCGTCGAGGAGTACATCGAGACCGTCGAACGCCTCGAACACGGCACCCAAGTGTGACGAGCATTCGTCGCGCCGCAGCTGCGTCGATGGGATCCTGCCAGAAATTCGCTTGACCATCGCTCAACTTTGGGTTTATCGTCGCTCCAGTGAATGTGGGGCGACGCAGCTACACCCTCGGAGCGCGGGCAGAGTCCAGGGAGGCGACCGCGCGTCGAATCCTCGCCGCCGCCCGGGCGGCCTTCCTCGAGAATCCGTACGAAGACGTCACGCTCAACCGTGTCGCCAAGGCCGCAGGGGTCTCTCACCAGACGTTGCTCAACCACTTCGGTTCGAAGGAAGGGCTGTTCGCCGCCTTCGGAGAGGAACACCACGAGGAGATCCAGGCGCTTCGGAGCCGGGTCGAGCCCGGTGACCCTCGCTCGCTGGTCTCGGCTCTCATGGAGCAGTACGAGCGATTCGGAGACGTGAACGTCCGGTGGGAGATCCTGGAGGAGCGGTCCGGCCTGGTCGCCGAGGGGATGAGCGAGGCCCGTAGGCACCACCTCGCGTGGTTGGAGGAGCAGTTCGCCGCGTGGCTCGACATCCCGGTGCGGGAGCGCCGCCGGCGCGTGGCGCTGCTCTGCGTGGCGACCGACGTGAAGACCTGGAAGTTGCTGCGACGCCATCTGGGCCACGGACGTCAGGCCACAACGGCGCTCATGTTGGAGCTGGTCGAGGCGGCCCTGTCGCCGTCCGACGGAGAGACGGAGGACTGAGTTGCAGAAGCACAGCTACCTGTTCGCCACCTGTGATGCAGGTGGAAACCTTCAACCCGAGCTCGTACTCGCGGAGCGTCTGCGCGCTCGCGGACACGTTGTGCGATTCCTCGGCCATCGGAGCCAGCAGCGGTCGGTGCGGGACGCAGGGTTCGGCTTCCGCCCGTACCGGACGGCCCCGGAGTGGGACTGGAACGAGCCTGACACCGCCCCGGTGCGGGATTGGGAGCTGAAACCTCTCCAAGCGTTCGCCGAGCTTCGCGAGAAGGTGCTGTTCGGGCCGGCGTCCGTCTTCGCTGCGGACGTCCTCGACGAGATCGAGGCCGAGCCCACTGACGCTGTCGCAGTGGACTCGTTCCTCTTCGGGGCGATGGCCGCCGTGGAGCGATCCGGTCTCCCCTCGGCCGTGTTGTGGCACACGGTCTTCTCCAGGTCCGACTGCGACACTCCTCCCGACGGTGCAGGGACCCAGCCGGCCAAGAGCTGGCCGGGCAAGCTCCGTGACCGTGCGGTGAAGGGCATCGAGTCGCGGTTGTGGAACAAGGGGCTGCCGGCACTCAACGAGGCTCGTGGAGGGATCGGCCTCCACCCGCTGACCTCGGTGTTCGAGCAGCTCGACCGCATGGACCGAGTGCTCGTCATGACCAGCCGGTGGTTCGACTTCGCCGCACTCACCGGCAGCCCGCTTCCCGACAACGTCGCCTACGTCGGTCCGCAACTCGAACTCGGGCCAGTGTCGTCCCCGCCCCACGGCGAGGTCACCGATCCACCTCTCGTGCTGGTCAGCGCGAGCACCTGCTATCAGGGGCAGGAGCAGTTCCTCGACCGGGTGGTCGGTGCACTCGGCGCGCTCCCGGTCCGTGCGCTGGTCACGACCGGGCACGCCGTCAGCTTCTCGGGCCCGACACCTCCCAATGTCGAGGTGGCAGCGTGGGTGCCGCACTCGACCGTGTTGCCGGACGCCGCCGTGGTCATCACACACGGCGGGCACGGCACCATCATGGCGAGCCTCGCCCACGGCGTCCCGGCCGTCTGCCTCCCCATGGGCCGCGACCAGCTGGACAACGCGGCCCGCCTCGTGCGCAGCGGTGCTGGTCTGCGCCTCTCGCCGAAGGCGAGTCAGCGCCGCATCGCGGAGGCGGTACAAGAGGTGCTCGGCGACGAGCAGATGACCGGGGCGGCCAGGCGTCTGGCGGAGGCCATCCAACGCGAAGTGGCCTCCGACCTCGGATCCGCCGAGCTCGAGGAGCTTGTCGCTGCCGGCTAGGAACGCCCGGTACGCCACTCTCGACCGTTCCTCCTTGGCGATGGGGGCCTCGTTCTGGGTCGTCGTCGTCGAGGACCGACCAATCGTCCGGGTCGTCCGCGAAGCCGACGATTTCGACGATGCCGTCGGTTCGCAGCACGGCCGCGAACGTGACCGGCCCGAAGAAACCGGGTCGACCGGCCTCACGCTCCAGTCGTCGCGATGTCGGCGTCGACACCTGCCGAACGCCCACGAGCGCGGCCTCGTAGGGAATGTCGTCGCCCAAATCGACCAAGCGCCAGCCAGCTCTTCCTCACGAAGCTCCGCCTCGCTTTTCGAGACGAGTCGATCTCGAACCGGACGGAGTCGCCAGCTGCCGGACCATGCTCGAGCTTCTGGGCTCGAGCTTCTGGGCTCCAGCTTCTGGGCTCCAGCTTCTGGAAGGTAGCGCCCGTGACCGGAACGCCGGTGCATCGAACGTGGGCGAAGTCGGCGAAGAAGAGGATCTTGTTGAGTTTCGTGGCGCCGCCTGGATCGGTCGCTTTGGAGATGGGAGGCCACGAACACGAGAAGCTGGTGAACTTGCGTTCGTCGTACGTTGCGTTCACATGCTCTCCCGGCGCGGACATCGATCGAAGAAGCATTGCGCTCTTCTGCTTTCGAGTAACGGTTAGAGTAGAAGCGTTGCTTAGATCATGAGGAGGTAGCGGTTGTGGCAACGTTGATCCGAAGGCGCTGGACCTCCTCGTTCGAAGGGATGAGCCGGCGCGACCGTCAGGGGTGCGAGTTCGACGCGTACCTCCCCGATCCGCTCGCCGGTTGGGATCTGGCACTTCCCGCTGACCTCGTCGCCGACCTCACCGACGCCGAGGACGCCATCCGACAGCTGAACACCTCCACGACCTCGCACGTCAGCTTGGAGGGGTTGGCACGGTTCTTGCTGCGGGCCGAGTCGGTCGCCTCCTCGAAGATCGAAGGGTTGGAGGCCGGACCACGCCGGCTGCTCGATGCCGAGGTCGTGCTCACCCAAGGAG
>REDU01000127.1 GCA_007693335.1 Ilumatobacter sp. | reverse complement strand
CGTTGGCGATCGGTGATCGTGATCAGCTGGTGGAGTGGTGGCAGGACCGTCTCAATGACTGGCTGCGGTTGTCGGGGTCCGGCACGTATCCGATCGTGGTCGACGGATGGTTCGGACCCCAGACCGAAGGTGCGACGATCGAGTTCCAGGAGTCGGTGGAGGATCTCGAGGCGACCGGCATCGTCAACCCTGTCGATCGTGTCGCGTTGCGCGACGCCATCGAGGAACTCGAAGAGGGTCCCGGTGCACCGCCGTTGGCGATCGGTGATCGTGATCAGCTGGTGGAGTGGTGGCAGGACCGTCTCAATGACTGGCTGCGGTTGTCGGGGTCCGGCACGTATCCGATCGTGGTCGACGGATGGTTCGGACCCCAGACCGAAGGTGCGACGATCGAGTTCCAGGAGTCGGTGGAGGATCTCGAGGCGACCGGCATCGTCAACCCTGTCGATCGTGTCGCGTTGCGCGACGCCATCGAGGAACTCGAGAACGACGGTGTCGATGAGACCCCGGCTGCTGACGAGCCGATCGGGATGATGTCGACCGACACGGTGTCGGAAACCGGCGACGTCGACGGGACGGCGTTGCTGGAGAGCGTGGAGACCGAGTCGTTCGACGGGTTCGAGCGGATCGTGTTCCACTTCGCCGAAGGCGACGACGTCGGCTACCAGGTCGGCTACACCGACACGGTGCCGACCGACATCGCCGGTGAGCCGGTCGAGGTGGACGGCGCCGCCATGCTCGAGGTCTCGCTCCCGCAGACCACGGGTGTCGACCTGACCGGTGCCGAACCCGACGTGATCTACACCGGCCCCGATCGCTTCACCGTCGACGAGCTCGACGTGGTCGAAGAGATCGCGATCGTCAGCGATCAGCACGGAGCCATGTCGTGGGTCGTCGGGACCACCAGTGAGGCGCCCTTCGCCGTCGGCTCCCTGGACGATCCGTTCCGTCTCGTGATCGACATCTCGACCACGGACTGATCGGCGAGCGGCACGCCACCGTGCGTCGACGGCCGAGACCGGTCAGCTCGTCTGCCGATCAGGGCGTTCGGGTACGCGCTGTACATGCGATCAGTGCAGGGATCGATTCGGTCGGGACGTGCAATGGCGGCCGGTGTCGCGGCAGCGTCGTTGTTGGTGGCGTGCAGCGGTGATGCCGGCGGAGCGGTCGATCGTGTCGGCGACGTCGAGGCGGCCGCCCAGCAGACCGAACAGGATCAGAGCGAACAGGATCAGACGGAGCAGGATCGGAGAGTCGGCGGCGTGACGGTGGTGGGTGAGGGTCGTGCCAGTGCAGTACCGGACTCAGCGCGGGTGTTGGTCGGGGTCGGCGTCACGAGCCCCGACGTGGGTGCTGCGTTCGGTGAGGCGAACGACGTCATGGTCGACGTCCTCGATGCGTTGCGCGAGCAGGGTGTGGCCGACGAGCATCTCCGCACCCGTGAGTTGTCGGTGAGCGAACGACGCGACGATCGGCCGCCCGCGCCGCCTCCCGACGATCCGCCACCCGCCCGACCACCCGATGAACCGATCGCACCACCAGGTGACGCGAACGAGCCGGAGGTGATCGCGTACACGGTCGCGAACCAGGTGGAGGTGACGATCCGGGATCTCGATCGAGCGGGCGAGATCATCTCGGCTGCTGTCGACGTCGGCGGACCGGCGATTCGGATCCAGCGGTTCTCACTTGCCGTCGACGACGACGCAATGCTCCTCGACGACGCTCGCAGCGCGGCGTTCGCCGACGCGGAACGCCGCGCCGCGCAGTATGCGGAACTGGCCGGCCGTGATCTCGGTGAAGTCATGGCGATCAGCGAAGTGATCGGATCTCCCGGACCGGTCCCAGTGCCCGAGATTGCGCACGACGGCCGTGTTACTGCACCGATCGAGCCCGGTCAGCAAGAAGCTGTCGTTCGGATCCAGACCACCTGGGCATTGGACTGACCCCGATGAGGATGCTGCGCCGCTCGGTGTCGATGGCTGTCGCAGCCGTGGGATCCCTGGCACTCACGTCGTGTGCGGAGACGGATGCGCTCTGCGACGGCGTCGAACAGCTCGCGGAGATCCGAGCGGGAACCCCGCCGTCCGACCCGGTCGAGATCGCCGAGCAGTATCGCGAGTTGGCGCTCGGCTACGCAGAGGTGGCGGCCACCCTGGAAGACGAGGAGGCCACCCAGTCGACGTTCCAGTTGGCCGAACTGTACGACCAGAGCGCCACCGTGCTCGACGATCATGCCGATGCCGACCCGGACCGACTGGACGAACTGTTCGCGGAATCCGAGATCCTGGTGTCGCTCGATCAACGGATGACAACCGGCGAGGCGATGGGTTTCACCCGTCGGGCATGGGAAGAGATCGATGACAGATGTGACCTCTCGGTCGATCCTCGTGCCAACGATCGAGAGGAGGGAGTGCCGGGGTAGCGAACCCGGCGTTCTGCTCCGAGCGCTCTCTCGCCCCCGGCCGTCGGATCGGCCGTCGGTTCACATCCCCAGGAGTCGCTCTGTCATCAGGCGCATTCGGACGTCGGCGCCGATCACCCCGTCGGGACGCACGAAGACGGGATTCATGTCGAGTTCGGCGATCTGGGGTACATCGTCGATCAGTGCGTCGATCCGATGGAGCAGATCCTTCAACGCACCCACGTCGAGCTCGGGGCGCCCTCGATATCCGCCCAGCAGCTCACGGCTCCGGAGCGAATCCACCATCGCGTCGACATCGCGGTCGGTCACCGGCATGACGCGAACGCTCGTATCGCCGAGCAGCTCGAGCAGCTCGCCACCCAGCCCGACCATCAGCAGTGGTCCGAAGACCGGATCGTGGTTCACCCCCACAGCCATCTCGGCATGACCGTCGACCATCTCCTGGACGAGGAAGGTCCGCCCGTCCTCGGCGAATCCGTGTTCGTCGAGCCGCCGCTCCATCGAGCGCATCGCCTCCTCGACCTCCTCGACGGATCCGAGCCCGACGTCCACCGCGCCGATGTCGCTCTTGTGCAGGGGTGCATCGATCTTGAGGGCAACGGGAACCCCGAACTCCTGTTGGACCGAGCCAGCTTCTTGCGGAGTCGTGACGAACTCGGTGCGTGCGAGCGGGATCCCGTACGCGTCGAGCAACGCCATCGCGTCGGCGGTCGAGAGCCAGTGACCGTCATGGGTGTCATCGTCATCGTCATCGGCGCCGTCGTCGTTGCCGTGGCGGTGTCGCGCCGCTGCGAGGAGCGACTGCGCCGCAGCGCGATCGATGCCATCGGGACGCACGATCTCACCGGGTGGCTCGTGTCGCCACGCCGACCAGCGAGCTGCACGACCGATCGCCCGCACCGCTTCCTCGGGGAAGGAGAAGCTGGGGATGCCGGCCTCGGCGAGTTGGGCCGGAGGCGGTTCGCTGCCCATGAACACGGCCACGAGGGGGAGGTCGTCGGGAAGCCGTTCGTGAGCTGCGGTCAACGACATGGCGACCTCGGCGGGTGCGGTGACGATCGGCGGGATGGAGATGACGATCAGCGCATCGACTTCGCCGGATCCGGCGAGCACATCCACGGCGCGAGCGAAGGACTCGGCATCAGCCCCTGCCAACAGGTCGACCGGGTTGTGGAACGCCGCGTGTGCGGGAAGGAACTCGCGGAGCTGATCCTGGGTTCCATCCCCGAGCTCGGGTACTTCGAGGCCCGAGGCGGCACACGCATCCGCGGCGAGGATGCCAGGCCCTCCGCCGTTGGTGATGATCCCGATCCGAGGCCCCGTTGGCGCCGGCTGGTCGGCGAGCAGCATCGCCACCTCGAACATCTCGGGGAGCGTGTCGGCGCGGATCATCCCGGTCTGTTCGAAGAGCGCATCGACGGCGACCTCACCAGCGGCGATGGCGGCGGTGTGTGATGATGCGGCCTGCTCCCCGGCTCCCGTCCGTCCCGACTTCACCACGATGATGGGAGTGCTCCTCCCGACGCGACGTGCCGCCCGGAAGAACTCGCGGGGTGCGGGGAACGACTCCAGGTACGCCACGATGAGATCTGTGTCGGCGTCGTGTTCCCAGTAGTCGATCAGGTCGGCGGGTGTGACGTCGGCACTGTTGCCGATCGAGACGAAGCTCGACACGCCGAGTCCCGAGGCGTTGGCGTGGTCGAGCACGGTCAGGCCGACTGCGCCCGACTGGGACAGCAGCGCGATTCGGCCCGGCGGGGGGAAGGTCGAGCTGAAGGTGGCGTTGAGTCGGACGTCATCGGCGGCATTGAGCACACCCATGCAGTTCGGGCCGACGAGGCGGACACCTCGTCGCGCAGCACGGTCGATCATGTCCTGCTCGAGTGAGCGCCCGTCGCCGCCCGATTCGGCGAAGCCGGCCGAGATGACGCACACGGCGGGAACGCCGAGGCGGCCGGCCTCGTCGACCACATCAGGTACGTGGCGGGCGGGGATCGCCACCACCACCAGGTCCGGTGCCGCTGGACAGTCGGAGAGCGTCGGATATGCGGCGACGGACTGCACGACATCCGCCTCGGGGTTCACCGGATAGACGGCACCGTCGAACCCGCCGACGAGCAGGTTGTGGAAGAGCAGGCCCCCGACGCTGGTGCGGTCGCGACTGGCACCCACCACCGCGACCCGGCTGGGCCGCAGGAACTCGTCGGGCAGGGCCGCACGGGAGTTGTCGGCCCGATCAGTCATCGGAGTCCCGATCTGGTGGGAGGTGGGACGGTCAGCTCGGTCACCGTGTCGGCACAGGCGCGGCAACTCTCCTCGCTTGGCACGCGCCGCCTCAGGCGTCGTCCTCGAGAACGAAGGTCACCTTCATGATCACCTCGTACCCGGTGATCTGGCCGTCGGAACCGAGTGTCACCTCCTGCTCCTTGATCCACGCGCTCCGAAGGTTGCGCAACGTTCTGGACGCACGCTCGATGCCGATCTTCACGGCGTCCTCGAAGCTCTTCTCCGAGCGGGCGGTGATCTCACTGACTCGTGCTACCGATGACATTGTCGTCTCCTTCGTCTCGTCGTTCCCCGTGGGGCTCGAGTGGTTCGTACCCACCGAACGTGGAGGAATAGACATCGCTCTCGGAGCCTGAGCGGATCGAGGTTCACGCAGAGGTGCGCGAGAGTCCTCGTACGTTGCGGAGCTCGGAGATCTCGAGTTGTCGCACGATGTCGCTGGGCGACACGATCCCGACCAGGCGCCCGTTCTCGGCCACCAATGCCCGGCCCTCGGTGCACGCGGACATCTTCGGGAGCAGGTCGGCGAGCGGCTCGTCGGGACTCACCACTGCGATGTCGTCGAGGTCACATGCCACCGACGCCAGGCCGGTGGTCGCTCGGTCCTCGGGTGCGACCTGCTTGACCTGCCCGAGGGTGACGAGCCCCACTGGATGGCCGTTCCCGTCCACGAGCGGGAACGTGGAGTGTCGGTGGGTGAAGACGTGTTCGTCCAGGAACTCGCGCACATCGATGTCGTGACGCACGACAGCCGGATCGGCCGTCATGACGTCGCTGACCCGCACGCCACGCAGGGAGTCGGTGAGCTCCGCGTGTCGCTCTTCGGCGGCAGCGCTGGTGCTGATGAACCATCCGATGAGTACGAGCCACAATCCGCCGAGGCCGGCGCCGGCCACGAAGATGAACAGTCCGAATGCGATGAGCGCCCATCCGAACCCGCGACCTGCCCTGGACGCCACCACGGCTGCACGGTGTCGATCGCCCGTGAACTTCCACACGGCGGCCCGCAAGATTCTGCCACCGTCGAGGGGTGCCGCAGGGACGAGGTTGAACACGGCCAGCACCACGTTGATCAGGGCGAGCCAGCCGACCGCTGCCGTCACGAGTTCGGGGCCGTCGAACGCGACGAGCACCCCGGTGGCAGCGGCGAAGAGGCCTCCGAGCACGAGGCTGATCAAGGGCCCGACGCCGGCGATGCGGAGGTCGGCTCCGGGAGAATCAGGTTCACCCGTCAGCCGGGCGACCCCGCCGAACAGCCACAACGTGATGCCGTCGCATCCCACGCCGTTGCGGCGTGCAACGACGGCGTGCGAGAGCTCGTGCGCCAACAGCGAGAAGAAGAAGACCAGACCCGCTGCCAGCCCGGCCACGAGATACGCGCCGGGGGAATGGTCGGGGTAGACGACTGGAAACCGGCCGGCTGCGAGCCCCAACGAGATCAGAGCGAAGATCACGAAGACGCTCCAGTTGACGCCCACGTCGACGCCGAGGAGTCGACCGAGTCGGACGGTTTCGGTCATGATGCCGAAACGTCGTCATCGCTGAACTCGCGCGCCGGCGGCAGCAGATCGCCGAGCAGCACGTCCCAATCCTCGATCATGCAGGCATCGGTGCGATCGACGACCGTCGCGACAGTCGCACCGCCGACCACGCCCGTGATGCTGGCCGTGTCGGGCCCACCGAAGACCTGTGCACAGACGCGATCGGTCGGCGCGCCGAGCACCAGCCGATCGACGACGACGGGGTCGGCGAGGGTCTCGCACGCGGCGGACGCAGTGACATCGACGTCGTCGCCGCTGATGGACGCGTCGCCATCGTCGCACGTCAGCTGATACTCGATCGTCGGATGATCCGGATGGGTCACCACCACCGACAGCTCGGCGCTCACCTCATCGGGCGCGGGCGCGGTCGCGTCGTCGCCACAACTCGCCATCGCTGTCAGTGCGAGGGCAAGCGCGATCGATGTTCCTGCAATCCGACGGGTATCACTCATGCTCATGGAATACCCAGACGTGACGATCGCCAGACAGGTGGCGGCAGACGTGAGGGTGACGCCATCACTCCTCGAAGATGAACGGGACGTATCCCTGGAGATCGACGATCACGTGGGCGGCGGAGCCTTCGCCGGTGCAGTGGACATCGATCGACTGATGCTGACCGACACCCGACATCGCTGCGTTGGCGAGCGTGACATCGGGAGACGTCCAGTTGATGTTCGAGGTGGTCGGCGCCGGGACGCCGTCTCGCGCGACCGAGGCCCGCACGGACAGGAACCCGGCGCCCTCGGTTTCGGTGATCGTGATGTTCAAGAACACGGTCTCGACCATGTCGACATCGGGCGCGGCCGCGACGATCGACACGATGTCGCCGTCGGACAGCTTGTCGCCGCCGAGGAGGCTGTCGGGTTGACGGGAGTCGAACAGCCGGACAGGATCGAACAGCGATTTGACCCCACCGTTGCCGTGACTGCTCGCAGACGCTGGACCACTCGAGGTGACGGCGGTGGCGCCCACGATTCCGGCGCCGGTTCCACCGGCGATCAGACGTCGACGTGAGATGTGTTGACCGGGCATTGGTGCTCCTCCTCGTTGCTGGTCGAGATCCTCGACCTCGCGGATGTGCTGCCCCGTACCCCAAGCGAGCCGCACGTATCCGTCAGCGTGCGATCCCC
Source organism: Ilumatobacter sp. (assembly GCA_007693335.1). GTDB lineage: Bacteria > Actinomycetota > Acidimicrobiia > Acidimicrobiales > Ilumatobacteraceae > SKSP01. The sequence goes on along the minus strand of REDU01000127.1, from coordinate 10,038 downwards.
GAGCTCGGTGGACCGCGTCGTCTGAACGGTCAGCGAGGAGAACGCTGAGCGGTCTCCTCGGGTTCGCCGAGTTCGGCGAGCGCTTCGGCGATCGTCGTTGCCGGGCGATCAGGTCGCTGCCACGGATCGTCGATCTGGCCCAGTCGACGGAAGATGTTGTCGATGGTGATCCGGCGTGGGTGGAACGAGGCGTCCAGCGCCTCGTCCCAATGGAGAGGGGCCGCGACTGGTGCCCCCGGGAGCGGTCGGAGCGAGTACGGCGCCACGGCGTGGTTGGCGACCGCGTTGCGGAGCACGTCGACGAACAGTCGATCGCCGCGTTTCGCCGTGCGTTGTTGGAGCGTGAACGGACCACGTCCGACGATGATCTCGGCGACACGCCTCGCGAAGGTCGCGGTGGCGTCGAAGTCGATCTCGTCGTCGGTGACCTCGATCAGGACGTGCAACCCACGTGATCCCGAGGACTTGACCCGTGGTGACAGCGCGAGGTCGTCGAGTACCTGGCGGAGCTCGGACGCCGCGTCACGCACGGGGTCGAGCTCGTCGTCGGCAGGGTCGAGATCGAAGATGATCTCGACGGGTCGACGTGGTGCATCGGCCTCGGCGAGCAGCGTGTGGAACGTCACGGTGCCCTGGTCGGCCAGGTGGACGAGGCCGGACACGCCGTCGATCACGGAGTAGGAGGTGGAGCCGCCATCGGCGGTGTCGATTGCGAACCGCTGGATCCACTCCGGTGCGTGCTCTGGTGTGTTCTTCTGGAAGAAGCCGTCCTGATCGATCCCGTCGGGAAAGCGCTGCAACACCAGTGGTCGGTCGATGAGATGCGGCAGCATCGCGTCGGAGATCCGTCGGTAGTAGTCGACGACGTCGCCCTTGGTGATCGCCGGGTCCGGGAAGAGCACCTTGTCGAGTCTGGACAGCTCCATCTCGCGACCGTCGAGTTGGACGGTCCGTGAACGGTCGGGTGCTCCCTGCGCCGTCATGGTGACGCCTCTGGCTCTTCGCGCACCACGTCCTCGGCCGACTTGTCCTCGCGGAGCCCGAGATACCTCGGGTGGCGGAGCTTGCCGTCGTTCGTCCACTCGGTGAACCCGACCTCACACACCAGATCGGGGCGTACCCAGTGCACGTCGTCATCCGGTGCGTCGTCGAAGGGTGAGTCGGGACGCTCGCGTCGTTCGAGCTCGTCCCCCAGCTCCTCGAGTGTGTGCTGGTCGAAGCCTGTTCCGACGCGACCGGCGTAGACGAGCGCGTCGTCACGCCGATAGCCGAGGAGGAGCGCGCCGAACCTGGAGCGGCTGCCCGTCGGATCGGTGAAACCTCCGATCACGAACTCTTGCCGGGCGGTGCACTTGAGCTTCAGCCAGTCGCGGCTGCGGCCTGACCGATATCTGGAGCGGGCGCGTTTCGCGATGAGGCCCTCCCATCCGTCGCGACATGCCTGTTCGAGGAACGCCGGACCGTCTGCGTTGCGATGGGAGCAGAATCGCAGCGGGTCGTCGAAGTCGAAGGCGTCGCGCAGCAGTGCCTTGCGGTCACGCAGCGCAAGCTCGTCACGGTCCTCGCCGTCGAGGTGCACCATGTCGAAGAGGTACAACTTCACGGCGATGCCCGTCGCGACGATCTGCTCGGGGTCCGAGAGTCCGCTGCGGCCCTGGAGTCTGGCGAAGCTCGTGCGGGCGCCGTCGAACGCCACCACCTCACCGTCGACGACGTACCGGTCGCACCGCTGATGGATGAGGGCGTCGTGCAGTTCGGGGTACCGCTCGGTGTGGTCGACCTCGTTGCGTGTGTACAGGTGCAGCGTGTCGTGGTCGCGCACGATCAAGAGGCGGATGCCGTCGAGCTTGCGCTCGAAGATCCAGTCGTCACCCTCGACCGGTTCGTCCACCAGCGTCGCCAACATCAATGGTCGGAACGACGGGCTGCTCATGGCCCGTCGTCCGGGTCGTCCTCGTCGGCAGCCGACAGCTCGGACACCTCGCCGACGGTGTTCCCGCTGAGTACCGATTCGGGCTGGGTGGAGGTCGGTCGACGTCGCGCGTCGGCGTGACTCGGTGGTGCGGCGGAAATCACGTCGATCGTGGTAGTCCTCGAGCCGGTCGTTCATCACCGCAGCGGTTCGCCGTCGGGGAGACCGGCGTCACGGAGATCGATGTGCTCGGCGCGGTCCTGGGAGTCGTTGTTCATCTTCGGGAACTACCCCGAACCCGCCTGGGTCAATCGCGGTCTCGCAGCACGCCCCGAAGAGAGCTGATGTACGCGCGTCCGCGTGATTCTCCTTCCGAACCCGTGGCACGGTTGCCGGCACGGTGCTACGGTCCGGAATCGAGCCTTCAGACCTGTAGGGCCGATCATTCGGATTCGTTCGTTTCGAGAGGGATACAGGTGTCACAGTTCAGTTGTACGGGGTACGAGGCGGATGCGAAGCCGTTCGAGATCTGCGTCGTCGACCAGAGCGAGACCGTCACGGTCGAGGTCGCCGGTGAGATCGACCTCGCCACGTCAGCCTCGTTGTCCGCGCATCTCGACCTCGCTGTCCAGGGTCACGACGGCGACATCCGCGTTGACCTGTCGCGCGTGTCGTTCATCGACTCGACCGGTCTGAGCATCCTCGTCGCCGCCCGGCGCGCCACGGACGGCACGACCGACCGATGCCTCTCGATCGTCGATCCATCCGCCCGGGTGAAACGGGTCATCGAGCTCCTGGGACTCACGGAACTCCTCGGGCTCACCGACGCGGACGCCGAACACTGACGAGCCCCGGCTCCGAGCCTGGGTCCCACTGCGTTCAGATCTGTAGCCCGGCCCACACGAGGTTCCCGGTCGCGGCCCCCGGGGGACGGTCGTATGGTCAGTTCCCCAGCGTTGCGACCCTGAAGACCTCGGTACCGTCGATCTCGCCGATGAACTGACCCTGGAGCTCGTTGAACGAGGCACCGGGGAACTCGTCGGTGGTGCCGTGCATCCGGGCTGCGCTGCCATCCTCGGTCTCGCCTTCGCACGTGATCTCGATCGATGTCAGTGAGTCGGTCGCGTCGGCCTCGCAGATCAGATCACCGGTGACCTGGTGCCCGACCTTCTCGAACTCCTGCTCGGCCTGCAGCGCGGCGAAGTTGCGCGCCGCGAGTTCGGCTGCGTCGCGCGCGGCGTCGTCGATGAACACCGAGACCTCGGTGATCGCCGTCTCGACGTCGTCACCGATGGCGTCGCGAGCCTCGTCACTGCACGCGGTGATCGTTGCGAGCGCGAGCGCGCCGATGAGGAGTGGGCTGATGTGATGTCTGGCGACGTTCATGCCGTCTTCGTTCCCGTACCGGCGAGTTCTCAACCGTCCCCCGTGAGGGCGGGGGCGTCGTTCGACCCTCTCGAGCTTGCTCCACGGCCACCCAGTCGTCGGCGACCCCGCCGCCGGCCCCGATCTCGCTCCGGAGCTCGGCCAGCGCTGCCCGCAGCAGGCGTGACACCTGGACCTGTCCGATGCCGAGACGCTCACCGATCTCGGTCTGGGTGCAGCCCTCGTAGAAACGCCAGACGATGATGGCCTGGCTCCGTTCGTCGAGGCTGCCGACCATCTTCGAGGCGCTGAGGCGCAGGTCGGCGTCGTCGATGGAGGAGTCGTCACTGGCCAGCTTGTCCTGCGCGTTCGTCGAGTGGCCGTCGTCGTGTCCGGCGTCGTCGAGCGATGCGGCACGGTAGCCGCGGGCGCCCTCCATCGTCTCGAGGACCACATCGACGTCGACCGACATGGCGCGGGCGACCTCCTCCATTGTCGGCGACCTACCGAGCCGTTGGTTGAGCGATCCGATGGTGGCATTGAGATCGCCGACGAGGTCCTTCACCCGGCGAGGTACACGCACGTCCCAGGTGTAGTCCCTGAAGTGCCGGCGCAGCTCGCCCGTCACCGTCGGGGTGGCGAAGGCGGGAAAGGTGTGACCCAACTCGGGATCGAATCGCTCGACGGCCTTCACGATACCGATGAGCGCCACTTGGACCAGGTCGTCCATCGGCTCCCCGCGATTGGCGAACCGACGGGCGCACTGCTCGGCGATCCACATGTGGTCGTGGATCAGCTCGTCGCGGATCTTACGGTTCCCGGTCGCGTGGTACTCGCGAAAACGTGCGAGGACGTCGTCACGCTCGACGCTGCCCCAGCCCATGTCCCGAGCGATACCCGTTCGATGGCCGCTCTACACACGATTCTTCCTGATGCCATCCGTTCGACGGGCGAGGTGGGGCGAGATCATCTCGTCGGGGTGTGGCCCGCGTGGCGACGGACCGCCATCAGGATCAGCACGCCGACACCGTACGACGCGATCGTTGCGGTGGGGAGACCGGCGGGACCGTGGTCGGCGGGGCCCGCCAGCGCGATGCCGAGCATGCCGGCGACGATCCCGATGACGGCAAAGCCGCTGGCCGCCGCGGCGACGGCGCCCAGCGGAGAGGGGTCTCCCATCGGCGGCGTCGACCGCTCGGCCCGGGCGACGACCACCACCAGGATCGTGAGCACGATCGCGCACGCCGTCAGCCACACGATCCGCCACCCCCACCATGCAGCCGAGCCGATGGATGTGATGGGAACGAGGCCGGAACCGTGCAGCGCCACAGCCGCCATGACCGCTGCGGCCATGTGCCAGGCGAAGATCGTCAGGATCACCGAGTTGACACCGACCACGACGATCCACGGCCGAGGCCGCTGAAGCCACTGCTGGACCGTGTCGCGGAGAGCGAGCGCGAGCCCGCACTGGGCCAGCGCGAGCGCGAGGAGGGCAGCTGACGGCGGCGCAGTGTTGTCGATGTCGGCACCGGGGACAGCGACCATGCTCACCGGATACGGTCCGAGTGCGACCAGCGCCACGGCGGCCACGATCCCACCCGTCATCATGATCCCGCCGACCCGTGGAGTCGCCGCGATCCGCCCTTGTCGCCACGCGATGCCCAGCTGGTGGATCACGAACCACACCAGGAGGTGGTTCACGAACGCAACCTCCTCGATCCCGGTCCGGAATCGGGCGGCGTCAGCTGCGAGAGCGACGGCACCCACCACGATCGGGACGCGGAGTCCCCAACGTTCGTGAGTCCGGACCGCGACCGGGGTGAGCGTCAGCACCACCAGGTAGACGACGACGAACCACAGCGGCACCGTGGCGGCCCAGACCGCCCGACCTGTCTGCTCGGCATCAGCTCCGAACCGACGTACGAGAAGGGCGGCCACGACGACGGACGCCAGGAACACCGTGACGGGCCGGACGATGCGTTCGTGCCGTCCGACGATCCATCCGATGTCGCGGCCGCCGCGCTCGTGATGCGAACGGATCGAGGCGGCGTTGGCGTACCCGCCGACGAGGAAGAAGAGTGGCATCACCTGGAACACCCACGTCAGCGGGCGTATCCAGGTGATCTCGCCCAGAGCGTTCGACTCGGCGAGCATTCCGTTCTGCTCGGTGACGGCGGCCACCACCCAGTGGCCGAACACCACGAACGTGATGGCCCAGGCCCGGAGCAGGTCGACATGACGCTCCCGGTCCGGTGGCGTCTGCTCGGCTGCCGAACGGAGCTCTTCGATCGGGCGTGGGGCCATCGCAACAGCTCGAGCGCTTCCGCTGACCGGTGACGGTCACGTGGAGCGTTCGTCGGCCTCGTCGTACATCGCGGCGATGTCGTCTGCGAAGTGTTCCTCGATCGCGTCGCGCTTCAGCTTCATCGTCGGGGTCAACTCGCCCTCGGCCTCGGTGAAGTCCCGATCGACGATCCGGAACTGGCGCACCGCCTCGTGTCGTGACAGCGAGCTGTTGACGCGGCCGACCGCCGCCTCGACGAACGCGCGTCGCTCGTCGTCGGTCGGTGCCTCGTCGTCCAGGGACAACAGGGCGGCGACATGGGGGCGGTCATCACCGACGACCATGGCCTGTGAGATCCCTGGCTGCCCGCGGAGGGCATCCTCGATCGGTGCTGGGGCCACCATCTCGCCACCGTCGGTCACGATCACCTCCTTCGCTCGTCCCTTCACGACCAAGCGTCCATCCTCGGTGAACTCACCCTGGTCGCCCGTGCGGAACCATGCTCCGTCGAAGTCGTCGTCGGGTCGAACCGTCGTGACCGGGTTGGTCGAGCTGGCGTCATCGTCGTTCGCGATCTGCCCGAGATAGCCCTCGATGACGCTCGGGCCGCAGACCTGGATCTCGTGGTCGCCCGTGATCCGGACGCGAAGTCCGGGGAGGGGGAATCCGACCGTGCCGATACTCGGTTCCTTCGGCGAGTCGACCGAGACCGGAGCTGTCGTCTCGGTGAGCCCGTACCCCTCGAGCACCGTGATCCCGGCGCCGCTGATCGTGTGGGCCAGCTCCGGATCCAACCGGGCGCCACCCGACACCACGTACTGCACGCGACCGCCCAAGCCCTCCCGGAGCTTTCGGAGCACGAGCCGATCCGCGATCCGGTGGCGCAACCGGAGGAGCAGGCCGGGGTTCTGAGCCTTCGAGAACGCGCGGGCGGCATCGATACTCATGTCGAAGATCGGGCGCCGCCAACCGGCGGATCGCTTCCGGGCGCCGCCGATCACGCGTTCGAGCATCCGAGGGACGACCAGGAGGAAGGTGGGGCGGGTGATCCGGAGGTCGTCGGGCACGTCGTCGATGGAGCGGCCGTAGCACAGCTCCACACCGGCCTCGAGCGCGGCGAACATCACGTGGCGGGCGAAGATGTGAGCGAGTGGCAAGAAGAGCAGCGTCGAAGCATCTGGTCCGAGCGCCTCGTCGAGTTGATGGGTCGTCTGGCGGGCGGTCCAGAGGAGCTGATGGTGGGTGAGTGGCGCGCCCTTCGGCTCTCCGGTCGTTCCCGACGTGAACACGATCGTGGCGATCGAGCTGCCGTCGATCTGCTCCAGCCGGTGCTCGAGCTCGGCCCCGGTCGATTCGTCATGGGCTGCGAGGTCGTCGAGTGCGTCGGGGTCGAGCCGGTGGACCGAGAGGTCGCTGTCGATGTCGTGGATCATCCCGACGTGGTCGTCTGTCGCGGCGAACGCGAGCCGTGGTTCGGTCCGTTCGACGATGGCCCGGCACTGATCGGGCGACGCGGAGTCGTAGACGGGTACCGTCATGCCGCCGACGCTCATCACCGCGAGGTCGACCCTGGTCCACTCGTAGCTGGTGGGGCCGATCACCACCACACGGTCGCCGATGCCGACCCCGGCGCCGATGAGGCCCTCAGCGAGCCTCATCACGTCGTCCACGACACGATCCCAATCGAGAGCTCGGAACTGGTCACCGTCGGGGACGCGCACTGCGGTGGTGCTGGTGGCCTCGCTGCCACGTCGTCGGAGCCAACGGCCGACGTTCGGGTCCTCGACGTCGACCGGGGATGGCCCGGCGAGTTCGGCGACTGACGAGTGGCAGGCCATGAGTGAGATATACCCCGACGAGCGCCTCTCCATGCTGAGGGGCTCGCCCACGACGACGCCGCACGACCTGAAAACGCGACGTCACGAGGATCGCCGCCTGTGTCGCAACGGGCGTGCGACCTCCTGGTCAGCCGGATGGATACTGCTCGCCGGCTGGCCCACCCGCCACCCTGTCGGGTCGGAGGTCGAGATGCACGCGGACGGTGACGCCGTCGAGCTCCCAGTCGGTGCTCATCGTGTCGAGGATCTTCGCCGAGATCGAGGTCGGCCGGTCGACGAGGGATGCTCCGGTTCGCGTGACCGTCACCGACACACTGTCGAACGCCGGCTCGAAGGTGACGACCAGCTCGTCCAACTGTGTCCCGGGGACGCAGCACTCGAGCAGCACGCCGCACGCTTCATTGACGAGGAGGCGAAGGTCCTCGATGGTGTCGACATCGGCCCTGAGGCCTGCGCCGATGGTGCTCGCGAGCAGCCTTGCTGCCCGTGCCGAGCGGTGATCGGGAGGAATGCGGAGTTCGGTGGCTCGACGCGCGACACCGGTTGGGGCCGCCCGGGGAGCCTTTCGGGGGGACGGGATCATCGGCTGTTCGCGCCTCCGCCTCTCCATGCTCACGAACGTACCCAGGCCGACGAATCGCAATCCGTGCCCCCCGATCAGGGCCGCTCCGATTCGCGAACGGTGGCACGGTCAGGGGCTTGTCGTCAGTGGACACGACGAGATGTGTGCATCGAGGTGACCGAGCGCGCTCTCGATGTTCCCGGCCTGCACCTCGCCGAGCGACGTCGTCAGATGATCCATCGACGCCTCGATTCGAATGCTGGAGCCGCCGAGGTTGCGACGCACATCGAAATAGTGCTCGTCGAGCATCACGACGAGTCGAAGGCGCTGCCCCTCGTTCCGGTGCGGCTCGTCCGCGTCCCGGACCAACTCCATCAGCTCGCGCAATTGCTCGTGCGCTCGTGCGGCGTCGCTCGAGGTGCGCTCCATGACGACGGGTTGCCTGCTCTCTGCCAGGTCCATGTCTGCTGGCTCCTTGCTGTTCCCAGAGCTGTTCGTCGGGCTGTTCGCCGGTGCGCACCGACGGCCGGCCGGCGTGGGGGCCTGGTCAGCCGTCGGTGGCACCGTGGCCGCGGATGGGGGGCACCGCGACGTCCTGGTGGGTCATCGACTCTCGTTGGTCGAGATGTCGATGGTCCCGTATCGGTACGACTCCCGTACCCGGCCCGCGTCTTGCTCAGACATGGATTCCGGGCAGGAATTCGAGCAGTCGGGTCAGGTGTCGTCCCGACGCTTCAGGTTCGGGCGCTTCAGGTCCGGGCGCTTCGCCCGCCGATCATCACGGGATCCGGGGATGGGACTGCCATCGGGCCGGTGTGGCGACTCCTGGCCGGGTTCGGGGAACTGTTCGGCGGCAGACGGATCGATGACCTCTCGCTGGGGTTCGTGCGTCGGCGTACGCCGGACCAGCGCGAGACGAACGGCGATGATCGCCAGCACGGCGATGATCGAAGCGATGATGATGAACATCCACATGTCGGTCCTCCTCGCGTGTCACCCGGACGGCACTCCACGACCGGTGGCATCGGCGTCGGTGTCGCCCCACGGCTCAGCGCTGTCGTCGGGGAGATGGCGGTCGTCGTTCTCGGGAGGCTGTTCCTCCCTGGTCTGGTCGTGTCCACGGGACGTACCCAGTCGTCGACGGTCTCACTCCCGTCGGGAGCCGGGCGAACTCAGGTCGACAACGTCAAGTCGAGGTGGACCACCGCACGAGCGACCTCTCGAAGCGGCATGTTCTCCCGCTGGGAGTGGGCCCGGAGCAGCTGGAACGCGTCGTCGACCGAGATGGAGTGATCACGACTCAACATCCCCTTGGCCTGTTCGATCACGATTCGGCTGTCGAGTGCCGCCTCCAACTGCTTGGTGAGTTTGTGGGCCTCGGCGAGCTCGTTGGCACGGACGAGATAGGCGGTGGCGACGTCGACGAGCGCGCCGGCCGCTTCCAACTCGGCGTGGTCGAACTCTCGATCACGGGTGTCATAGACGTTCAGCGAACCGATCCGGTGACCGTTGTGGCTGAGAGGGAAGCCGATCACGGAGACGAACCCGACGGACCGTGCGACGGCTCGGTACGCGGGCCACGTGTCGATCTCCGAGATGTTCGGAACGATCACGATCTCACCGCTGTTGAACGCCTCGACACAGGGACCTGCCTGGTGCTCTTCTTGTACCTCCTCCATCTCGATCACGCGTTGGTCGGTGGCCGCGACGAATTCGAGGCGGTCGTCACGGATGACCGAGACGCCGGCGCCGGCGATGTCGAGGGTTGCGACGACGCCCTGGCACAACTCGTACAGCATCTCGTGGACATCGAAGGTGCTGGTCATCGTCGCGGCGAACCGGCGCAAGGTCTCGAACAGGGGATCCGACATACGGGAGTGCCTCCAGGGCGATCGTCTCAGGGCGAACGCCGGGATGACACATCGAGAGATGTCGTGACCCGAAAGGTTCCGGATGCCGGAGTTCCGATCGGCGACCGAACGGATCGGCCGCCGATCCCATTCGTCACTTCCTGACCGTACTGCACCGAGCGTGACGTTCCATGGTTGGCGGTGGCGGTGAACGGGTACATCTCGCT
>REDU01000098.1 GCA_007693335.1 Ilumatobacter sp. | reverse complement strand
GGCAAGTTCTCGAAGAAGACCCTGCGCGAACGCTTCGCCGATCACGTCCTGCCGGGAGCCTGAGCGGCGTGCTCCGACCAGCTCTGGCGATCGCGGCGGCGCTGATGTGCGGCGCCGTGGTGATCGCATGTGCCGACGACGGGCCCGAGACGGCTCAGCGCGGGCAGATCGCACCCAGCCCGACGCTCGGCACCACCCCGGACCCTGCCGAGTCGACTGCCCCTGCGCCCCCCGGCTCCGCCGATCCGGTGCCCGCCGATCCGGTGCCCGCCGAGCCCAACGGTCTGTCGGTGCGTGTCCAGTCGCTCGACAACTTCTTCCGCGACGAGGTCATCGAGATCACCGCCGGGACCGAGGTCGTGTGGACCAACGACGGCCGCATCGACCACGACGTGACCCCGTCGGACGGGGGCGACTGGGGCGTGGCCGCCGATCTGTTCGCGCCCGGCGACGAGCACCGACACGTCTTCACGCTCCCGGGCGAATACCCCTACTACTGCAGCATCCACGGGACGGCCGACTTCGGGCAGTTGGGCCTCGTGATCGTGACCGAGTCGGCCTGACCGACTAGACAACAGGGGTCGATCCCACCAGGGATCGCACGGATCCCCAGGGGGAGAAGTAGATGACCGTGAGCACCCGACCGCGCCGCATCGTCGGCCTGGCCGCCACCCTCGCTCTCGTCGCCGCAGCCTGCGGTGGTGACGACGACAGCCCGGTGGCCACCGATCCGCCGCCGGCCACCGAGGCCGCGCCCGACCCGACCGATCCGCCGGACGAGGACGACGACGAACCCGTAGACCCCGACGACGGTGACGCCGGTGACGCCGGTGACGACGGTGACGACGGTGACGACGGTGGTGACGGTGGTGACACGGGACGATCCGGGATCATCGAGGTGCCCGCCGACCACGAGACGATCCAGGCCGCGGTCGACGCCGCCGAGCCGGGCGACCTCATCCTCATCGCTCCGGGGGTGTACCACGAAGCGGTCGACGTCACCACCGACGAGCTGACGATCCGCGGGGTCGATCGCAACGAGGTCGTGCTCGACGGCGAGTTCGAGCTCGACAACGGCATCCGTGTGCTCGGCGCGAACGGCGTGGCGGTGGAGAACATGACCGCCGTCAACTACTCCCGCAACGGCTTCTACTGGACCGGGGTGCAGGGCTTCCGCGGGTCGTACCTGACCAGCTACCGCACCGGCGACTACGGCATCTACGCCTTCGACTCGACCGACGGCCAGTTCGAGCACTCGTACGCTGCCGGCAGTGCCGACGCCGGGTACTACATCGGCCAGTGCTTCCCCTGTAACGCCGTGATCTTCGACGTGATCTCCGAGCACAACGGTCTCGGCTACTCGGGGACCAACGCCGGCGGGAATCTCTTGATCGTGAACTCGACGTTCCGCAACAACCGCGCCGGCATCGTCCCGAACACCGGCAGTTACCAGCTGTGCTACCCGGAGCGCGAGACCACGATCGTCGGCAACACCGTGCACTCGAACAACCAGCCCGACACGCCGGCGATCTCGGTCGCCCTCTTGGCGATGGGCAACGGGATCCTTCCCGCTGGAGGGGTGCGCAACACCATCGAGCGCAACCTGGTGTTCGACCACGACCGCACCGGCATCGGCCTGGTGCCGTTCCTCGAGGAGAACCCCAACGACGTGATTCCGCCCCCGGAGGACTGGGACCGTCCGTGTGACGAACAGCGTCTCGACCCGGTGGCCGACGACGTGCCCGAGAGCCTGCTCTGGGATCCCTCGGAGAACCGGGTGGTCGGCAATGTCGTCTCCGAGAGCGGTGAGGCCGACCTGGCCGTGGCGTCGGCCGGGACCGACCTGTCGACGCTCGGCAACTGCTTCAGCGACAACACGTTCACGACCACGGCCCCCACGGAGCTCGAGACGTTGGCGCCCTGCGACGGTGAGGGATCGGGTGACTGGACGGACGGCGATCTCGAGGTGATCCGGTGGTTGGGCGAGGTCGAGACGCGTCCCGCAGCGGTCGACTACCGCGAGGCCGCCCTGCCCGAGCGGCCGGTGCTCGACAACATGCCCGACGCCGCGTCGGCGCCCGCCCGGCCGGCCGTTGACGTCCCGATGACGATCGACCTCGATGCCATCGAGGTGCCCGAGCGTCCGTGACCGACCAGATGGCGCGATCGTCCCGGTCATCGCGATGGCCGCTGGCCGCCGCGATGGCGGGGGTGCTCGCGCTGTCGGCTGCGCTCTCGTCGTGCGGCGTCGTCGGCACGGCCGACGCCGTGGCGAACGCCGCACCCGACGCCCCGATCAACGGGCCGCAGGGTCGGGTGCCGCAGTTCATCGCATCGTGTGCCGTGTCGCACTTCGCGTTCGACGACCCGATCGTGCACCCGGGTCACGCCGGTGCCAGCCATCAGCACGTGTTCTTCGGCAACGAGGCGGTCACGGCCAGCGTCGGGTACGACGAACTGCTCGGTGCGCCCACCACCTGCGATCAGCGGCTCGACACGGCCTCGTACTGGACACCCGTGCTGCTCGACCCGCGGGGTCAGCGGATCGACCCGACGGGCGCGGTCGCGTACTACCGGCCCGGTGCCGGCGTCGATCACACGACGCTGGTGCCCTATCCGCCCGATCTCAAGATGGTCGCGGGCGACGCGGAGGCCGATGGCGAGCAGCCGCTGTCGGTGGTGGCGTGGTCGTGTGGCGTGTCGGCGGTGCGGTCGGTCGTGCCGACGGAGTGCCCCGGACGCTCGACGTTGCGGCTGCTGGTGACGTTCCCCGACTGCTGGGACGGCGAGCGCACGTGGACGGCGTCGCCCGATGACCGACATGTCGTGTACAGCTCAGCGGGGGAGTGCCCCGACAGCCATCCGGTGCCCATCCCGCAGCTCCAACTGGCGGTCGACCACCCGCCCGTCGATCCTGACGGGCTGTCGCTCAGCAGCGGTGCGATCACGACCGGTCACGGCGACTTCTGGAACGCATGGGACCAGGACAAGCTGGTCAACGAGGTGCAGAACTGCCTCCACCGCGGCATCACCTGCAACGTCAGCGCCAACTGATCCGGTCGCAGGGCAGCGCCTGAGACGTTGAGACGTTGAGACGCCTTGACGTTGAGACGTTCTGTGCCTTACTGTCTCACGGATGCGACCGACGTCACCTGAGTCGTCACGGAGTTCGCCCGATGCGGGCGGGCCGTCGGCGATCGAGCACCGGGTGCTCGACGCTGCGAAGAGCTGCATCGAACGCTGGGGTGTCGCCAAGGTCACCATCGACGACATCGCGGCCGAGAGCCGGGTGTCGAGAGCCACGCTCTACCGGTTGTTCCCCGGCGGTAAGGACGTCTTGTTCGACGCCTTGCGCGTCCGTGAGCTCGAGGAGTTCTTCACCCGGCTGCGTTCCGAGGTCGAAGGCGCCCACACGCTCGAAGACCTGCTCGTCTCCACCGTCGTGTGTGCCACTCGCGAGCTGCGCGCCGACGACCATCTGGCCGTGATGCTGTCATCGGAGCCGGGCGAGACCGTCACCCAGTTGACCGTCGAGGGTCTCCCGCGCGTGATCAGGGTGGCCTCGGCGTTCCTCGTGCCGCTGGTCGACCCGTACCTCGAGCGCCACGAGGGCCGCAAGCTCATCGACGTGCTCGCCCGGCTCGTGCTCTCGTACTTCCTGGCGCCGAGCGACGAGGTCGACCTCGGCGACGAGTCCTCCGCCCGATCGTTCCTCCGTCCGTACCTCCACGCCCTCGATCCCTCGGGCGACCCTTCCCTCAGGAGCTGACCCCCATGTCCGTCACCCACAACGACAACGAGACCATCCTCGGTCGCGCCGATCTCAACGACATCGAGGCCATCCTCGCCGTCACCAACACCGACGTCGACGAGGTGTTGCACGCAGTGAAGGACAACGCCGACGCCATCTTCACCTGGGACTACTCGCTGACCCGGCCGGCGCTGCGCAAGCTGTACGAGAAGGCCAAGGTCGGCCAGTGGAACTCCACCACCGACCTGCCGTGGGACACCGAGGTCGACCCCGAGAAGGTGGTCTCGGGCGACCAGGTGGCCATCGCCGCCGGCATCGATCCCAACCACTACGACGGCACCGTGCTCGAGAAGTGGGACGACAAGCAGTGGCTCGACTACGGCATCCAGAACCGCAAGTGGACGCTGTCGCAGTTCCTCCACGGTGAGCAGGGCGCGCTGCTGTGCACCGCCAAGATCGTCGAGACGGTGCCGTGGTACGACGCCAAGCTGTACGCCTCCACGCAGGTGATGGACGAGGCCCGTCACGTGGAGGTGTTCGCCCGTTATCTCGACGAGAAGATGGGTGGTGGCTACCAGGTGAACGCCCACCTGCGGATGCTGCTCGACGACATCATCAACGACAGCCGGTGGGACATGACCTACCTCGGCATGCAGGTCATGGTCGAGGGCCTCGCCCTCGCCGCGTTCGGTTTCATGCACCAGATGACCGAGGAGCCGCTGCTCAAGCAGCTGCTCCGTTACGTGATGAGCGACGAGGCCCGGCACGTGGCGTTCGGCGTGCTGTCGCTCAAGGAGGTCTACGACGGCATGACCGATGCCGAGATGATGGACCGCCAGGAGTTCGCCTACGAGGCGGCCGTGCGGATGCGCGACCGTTTCATGTCCCAGGAGGTCTGGGAGCGCATGGGTGTGAACCCGCGCGACGTGCTGCCGATCGTGCTCCGCGACCCCACCCGCGACCTGTTCCAGCAGATGCTGTTCTCGAAGATCGTGCCGAACTGCAAGAAGCTCGGTCTGCTCGACCGCAACGAGCAGTGGCTGCGCCGTCGGTTCGAGGAGATGGGCGTCATCCAGTTCGAGGACTGGGAGGACACCGGCTCGGAGTACATCAAGTTCGAGCTCGGCAGCGAGGCGCCCTCACCCATCGCCGGTGCGTGAGCTGGCACCCCGAGCAGTACGCGCGGTTCGCCGCTGAGCGGGCGCAGCCGTTCCACGACCTCTGTGACCTGATCCACCCGGTTCCGCCCGGATCGATCGGTCGCGCTGTCGACCTCGGGTGTGGCAGCGGATCGCTCACCGTGCTCGCCGCCGAGCGGTTCGGTGTCGAGGAGATGGTCGGGCTCGACTCGTCGTCGGAGATGTTGGCGGAGGCGGAGGCCATCGAGCAGGAGCGCGTGCGGTTCGCGTACGGGGACCTGTCGACGTGGACCGCCGACGCGGACCACGACCTGGTGCTCGCCAACGCCAGCCTGCAGTGGGTGCCCGACCACCGCGCGGTGCTCGCCCGGTGGGTGGCGGCGCTCAGCCCCGGTGGACAGCTGGCAGTTCAGGTGCCCGCCAATGCCGACCACCCCTCCCACCTCGCGTTGGCGGCGGTGGCCCACACCGAGCCGTTCCGGTCGGCCTTCGACGGCGAGCCGCCTCCCGATCCGGTGGCCGCCAACGTGCTCGCCCCGGAGCAGTACGCCACGATCCTCCACGACCTCGGCATGGAGACACCGCACGTCCGGCTGCAGGTCTACGGGCATGTGCTCGACTCGAGCGCTGCCGTGGTCGAGTGGACGCGGGGCACCTCGCTCACACGTTTCTGGCCACGGCTACCCGCTGCGCTCCACGACCCGTTCGTCGATGCCTACCGAGACGCGCTGCTCGAGCGGATCGGTGAGGTGTCCCCCTACTTCTTCGCGTTCAAGCGGATCCTGATGTGGGCCCGCTCTCCGCGGCAGCCGCGGGGCTAGCATCGGAAGGCCATGGGGCATCAATCGCATCCCGAGTTCGTCACGCTGCACGCGCTGCGGATCAAGGGGTTCGCGCCCGTGCCCACGCTCGCCGAGATGTCGGCTGCCCCCGAGACCCACGTGCACGAGCACCTGACCGGTTTCGAGCAGGCCGGTCATGTCCAGTTCCGCGAGGCGCGCGGGCTCTGGCAGCTGACACCAGACGGCCGACAGGTGCACGCTGAGCGGCTGGCTGACGAGGTCGAGCGTGCTCGGGCCGCTGCCCGGCTGACCGAGTTCTACCGACCGTTCCTCGAGCACAACGACGAGTTCAAGCAGCTCTGCACCGACTGGCAACTGCGTGACGGGGTGCCCAACGACCACACCGACACCGAGTACGACCGCGACGTGATCGAACGGTTGCACTCCTTGCACACCACCGCCGCTCCGATCGTGGGTGGTCTGGCCGAGGTGCTCGTGCGGCTCGGCCCGTACGCGCCACGCCTCGAGCAGGTGCTCCGGAGGGTGGCTTCCGGCGACACGACCATGTTCACCGGTGTCATGTGCGGCAGCTACCACGACGTGTGGATGGAGCTCCACGAAGATCTGATCCTCACCCAGGGCATCGACCGCTCGGCCGAGGGCAGCTTCTGATGCCCCGTTTCGGGCGGGTCGTCACCGCCATGGTCACGCCGATGGCCGCCGACGGCTCCGTCGAACTCGACGTCACCCGACAGCTCGCCCGGTGGCTGGTCGAGCAGGGGAACGAGGGGCTGGTGGTGTGCGGCACCACCGGCGAGTCACCCACGCTCAGCGACGACGAGAAGCTGTCGGTCCTCGCCGCGGTGGTCGAGGCCGTCGACGTACCGGTGATCGCCGGCACGGTCGGCGCCGACACCGCCCATTCGGTGCACCTCACGAGAGAAGCCGCAGCACTCGGTGTGGCGGGCATCCTCGCGCTCTGTCCGTACTACAACCGACCGTCACAGGCGGGTATCGAAGCGCACCTCCGCGCCGTGGCCGGGGCCGCCGACCTGCCCAACCTGCTGTACGACATCCCCGTTCGCACCGGTCGGAAGATCTCGAGCGAGGTGATCCTCCGCCTCGCCCACGACGTCTCGAACATCGTCGGGGTGAAGGATGCCGCCGGGAGCCCGGCCGCCACCGCCCACGTGGTCGCCCAGGCGCCCGCCGGGTTCGAGGTCTACAGTGGCGACGACGGCTTCACGCTGCCGCTGCTCTCGATCGGCGCCGTCGGCACCGTCGGCGTGGCCACCCACTGGACCGCACCCGATCACGTCGAGATGTTCGACGCGTGGGCCGCCGGCGACACGTCCGGAGCCAGCGCCGTCAATGCCCGCATGCTCGAGAGCTTCGCGTTCGAGACCGGCGACGACGCCCCCAACCCGATCCCCACCAAGGCGATGCTCCGCACGCTCGGGATCCCGGTGGGCGACTGCCGATTGCCCATGGGGCCTGCACCCGCAGGTCTCGCCCACACCGCGCGCGATGTGTACGCGCGCCTCACCGCCGCACGAGCGGCGTCAGGGAGCACCATGACCACCCCCACCACGAGCACCAGCGAGATGATCCGTGGCTGATCCGGTCCGCATCGTCTTCCTCGGCGGTCTCGGCGAGATCGGCCGCAACTGCATGGCGATCGAGAGCGGGAGCGGCGAGAAACGGCGCATCCTCGTCATCGACTGCGGTCTGATGTTCCCCGACGCCGACATGCACGGCGTCGACCTCGTGCTCCCCGACTTCTCGTATCTCCGCGACAACGCCGACAAGATCGCCGCCATCGTCGCCACCCACGGTCACGAGGACCACGTGGGCGGCATCCAGTTCCTGCTGCGCGACAACGATGGCATCGGGCACCTGCTCGAGGGCCGCAAGCTCCCGATCTACGGCGCCGCGCTCACGCTCGGCCTCGCCCGCAACCGCATCGAGGAGGCCGGTCTGCTCGGTCGTACCGACATGATCGCGGTGAAGGACGGCGAGGTCGTGAAGATCGGCCCGTTCGAAGTCGAGTTCATCCCCGTCACCCACTCGGTACCCCATGCCCACGGCATCGCGGTCCGCACCGCCCAGGGTGTGCTGTTGCACTCGGGTGACTACAAGCTCGACCTCACCCCGGTGGACGGTCGTCGAACCGATCTGGCCCGTCTCGGGCAGCTCGCCAAGGAGCACGGCGTCCGACTGCTGCTGGCCGATTCCACGAACGCCGAGGAGGCGGGTCACGCTCCGAGCGAGACCAGCGTGGGCCCGGTGCTCCGTCAGCTGATGACCGATCACGCCGATCGGCGGATCATCACCGCCAGCTTCGCGAGCCACCTGCACCGCATCCAGCAGATCGCCGATGCGGCCATCGCTGGCGGTCGCAAGGTCGCAACGCTCGGCCTGAGCATGCGCAAGAACGTGCGTCTCGGCCTGCAGCTCGGTGTGCTCAAGATCCCCGAGTCGTCGCTGGTCGACGTCGAGGATCTCGACCGCTACGAACCCGGCCAGATCTGTGTGATCTCGACCGGCTCCCAGGGTGAGCCGATGTCGGCACTCTCCACGCTCTCGCGTGGCGAGAACAAGTTCGTGAAGTTGAGCGACCGTGACACGATCATCCTGTCGAGCCATGCGATCCCCGGCAACGAGAGTGCCGTGAACAAGGTGATGGACGGTCTGCTCCGGGCGGGTGCCGAGGTCGTGCACTCCGGTGTGGTCGATGTGCACGCCACCGGGCACGCGCAGGCCGACGAGATCAAGACGTACCTGTCGATCGTGAACCCCGAGTGGTTCGTGCCGATCCACGGCGAGTACCGCCACATGGTGGCGAACGCCAAGCTCGGGGTCCTGATGGGCGTGCCTGCCGACCACGTGCTGCTGTGCGAGGACGGCGACGTCATCGAACTCAGCGACACGGGCCTCGAGCCCGTCGGTCGGGTGCCTGCGGGTTACCTCTACGTCGACGGCATCGTCGGCGACGTCGGCCAGGGCGTGCTGCGCGATCGCCGGGTGCTCTCCGAGGAGGGCGTGGTCGTCGTGGTGGTGACCGTCGACTCCCAGACCAACAAGGTGCTGGTCGGTCCCGAGATCATCACCCGCGGCTGGGTGTACGCACCCGAGGCCGAAGACCTGCTCGACGAGGCCTGCGACGTGATCGCCACGGCGGTCGAGAAGGCACTCGGCGAAGGCGTCCACAACGTCGAAGCGCTCGAGCGCGACGTGCGCAAGGCAGCGGGCAAGTTCGTGAGCGATCGCACGAAGCGGCGGCCGATGATCGTGCCCGTCGTCATGGAGGCATGACCGCACGATTCCGGATGCGCCGGCTGTCGATCGCGCTGTTCGCCGTGACGATCGTGGCGGGCGGGGTGGCCTGCGGGGGCGACGATGACACTCCCGCCTCGCCGCGTCCGGCGGTCGAGCTGATCGCTCCGGCGGTCGAGGCGCTCGAGGCCGAGCTCGGCGGGCCGCAGGAGTACTTCGAGATCAACGTCGACGAGCGACTCGTCAACCTGTTCGTGGCCGTCGACGGCGGAACCTCGGCGGTGCCGTACCTCTACCTCGACGGTGAGATCCAGCCACCGGCCCCGGCGCAGCCGGTGGTCGAGGGCACCGCGTTCGACGCGACGGCGATCGAGTTCGATCCCGACACCGTGCTCGACATGGTGGCCGCCGACCTGCCGACCGCCACCATGCGCCGTTTCGTCGTGCTCGTCGGCCCCGAGGGCGCCGTTCGATACGAGGTGTTCGTGCAATCTGCCCAGGGTGGCCAACTCGCCGTGGCCGTCACCCCCGACGGAGCGGTGCTCGGCGTGGAGACCCTGTAGCGGTCACGGGTCGGAGATGGTGCCGGTCGCCCCGCGCGCCCCCTCGGTAAGGTGGCGGGCGTCATGACCACCTGGAAGGCATCGGGCCGCCGCTCGCCGAAGAAGTCGCCTGCCAAGCGCACGGCGTCGTCGAAGGGCACGTCCAAGAGCGACGCGCGGGCATCGAGCGCATCGCGCTCCGGCAGCGTCCGCGATGCCACGCCTCCAGGTGGCGCCGAGCACGAGACCAGCGATGCCGACGAGCGGCGCAACGAGCTGATCGGGGTCGCGATGCTCGGTTCGGGCATCCTGCTCGGGCTCGCCATCTACCTGCGTCTGGCCGGGCCGCTCGGCCGCGGTGTCGAGATCGTGATCGGCTGGTTCGCCGGCCTCGGCCGCTTCGCGGTGCCCGTGATCCTGGTGTCGGCCGGCGTCGCCTTCATCCGCAAGAACCGCTCGTCGAGCCCGGGCCGCCTGGCCATCGGGTGGTCGATGATCTCGGTGGCGGCCCTCGGGTTGCTCCACATCGCTCGTGGCCCGGGTGAGCTCGCCGGCGGGTTCGACGAGCTCGGACGTGCCGGTGGCTGGGTCGGTGCGCTCGTGGCCGAACCGCTGCGGGCACTCGTGGCCGGGCCCGGCGCCGTGGTCGTGCTGCTCGGCGTGGTGCTGGGTGGGGCGCTCCTGATCACCCGCACCTCGTTGCGCACCATGGCCGAGCGCACCACCCACAGCATGGTCAGCGTGGCGAAGCCACTCGGTCGCGCCACCAAGAAGGCGCTGTCGGATCTCTCGACGCTCAGCAGCGACCGCGAGGCGGAGGCACGCGGTGGTCGCTCGCACCGTGACGCTCACCGCGGCGACCCCTCGGCCACGGCCGAGTCGCCGGGGCTCTACGACTTCGCTGCCGAGGGCGACGCCGATCTGCTCGGTGACCCGTCACCGGCGCCGAAGGCACGACGCAAACGTGGGGCCAAGGTCGCCGGGGGAGTGGTCGGTGCGGCCGAGCTGCCGCTCGACGGCGAACAGGTGGGCGAGTGGCGGCTCCCACCCCTCACGCATCTGATCCGTGCTGGAGAGCAGGTGGTCGACCGAGCCGAGATCGAGCGTCGCGGCGAGACGTTGCAGCAGTCGCTCGAGCAGCACGGTGTCGAGACCACGCTCGTCGGCATGACCGTGGGGCCCACGGTCACCCGGTACGAGCTCGAGCTGGGCCCGGGCGTGAAGGTCGCCAAGGTCACCAGTCTCCAGAAGGACATCGCCTACGCCATGGCGGCGGTCGACGTGCGCATCCTCGCGCCCATCCCCGGGCGGTCGGCCATCGGCGTGGAGGTGCCGAACCACGAGCGGCAGCTGGTGGCGCTGGGTGATCTGCTCGTCTCCAAGGAGGCTGCAGCCGCCGTGCACCCCCTCGAGGTGGCCGTCGGCAAGGACATCGCCGGTCGAGCCGTGTTCCTCGATCTCGCCACGACGCCGCACCTGCTCATCGCCGGTGCCACCGGTGCCGGCAAGTCGAGCGGCATCAACTGCATCATCACGTCGCTGCTCATGCGCAGCACGCCCGATCAGGTGCGTCTCATCCTCATCGACCCGAAACAGGTCGAGATGGGGCAGTACCAGCGCTTGCCGCACCTGCTCACCCAACCCGTCACCAACCCCAAGAAGGCCGCCAATGCGCTCGGCTGGGCGGTCAAGGAGATGGAGCGTCGCTACGACGTGCTCTCCGAGGTCGGCTTCCGCGACATCACCGGCTACAACGCGGCGTTCGACCGCGGCGAGATCGGAACCGAACAGCGCGTTGACGCCGATCCCGACTCCGAGACTGATTCAGGCTTCCCGTCCAGCGGCCCCACCTACGACCGCTTGCCGTACATCGTCGTGGTGGTCGACGAGCTCAACGACCTCATGATGGTGGCCGCCCGCGACGTCGAGGAGTCGATCACCCGTATCGCCCAGAAGGCCCGCGCCGTGGGCATCCACCTCATCGTGGCCACACAGCGACCATCGGTCAACGTGATCACCGGCGTCATCAAGGCCAACGTGCCGGCCCGGATGGCGTTCGCCGTCTCGAGCCTCACCGACTCGCGGGTCATCCTCGACCAGCCGGGTGCCGAGAAGCTGGTCGGCAAGGGCGACATGTTGCTGCTGCCGGGCAACTCGTCGGTGGCGCAGCGTATCCAGGGGTCGTTCGTGGGCGAGGACGAAGTGCGCAAGGTGGTGGCCCACTGGCGCCGGCAGGCGCCCGAGGTCACCTACACCGGCGACGTCGAGGCCGGTGGCGAAGCGAGCGGTGGCGGCGACGACGATGCCGTGACCTCCAGCGCCAACTCGTTCTCCGGTGGCCAGGACGACGACGAGGACACCGCGATGATGCGTCAGGCGATGGAGCTCGTGGTGCGCAGTCAGCTCGGCTCCACGTCGATGCTGCAGCGCAAGCTCAAGGTCGGGTTCGCCAGGGCCGGCCGCATCATGGACCTGTTGGAGCAGCGTGGCGTCGTCGGTCCCAGCGAGGGTTCCAAGGCCCGAGAGGTGCTGATGACCGTCGAGGAGTTCGAGCTCCTCCAGGAGGCCGATGGCCGCTAGCGGGTCGCGAGCGACGTCACCTCGTCGAAGCCCTCGGTGATGCAGCGCACGAACACGTCGGTGTCGGGGATCGCGGCGGTGTCGGTGTGGATGCCGATGCCGCACTGCCCGCGGTAGCTCATCAGGGTCAGGTTGACCGACGATCCGGCGGTGGGACCGAAGGGGAAGACGCGCAGCACCTCCGAGCCGGCGAGATAGAGCGGCACCGGCACGCCCGGCACGTTCGAGGCGAGGAAGTCGACCCGCTTCAACATGGTGCCGATCACCCCGCGAGGAAGCAGGTTCAGCACCCCGGCGATCGCCTCGGTGTGCGCCAGCGAACGCTCGTCGCGGAGCCGACGTCCCACCTCGTGGAGCTGGGCGATCCGATCCCGAGGATCGGCCACGTCGATCGGCACGACGGTGCGCAGCACCGTCACGTGGTTCCCCCCCGCCGCGTGGTCATCGGTGCGGAGGCTGATCGGCATCGCCATCCGGAGCTCGGTGACGGGCGCGTCGTGAAGCTGGTGGTAGCGACGCATCCCGCCGGTGATCCCCGCCAGGAACGCGTCGTTCAACGTCCCTCCCCCCGCCTTCCCGGCCGCCCGGAGCACGTCCACCGGGACCTCGAGCACCGAGAAGCGGTGCACCATGGTGCGGGCGGTCATCACCGGCGACTTGGTGTCGACCGTCGGCACCACCACTCGAGCCACCGACTGCACCGTGGCGGCCACGCCGGCAACGGTGTCGACGGGATGGCGGAGTGCGTTCAGCATGTTGGGCACCGCGTCGTGCATCCCGGTAGCGGCGATCGAGGCCGCGGTCTCCACATCGTGGGCGACGGCGCGCAGCCAGCGGTCGAGGGTGCTGGTCGGCGCGGGCTGCGCCGGCAGTGCCGTGACTGCACCGGTGTCGTCGGGTGCGGTGGCATCAGCCGTGAGATCGAACAGATGGGCAGCGAGCGCGATGGCGCCGATGCCGTCGGTCACCACGTGATGGGCCGTCATGATGAAGGCGGCGCGGTTCTCGCCGTCCACACGTACGTGGTCGACCAGGGTGAACGACCACAGCGGGCGTGCGGGGTCGAAACCACCCGCTGCCGTCGTGCGGGCGAACTCGAGCAACTCGTCGGTGCCACCCGGATCGGGGAGGCTGACGTGTCGGAGGTGGTACCCCAGGTCGACCTCGTCGACCTCGACCCACTGGAGCGAGCCGGGGTGGAGCGGCACCCCCTCGACCCGCTGGCGCAGCGCCAACACGTCTCCGATCGTCCGACGGACCCGCGCCTCCAGAACCTCACGGTTGGGTGTCCGGTCGAGCAGGAAGATCACGGCGATGGTCGAACGGAGCAAGGGATCCGCCTCGACGTTCCACATGATCGCGTCGTTCTGGCTGAGGTACGAGCCTTCGCCGGTCGTCATCGGTCGATCATCCACCATCACCACCCGTGGGCGCCAGGGGAACAGGTCCCGTCGTGTGGCGGGGAATCAGCGCCAGGGGGTGGCGAGCAGCACCAGTACGACCACGCCGAGCACGACCCGGTAGACCACGAACACGTCGAACGATCGGGTACGGATGATGCGCAACGTGGCCCACACCGCGGCCCACCCGGTGGCTGCGGCGGTCACGAAGCCGACCAGGAACGGGCCCCGGAACTCGGCCGGGATGCCGTCGCCGGTCGCGACATCGACCGCGCTGAACAGGCCGGCGCCGGCGATGATCGGGATCGACATCAGGAACGAGATGCGCGCCGCCGCATCGCGGCTGAAGCCCAGGAAGCGGCCGACGGTCATGGTGACCCCCGAGCGTGACACGCCCGGTTGGAGGGCCATCGCCTGACCGAGTCCCATGAGTGCGGCGTCGCGCAACCGGAACGTGGTGAGCTCGCGCTGGCCGTGCCGCCGGTCGGCCCAGGCCAACAGCAACCCGAACACGATCAACATGACAGCGATCAGCGCGATGTTCGAGTCGACCTGCAGGGCGTCGGCGAAGAGCACGCCCACGACCGCACCCGGCACGGCGGTGAGGAGCAGGAGCCACGCGATACGGGCGTCGTCGGTACCCCGGTGGTCGGAGCTCACGAGCGCGCCCAGACCGGCGGTCACGTACCGCACGATGTCGGACCAGAAGTACGCGATCGCGCCGGTGAGGGTGCCGAGGTGCACGGCCACGTCGAAGGCGAGCTCGAGGTCGGGGGCATCGGCGAACACGTCCCATCCGAACGCCCACCGGGCGAGCGCGAGGTGTCCGCTCGACGAGACGGGGAAGAACTCGGTGAGTCCCTGTACGACGGCGAGGATCACCGCCTGGAGGATCGACACAGCGGGCGAACCTATCGTCACACCGACCGGAGATCGCGACAGCGTCGCGTGCCAACATGCTGCGATGAGCCTCCCGACGACCGAGTTCACCGAGATCACGTCAGGCCTCCGGTTCCCCGAAGGGCCCGTTGCGATGCCCGATGGCACCGTGGTGCTGGTCGAGATGTTCGCCGAGCGGCTCACACGGGTGTACCCCGACGGCCGTACCGAGACGGTGGCCGAGATCCCCGGCGGTCCGAACGGCGCCGCGGTCGGCCCCGACGGTGCGATGTACGTGTGCAACAACGGTCGGGCGTTCAGCCCGGTCGAGCTCGGCGACCTGCTGCTCCCCGGCCCGTTCGATCCCGACCGTTACCTGGGTGGGAAGATCCAGCGGGTCGACCTGCACACCGGGGAGGTGACCGATCTCTACACCGAGTGCGACGGGCACCCCCTGCGTGCGCCGAACGATCTGGTGATGGACGGCCACGGCGGCTTCTGGTTCACCGATCACGGCATCCGCGACACCGGGGCACGCACCGCCGACCTCACGGGGATCTACTACGCGAAGGTGGACGGTTCGGAGATCCGCGAGGCGGTCTTCCCCGTCGACGGACCGAACGGCATCGGTCTGTCGCCCGATGGCCACACCCTCTACTGGGCCGAGACCCACACCGGTCGGGTGTTCCGCCGCACCGTCACCTCGTCGGGTGAGCTGGCGCCCGCCATCCCGCTCGACACCAGCGTGGTGCTGTGCGGGCTGCCGGGTCTGCAACTGCTCGACTCGCTCGCGGTCGACGGTGCGGGAAACGTGTGCGTCGCGACCATCGTCAACGGCGGGATCACCGTCATCTCGCCCGACGGTGCCCGGGTCGATCATGTGCCCACCGGCGACATCGTCACGACCAACATCTGCTTCGGCGGCGACGATCTGCGGACGGCGTTCATCACCGTGTCGAGCAGCGGCCGCCTCATCTCGATGCCCTGGCCGTTCGAGGGGCTACGGCTCGCCCACCTGTGAACGTCGCGCTGGTCGATCTCGGCGGCCACGTCGATCCCGGGTCGCCGGTCGATCGAGAGGTCGCCCGCGCCGTCGATGCCGCGTGTCGAGAGCTCGGCTTCGTGCGGATCGTGGGTCACGGCGTGCCGGCCGACGTGCGTCGCGACGCGATGCGTGCCGCACTGGATTTCTTCGACCTCCCGATCGAGGCACGACTCGCAGTCGCGATGCCCGAGGTCGGGTATCCGTATGGCTACAACCCGTTCAGCGCCGAGGCGCTCGAGCGTTCGCTGGGTACCGCCGGCGTGGTCGACCTGAAAGAGACGTTCAACATCGGGCCGATCGATCCGCCGCCGCGGCCGCTCGCCGAGATGTCCGACCCCGACGAGCGGGCGGTGTACGCGTCGAACCGCTGGCCCGATCAGCACCTGCCCGACTTCCGTCCTGCGCTCGAGCGCTACTACCGGGCGATGGCCGGACTGTCCGCCCGGCTGATGGAGGTGTTCGCAGTGGCGCTCGGACTCCCCGTGGATCACTTCGCCGGCCTGATCGACCGCCACGGCTCAGCGCTCCGTCTGGCGCACTATCCGGCCCTCGACCGTCCACCGTTGCCGGGGCAGCTCCGTGCCGGTGCCCACACCGACTACGGAACGCTGACGGTCCTCGCGACCGACGGGGAGCCGGGCCTCCAGGTGCGCGATCGCGCGGGTACGTGGCTCGACGTCGAGCCCGTGGTCGACGGCTTCGTGGTGAACCTCGGTGACCTCATGGAGCGCTGGACCAACGACCGCTGGCGCTCCACCATGCACCGGGTGGTGGTCCCCGAGGATGACCCGGGGCGCCGCCGGCTGAGTCTGCCGTTCTTCCACAACGCCAACTGGGATGCCCGCATCGAGTGCCTCACCGGCCCCGGTGAGTCGCCCAGACATCCGCCGGTGCTGGCAGGCGCCCACCTCATGTCGAAGTTCCGCTCGACCGTGACCGAGCCCGGTCGACCCGACCGTCACGACCCACCGGTAGCCTGACCGGTCGTGTCCGCCTCCGCCGCCCAGGGTGGCCAGCGCTTCTACGTGGAGACGCTCGGCTGCCCCAAGAACCAGGTCGATTCCGACAAGCTCGTCGGCACTCTGCTCGCGGACGGGATGACGGCCACCGACGAGGTCGGCGAGGCCGACCTGGTGGTCGTCAACACCTGTGCGTTCATCGACGACGCCCGTCGCGAGAGCATCGACACCATCTTGGCGCTCGACGAGCAACGGCGCGACGGGGCCCGGCTCGTGGTCACCGGGTGCATGGCCGAGCGCTACGGCAGCGAGCTGGCCGAGGCGCTCCCCGAGGTCGACCAGGTGGCCGGGTTCGGTGTTCCGGTGAGTCCGGCCCGCACCCTCATCCCCGTGACCGCCCTCGGACCCTCCGACGTGCCCCAACTCGACCTGCTCAACCTGCCGCGGCCCCGATCGGCGGTGCCCTGGGCGTACGTGAAGATCGCCGAGGGCTGCGACCGGGCGTGCGGCTTCTGCGCGATCCCGAGCTTCCGTGGTCCGCAACGCAGCCGCGACGTCCACTCGATCCTGACCGAGGTCGATCAGCTCGAGGTTCGTGAGATCGTGCTGGTCGCCCAGGACCTCGCCTCGTACGGCAAGGACCGGCCCGATGAGCTGGGGGCCGGATCGATCGTGCCGCTCGTGCGGTCGGTGGCCGACCGCGTCGACCGGGTGCGGCTGCTGTACCTGTACCCGAGCGATCTCACCGACGGTCTCATCGACACCATGTGCGACAGCGGCGTCCCGTACTTCGATCTCTCGCTGCAGCACGTGAGCAAACCTCTGCTGCGCCGCATGCGGCGTTGGGGTGACGGCGATCGCTTCCTGCGTCGCATCGCCGACATCCGCGAGCGCGAACCGGCCGCGGCGTTCCGGAGCAACTTCATCGTCGGCTATCCGGGCGAGACCGAGGCCGATCACGATCAGCTCGTGCGTTTCGTGACCGAGGCCCAGGTCGACTGGTGCGGGTTCTTCTCCTACAGCGCCGAGGAGGGCACCTATGCGGCCGATCTCGACGGTGCGGTCGATCCGGCGCTGATGCACGAGCGTCTGGCCGAGCTCCGTGAGCTCCAGGACGACATCACCGCCTCGCGCCGCGACGAACTCATCGGCACCATCCAGCACGTGCTCGTCGACTCGCGGGGCGTCGGCCGGAGCCACTGGGAGGCCCCCGAGATCGACGGCATCGTGCACGTGGCGGACCACCTCGCCGTCGGTGAGATCGTGCCCGTCGAGATCGTCGATGCCCTCGGGCCCGATCTGGTGGGTGCCGGCGCCGAGGTGCCGGACGACCACGACGACCACGCCGACCACGCCGACCACCCGATCGACCGGCACATCGACCAGGCGTTCTGATGCCCGTCGACCCGAACGCGCTCGCCACGTGGGCCAACGCGATCACGGTCGGTCGGCTGCTGTTGTCGCCGTTGATGTTCCTCGTGATCCCGGCCGACACGGCGGGCTCGTGGTTGGCGTTCGGACTGTGGTTCGCCCTGAGCGCCAGCGACGGTATCGACGGCTGGATCGCCCGTCGTCACGGCACCACGCGGTCGGGGGCGTTCCTCGACCCGCTGGCCGACAAGGTGCTCATCCTCGGCGCCATGTTCACCTTGGTGAGTCGTGGCGTGTTCGGGATCATCCCGGTGGCGATCATCGCGGCTCGCGAGTTCGTGATCAGCATCTACCGCACCGTGGTCGGCACCCGTGGGGTCACGATGCCTGCCATCAGGACGGCCAAGTACAAGACGTTCATGCAGCAGCTCGCGGTGGCGTTCGCACTCATGCCGTGGACGGCCCTCGACGCCACCTGGCTGTGGCAGATGTTGCTCTGGGCGGCAGTCGTGTTGGCCCTCGTGAGCGGCGTGCAGTACCTGGTGCGGTCGCGTGTCGGTGTGCCCGACGGGGCGGCCACGCATGCGATGTGACGTGCTGGCGGTGGGTACCGAGCTGCTGCTCGGACAGATCGTCGACACCAACTCGTCGTGGATGGGGGAGCAGTTGGCTGCCAGCGGGGTCGACTCGCTGCTCCAGGTCAAGGTGGGCGACAACGTCGGTCGCATCATCGCCCAGATCGAGCGACTCCTCGTCGACGCCGATGCGCTGATCCTGTGCGGCGGACTCGGTCCGACGCACGACGACCTCACCCGTGAGGCCATCGCAGCGGTCATGGGGGTCGAACTTCGGCTCGACCAGGGCGTGGCCGACGTGATCCGTACCATGTTCGAGTCGCGCGGGCGACGGATGTCGGAGAACAACCTCCGCCAGGCGATGGTGCCCGTGGGCGCCACGGTCATCCCCCAGACGCGCGGCACCGCTCCGGGGCTCATCTGCCCGGTCATGGTCGGTGGTGTCGAGAAGGTGGTGTTCGCGGTGCCCGGCGTCCCCCACGAGCTGTACGACATGTTCCAGCGGGCGGTGCTGCCCGAACTGCTCGAGCGCGCCGGCGAGCCCTCGGTCATCGTCAGCCGGGTGTTGCGCACCTGGGGTGAGAGCGAGAGCGGGCTCAATGAACGTCTCGACCACCTGATCGCCGAGCTCGACGAGGCCGGCAACCCCACGCTCGCGTTCCTCGCGAGCGGGTGGGAGGGGCTCAAGGTGCGCCTCACCGCCAAAGCCGAGACGACTGCCTCCGCCGCCGAGCTCATCGAGGTGTGGGACCGACGCATCCGCGATGAGCTGGGTGACCAGGTGTTCGGCGTCGACACCCAGACGATGGAGTCGGTGGTGCTCGACGCACTTCGCGACCGCGGCTCGACCCTCGGTCTGGCCGAGTCGGTCACCGGTGGGCTCGTGGCGGGTCGACTGACCTCCGTGCCGGGTTCGAGCGAGGTGCTGCGGGGGTCGATCGTGTCGTACGCGACCGAGGTCAAGCAGTCGCTCCTCGGCGTGGCGGCCGGACCGGTCGTGAACGAGCAGGCAGCGGTCGAGATGGCCGAGGGTGCCCGCCGGGTGCTCGGGGCCGATGTCGGCCTCGCCCTCACCGGCGTGGCCGGGCCGGCCGAGCAGGACGGCATGCCGGCCGGCACGTTGTGCGTGGGCATCGCCACGCCGTCGGGCTCGCTGGCCCGCACGCTGCGAGTTCCCGGCCAACGTGAGCAGATGCGCCAGTTCGCCGTGATCTCCAGCCTCGACCTCCTCCGCCGCCACCTCAACGACCTCGACATCGGCCACTAGGATCTCGGTGTCGGCCCCCGTAGCTCAGTCCGGATAGAGCAGCGGCCTTCTAATCCGCTTGTCGCACGTTCGAATCGTGCCGGGGGCGCCGTCGTGGGAGTGGAATGGGGTTTCGTCATGCATCCTGTACCGATGGAGGACGCGTCGTCGAGCCCCGACCCACAGGCCGACGTGATCGGTGTCCGCGAGGTCATGACCTATCTCGAGGCCGAGGTCACCGATGTGGCCGACATCGCATTGGCGATCGCCGTGGCCGACCTCCACGAGCGCCGCGAGTGGATGAGGATCACCCTCGAGGGTGACGAGCTGCGACCCACGGAGCTCGTCGGACGCGATGGCGGCCGCATCCACCTCCTGCGCGACGTGCCCGCCGGACGGCTGGTGGTCCACTACGAGGCGTCGGTGTACGGTGCGGCCTCGTCGACCGACCCGACCGACCTCGAGTGGTTCGAGTACGTCCGGCCGAGCCGCTACTGCGAGTCGGACCAACTCGGTCCGTTCGCCCGTGCCGAGTTCGCCGGACTCCACGGCGAGGTCCTGCTCGACGCCGTCTCGAGTTGGGTGGGTACGAACGTCGCCTACGTCCCCGGGGCATCTCGTCCCATCGACGGGGCGGTGGCGACGTTGCTGGGTCGTGCCGGGGTGTGCCGCGACTTCGCTCATCTCACCGCAGCCCTCCTGCGGGCCAACGGGGTCGCGACCCGCATGGCCTCGGTGTACGCCCCGGGTCTCGACCCGATGGACTTCCATGCAGTGGCCGAGGCGTCGATCGACGGGCGGTGGCGGGTGGTCGATCCCACGTGTCTGGCGCCCCGGCATTCGATGGTGCGGATCGCGACGGGTGCCGACGCCACCGACACGGCATTCATGACCACGGTCCGCGGTGGGGTGGAGCTCGTGGCCATCGAAGTGGGAGCGACGGTGTCGCCCACGCTCCCCGTCGACGACATCACCGAGCTCGTCTCACTGGCCTGACCCTGTCGGGGACGGCATCGCGGCCGGTAGCCTTGGCGGGTCCCAGGTGTCGAGACGACGAGGTTCTGCGTGAAGTTCAAGAAGGGTGAGACCGTCATCTACCCCCAGCACGGTGCATGCGTCGTGATGGGGACCAAGAAGATGGAGGCCTTCGGCGAGAAGCGTGAGTACCTGATCCTCCAGACCGTCATCAACGAGATGGTCCTGAAGGTGCCCACCGACAAGACCGACGAGGTCGGCGTTCGCCCGCCGGTGTCGGCGGACGAGCTCGAGGATCTCGTGGCCGTGCTGGCCAAGCCGGATCCCCGCGTGCCCTCCAACTGGAGCCGACGGTTCAAGAACCACCAGGAGAAACTGAAGAGCGGCGACGTGTACCAGGTGGCCGAAGTGGTCCGGAACCTCGCTGCCCGCAACCGCGACGCCTCGCTGTCGGCCGCCGAGCGCACGATGTACGAGCGTGCTCGCGTCAATCTCATCAGCGAGATCTCACCAGCGCTGAAGGTCACGGCCGAGGAGGCCGAGGCGTATCTCGACGACGCGCTCGCCAAGGGTGTGCTCAAACCACCGAAGGCCGTCAAGAAGGTCTGATCGCCGCGATCACTCGACGGGCGCCGATCATCGTCGGCCTGCCACACTCGGGCCATGGCTCTCGTCGCGTTCATCGGTCTCGGGGTCATGGGATCACCCATGGCCCGCCATCTGTCCACCGCGGGTCACGACGTGGTCGTGTACAACCGCACGACGGCCACTGCCGACGCCTGGGTCGAGGCGAACGGTCATCGAGCTGCTCCCAGTCCGGCGGCCGCAGCCGCGGGAGCGGAGTTCGTGATGATGTGCGTCGGGAACGATGACGACGTTCGTTCGGTGTCGATCGGCGATCACGGCGCCCTCTCGGGGATGTCGGCGGGTTCGGTGCTGATCGACCACACCACGGCGTCGGCCGACGTCGCTCGTGAGCTGGCGACGCTCTGCGGCGAGCGCGGGGTGGGCTTCGTGGACGCCCCGGTGTCGGGTGGTCAGGCCGGAGCCGAACAGGGCACGCTCACGGTGATGTGCGGATGTGATCAGCCCGACGTGTTCGAACGCGTCCGCGAGGTGGTCGACGCCTACGCCGCCACGTGCGAGTGTCTCGGCCCGACCGGTTCGGGACAGCTCACCAAGATGGTCAACCAGCTCTGCATCGCCGGGTTGGTGCAAGGTCTCGCCGAAGGGGTGGCGTTCGCCCAGCGGGCCGGTCTCGACGTCGACCGTGTGGTCGAGGTGATCGGCAAGGGTGCAGCGCAGAGCTGGCAGATGGACAACCGGGCCGCAACCATGGCTCGGGGTGAGTTCGACTTCGGGTTCGCCGTGGAGTGGATGCGCAAGGATCTCGCCATCTGTCTCGCCGAGGCCCACCGCAACGGAGCCCGGCTGCCGGTCGCAGCGCTGGTCGACCAGTTCTACGCGCACGTGGAGCAACGGGGCGGAGCCAGACGGGACACGAGCAGTCTCGTGCAGCTCCTCCAGGAACCCTGAACCCGGGCCGTCGGTTCAGCGCACCGAGAGCTGGAGCCGGTCGACGCCGCGGATCGTGATGCGATCGCGCCAGTGCGGCTCGCCCGTGAGCTCGATGTCGGGGAACCGGCGGATCAGACGTCCGATCGCAACCGACGCCTCCATCTTCGCCAGTGACGCTCCCAGGCAGTAGTGGATGCCGGCAGCGAACGCGAGGTGACGGTTCGAGTTGGCGCGATCGAGCCGGAGCGAGTGCGGATCGTCGAACACGGCGGGATCGTGGTTGGCGGCACCGAGCACCGTGAGCACGGTGCCGCCGGGCTCCACGACCACTGGTTCGCCCTGGGCGCCGGCGTAGGTGACCGGTACCATCGCGACGCGGATCGTGTGCTGAACCGGGCCGTCGAAGCGGAGCAGTTCGTCCACCGCCCGGTCGTCGAGGGAGGGGTCGTCGCGCCATCTGGTGAGTTCGTCGCGGTTGCGGAGCAGCGCGAGCATGCCGTTCCCGATGAGGTTCACCGTGGTCTCGTGCCCGGCCACGTAGAGCAGGATCACGAACGTGATGAGCTCCTCGGGTGAGAGGCGGTCGCCCTCCTCTTCCACAGCGATCAGACGCGACAGCACGTCGTCACCGAGGGCGCGGCGGCGCTCCTCGATCACCTCCCACATGTAGGGGGCGAGCTGGGCGATCGCCTCGTCGGCGGCGTCGAGGGTGGCCATGTCGGCCGTGGGTTCGAGCGCCGCCGTCAGCGCCTGGCTCCAGGTGCGCAGCTCGTCGCCACGGTCGGTCGGCATGTCGAGCATCTCGGAGATCACCTGGAACGGCACGGGGAAGGCGAGATCTTCGATGAGCTCCAGTGAGCCGGTGTCGGCGGCACGGTCGAGCACCGCGTCGACCATCGCCTCCATGCGGCCACGCAGCCGCTGGACGGCGGTCGGAGTGAACGCCGTGGTCACCATGCGTCGGAGACGGGTGTGATCGGGAGGATCGAGGTTGAGGATCGACTTCGCTGCTCCGTTGGCGCGTCGTTCGCGTCGACGACGCGAGATCTCGTCGTCGCGCGGGGTGGCATTGGCGTCGACATCGCGGCTGAAGTCGTTGCTCCGAAGGGTGCGGGCCACGTCGTCGTAGCGGGTCAGAACGACGGTGCCGATGGCGTTCGGCCACGCCGGGGCATCGGTGCGGAGGCGGTCGTAGAACGGGTACGGGTCGGCACGGAACGCCGGGTCGAACGGGTTCCACAGGAGCTCGGGGTCGACGGCACTCATGACGCCACCTCGGCCGGGGCCGGTTGGGTGAGCGGCGACGCCCACTCGTAGACCGTGACCTCGTGGCCCGGCCAGATCACCCATTGGGCGCCCTGCACCCGTTCGGTGAGCGCTCGGATCACCACGTCGGCCACGTGCGCGGTGCTCATGAGAGGGACGCCGAGATCGGTCAGGCGTTCCTTCGCCTCCGGGCCGATGATGTTGGTGTCGGTGAACCCGGGGCAGATCGCACTGATGCAGAGGTCGGTGCTCGGATCCTGCTCGAAGGCCTGGGCGAGCGAGCGGACGAAGCCGACCACGGCG
Source organism: Ilumatobacter sp. (assembly GCA_007693335.1). GTDB lineage: Bacteria > Actinomycetota > Acidimicrobiia > Acidimicrobiales > Ilumatobacteraceae > SKSP01. The sequence goes on along the minus strand of REDU01000098.1, from coordinate 32,727 downwards.
TGCTTGGTGAGACCGTAGATCGGATCCATCGAGATCGGGACCAGACCCGCCATCGACGCGGTCACCACCAGGTCGCCGCGACCGGTCGCCACCATGGCGGGGAGCAGCGCACGGGCGCCGAGCACCACGCCGTCCACGTTGGCACCCATGATCCGGCGGTAGGCGCGGTCGGTGAGTCCGATGATCGGCAGTGTGCCGACGTCGCGTGCGTCGTCGGTCGAGACCCCGGCGTTGAGGAACCCGATGTCGAACGGTCCGTGCTCGTCCACCACCTGCTCCCACGCCACCGGGTCGGAGACGTCGAGTGGAGCGAACGTGATGCCCAGCTCGTCGGCGAGGGCACGCCCACCGGGCTGATCGACGTCGGTGACCACGACGTGGACCCCCTCGTCGACCAGCCGGCGGACGGTACCTTCCCCGATGCCGCTGGCACCCCCCGTCACGAGCGCTCGCCGGTCATCGAGATCATGTCGGTGCATGACGAGATGTAAACACGGGTGTATACATGTGTCAATGACGGCGTCCGAACAGACGACGACACCGGGTCGACGCCGGCTCCCGCGCCCCGAGCGACGCGCCCAGGTGATCCGGGCTGCGGCGACGGCTTTTCTGCGGGGTGGCTACGACGGCACGTCGATGGACGACGTGGCCGAGGCGGCCGGTGTCACCCGTCTCATCGTGTACCGGATCTTCGGGACGAAGGAGGAGCTGTACCGCGCCGTGCTTCGTTCGGTGGTGGATCGCCTCGAGGACGAGTTCGCCGATCTCGGTGACGGAGCCGAGCACGTCCCCGATGGCCGGTTCCGGATCTCGGCGCGGATGCTCCGGGTGGGGCGTGCCGAACCAGACGGGTTCCGGCTCCTGTGGCGGCATGCCGAGCACGAGGTCCTGTTCACCCACGAGGCCAACGAGTTCCGATCGGTCGCCACGGGATTCGCCGATGCGCTCCTGTCCGCCTACGTGGACGATCCCGTGTTCCGCCGGTGGGCGGCAACGACGCTCGTGGCCCATGTGCACGAGACGGTCTGTGTCTGGCTCGACATCGGCGATCCCGCCCGTGACGAGGAGTTCGCCGGACGAATGGCTGCCGGCCTCCGAGCCCTCGTCGCCGCCTGGTCCTGACCCTTCGTTCTGTCTGTGGGGATCGGGCGGTTCTGCCGGTTCCGCGCGGACAGTTCGTGGTGGGGTGTTCGTCAGGGTGTGAGGGCGCCGGCGAGGGTGTCGACGATGCGGTCGATCTGGGTGTCGGTCGTGACGAGCGGCGGACAGAACGCCAGCGTGTCGGAGCCGATCGCCCGGGTGATCACGCCAGCGGCCATCATCACGTCGCGGACGGCCATCGCGTCCTGGTCCGGACGCAGACCGGCCGCCCAGACCGCCACCTCGCCGCGGGCGTGATCGATCACCCCGTCGGCGGCCAGCGCGAGCAGGCCGGCACCGAGCCGCTCGCCCACACGGCGGGCCTCACCGAGGAGTCCCTCGCTCTCGATCACGTCGAGGTTGGCCAGCGCGGCAGCGCATGCCGCGGCGTGACCCGAATACGTGTACCCGTGGCGCAGCATGAACGTCGGGTCCGACTCGATCGGCGCCCGCACGGCGCCACCGAGGAACACCCCACCGAGCGGCTGGTACCCCGAGGTCACCGCCTTGGCGAACGTCGTCAGGTCGGGGACGACGCCGAAATGGTGGGCGCCGAACCACTGGCCGAGGCGTCCGAAGCCGGTGATCACCTCGTCGAAGATCAGATGTGCGCCGTGCTGGTCGCACAGCCTGCGGAGATCGGCGAGGTATCCCTCGGTGGGCGGGTGCACGCCACCCGCGCCCTGGACCGGTTCGGTGATCACCGCGGCGAGCTCGTCGGCCCGCTCGGTCATCAGCACCGACAACGCCTCGACATCGTCGCTCGGCACCTGCACCACCTCGGGAACGAGCGGTCCGTAGCCCTCGCGGTTGGGTGCGATCCCCTGAGCGCTCGTGCCGCCGTAGTTCGTGCCGTGGTAGCCGCGACCGCGACTGATGATCAGGGTGCGCTCGGGATGTCCGGCCATCACGTGGGCGAGGCGGGAGAGCTTCATCGCGGTGTCGATCGCCTCGGAGCCCGAGCCGCACAGGAACACGCGGGCGTCGGGGATCGGCGTGAGCCCGACCAGCCGCTCGGTCAGCGCCTCGGCGGGAGGGTTCGTGAACGGCTCGAAGCACGAGTACGCGGCGAGCGTCGCCACCTGTTCGCCAACGGCCTCGGCGATCTCGCGCCGGCCGTGCCCCACGGCGCAGTACCACAGGCTGGCCATGGCGTCGACGTACTCGTTGCCGTCGGTGTCCCACAGCAGCGCACCCTTGCCGCGGGCGATCGACACGAAGTGGTCACGGGTCGGCTTGGCGAAGGGGTGGAGGAACGCACCGGGCATGCCGACGACTGTACCGACGGCCGATGGTGGGCCCCCTCAGCGGTGCGGGGCGCCCCGGGCGCGTCAGATGATGCGTCAGATGATGTCGATCGCGTCGAGGATGAGGGCCGCATAGGGCTCGTCACCGTGCACCTGCACACCGAGCTCGCGCCACGGTCGACGAGCGGTACCCCATGACACGAAGTCGTGTGCGTTCGACGTGACCGTCGCGGCGGCGTCTTCCGCGGGGCCCTCGACGACCGAGACGAACGGTGTGCCCGGCACGAGGTGCCAGGTGCCGCCACCCGGGCCCTCGAACACGAGATCGACGGGACGGTCGAGCACGGAGAGCCCCTCGGCGCACATCTGCGGGAGGCCGGCCAGCATCCATGTCATCGCTGGGCCGAGTCGGAGGTCGTCCGACGGGAGGTCGGGACGGGCCAGTGGACCGCCCGGCGCGATGAGGTCGTGGCGGAGGTGGCAGTAGTGGTCGAACACCAGGGCGTCGGCCAGGAGGTGCATCGGATGGTGGCCGAGGTTGCCGAGGGGGATCACCGTGTCGGACAGCGGTGGCGACTGGAGGCCGGCCAGTGCGTCGATGGCCGTCGCACTCGATCGCTCGTACTCGGCGCCCACGTCGGCGCTCGACCAGTAGCGGCGTTCCTCGACGGCGGCGTCGGCGTTGCGTTCGGCGTCGTCGCTGGGTGGGTCGGCCTTGGCGGTGTCACCGCCGCTCACGGTCACGAACACGGCGCTCATGTGGGCGATCACGTCCTGCACCCGCCAGCCGTCGCAGTCGGACGGGAGCTGCCACTCTTCGTCACTCAACGACTCGATGAGATCGAGCACGTGCTGACGTTCCGCACGGAGTGCGTCGATGGCGGCTGCGGTCATGGCGGCTCCTCCCTCGGCACGTGGGTTCGTGCCCCTCGGACGCCCGAACCTAGTCGTGGTCGGTCACGAGCGGGACGAACCGAACGGGGACGACGTCGCGCTCGACGATGTCGGAGCCGTCACGCTCGATCAGGAGGAGCTCCTGATGATGGCGTGACCGCTCGACGGGGATGACGAGTCGCCCGCCATCGGCCAGCTGTTCCACCAACGCCGGTGGGACACTGGTCGCAGCGGCTGCGACGGAGATGGCGTCGAACGGAGCGGCCGGTGGCCAGCCGAGGCTCCCGTCACCCACCTCCACGTGCACCCTCTCGAACCCCAGTTCGCTGAGACGGCGGGCGGCGGAGTGCGCGAGGTGGGGCTCTCGTTCGACCGACCAGACCTCGTCAGCGATCGTGGCCAGCACGGCTGCGGCGTACCCCGATCCGGTGCCGATGTCGAGCACCCGGTCGGTCGGGCGCACGCGGAGGAGCTCGGTCATCAACGCCACGATGTAGGGCTGCGAGATCGTCTGGTCACAGCCGATCGGGAGCGGCCGGTCGGCGTACGCCTCGTCGAGATCGTTCTCGCCGACGAACCGCTCACGTGGCACGGTGCGCATCGCCTCGAGCACGGCGTCGTCGGTGATGCCCCGACCGATCAGGTCGACCTCGACCATCCGCTGGCGCCACTCGTGCGCGTCCACGACATCAGTATCGCAGACCGCTCGATCGGCGGTCGACCGGTGGCGGTTGCCGTCTGGCGGTGGGCCATGGGATCTGGCAGGCTCTGGTCGTGGTTCGTCCACTGATCGTCTTCAGCGCCGCCGAGAGCGACGCGCACGCCACGCCGGACTGGCACCCCGAGCACCGCGCCCGGCTCGACGCCGCACTGGCCGGCGTGGCCGAGGCAGGGCTGCTCGAGGCGACCGAGTGGCGCGAGTCGCCCGAGGCCTCCGTCGACGAGCTGGCGCTCGCCCACGACGAGCTCTACGTCGACGCCGTGCGCCGCTTCTGCGAGGCGGGCGGCGGTGAGCTCGATCCCGACACCATCGCCACCCCTGGCTCATGGGGGACGGCTCGACGTTCCGCTGGTGCGGTGCTCGCAGCGATCGAGGCGCTCGATGCCGGTGAGTGCGAGATGGCGTTCGCCGCCGGGCGACCGCCGGGGCACCACGCGGTGCGCGACCGGGCGATGGGGTTCTGCCTGTTCAACAACGCCGCGATCGGAGCGGCGAAGCTCGCCGCCCGGGGTGAACGCGTGGCCGTGATCGACTGGGACGTCCACCACGGCAACGGCACCCAGGACATCTTCTACGACGATCCGCGGGTGCTGTACGTCTCGACACACGAGGCCCCGCTGTTCCCCGGCACCGGGTTGCTGCGAGAGACCGGTGGCGACGCGGCGCCCGACACGAACCTGAACCTGCCCTTCCCGGCCGGGACCAAGGGCGACGTGTACCGGCAGGCATTCGACGAGGTCGTGACGCCGGTGGTCGAGCGGTTCGCGCCCGACTGGGTGATCATCTCGGCAGGCTTCGACGGGCATCGCGACGATCCGCTCGCCGGGCTCCAGCTGACGGCCGCCGACTACGCCGACCTCGCGGTTCGGGTGTCCGCGTTGGCCCCGCCCGGTCGCAGTCTCGTCGTGCTCGAGGGCGGGTACTCCCCCCGCGCCCTCACGCGCTCGGTGGGCGCCACGCTGGCTGCGCTGGTCGGCACCGAGTACCGGCCCGAGCCCGCCTCGACGGGTGAGATCGGGCTCCCGACCATCACCGCCGCTCGACAACTCTGGGAGCTCACATGACCGACGAACGCGCCTCGACCCCCACCTCGGTGCCGTCGTGGACCGGACCGATCGTGTGCGGTGTGGATGGTTCGCCGAACGCGCATCGTGCGCTCGAGATCGCGGCTGCGCTGGCGAACTCGACCGGCATCGAGGTGCTGGCCGTGCACGCGCTCGGGATGATGAGCGAGCTGGACGGTCACCACGTGCCCTCCAGCGAGCACCGTGACGAGATCGAGCAGCGGATGCGTGAGGTGTGGTGCCGTCCCCTCGAGGGGCTCGGTGCCGGACGCTGGACGGCCCGTCTCGCTGACGGGTCACCATCTGACGCCCTGCTCCACACCGCCGACGAGGTGGGTGCTTCGTTCATCGTCGTCGGTGCCCGCGGCATCGGTGGTCATCCCGACCTCATGCTGGGCAGCACGAGCCACCAGGTCATCCACCGATCGCATTGCGCCACCGTCGTGGTTCCGCCGGAGGACCGACCGGCACACGGGGTCGTGAACAGCGCCCCTCGCGATTCGATCTAGGGTTTCGGGCATGGCCAAGCCGACCGTCACCATTCCCGCGACCGACCCGCCAGCGGTGCTCGAGGCGACCGACGACGTGGTGGGCGAGGGCACCGAGGCCACGCCGGGCCGGACGGTCACGGTCCACTACGTCGGTGTCTCGTGGTCGACCGGCCAGCAGTTCGATGCCTCGTGGGACCGGATGGAGCCCTTCCGTTTCGGCCTCGGGTCGGGTCAGGTGATCCAGGGCTGGGACGAAGGGGTGGCGGGGATGCGCGTCGGTGGTCGTCGCACGCTCACGATCCCTCCCGATCTGGGGTACGGGGCGCGTGGAGCCGGTGGCGTGATCGGCCCCAACGAGACGCTCGTGTTCGTGGTCGACCTGCTCGACGTGCACTGAGGCGGTTGTCGGCGCGCCGGCGGCCGCGTCGGACGGCGGTCGGGTGATGCTGTTCGCCTCACTGCTGGTCGGCGAGCGCCTCGATCACGATCAGTGCGATCACGAGCGCGGCGCCGGCACCAGCACCGATGGTGAGGGGTCGTGAACGGACAACCCGGTACCGCAGCCAGTAACCGCTGGCGCCCAGCACCGGCCCGACCAGCACTGCCGCGACCATGCTGCGTTGCATCACCGCTCCGTCGACGGTCATCCCGTCGAACCAGTCGCTGCCGAGGTGATGTGTGGCGGCTGCCAGCAGCCCGCTCACGGCGCCGCCGGCGGCGGCCACGAGGGGTGTCGGCATGACGGTCCCCACGATCAGCGCGCCGAACGCCCACACGATCCCGGCGGCCCACAGCGATGACCACTCGACGGTGGGTCGACCGATCGCCACCCAGCTCCCGAGACCGAGCGCCGCGCCGGCCAGCATCACCGTGACAGCGGCGGGGAAGAGGTCGTCGCGACCGACGCGGTCGGGGGCTCGACGGCTCGATCGGGTTCGGGGGGTGGCCACGCTCGTCCGGTTTCAGGTCAGGCGGTCACGCGGATAGTCAGGATACGACTCCTTGAACACACCGGAGTGCAGCACCACCTCGGCGGCGGTCCGACCCGTGCCGGCGTCGATCAGGCAGGTCCGGGTCCAGTAGGACTCGGTGCGGCGACTCTGGCTGAGCCCGATGACCTCACGCGTGACGTCATAGGGCTGATCGACGAGGACTGGCCCGTGCACGAGCCGGATCTCGAGGTCGAGGAACAGCCCCAGCGCCGGAGAACGTACGGGCCATCCGGGGCCCGACGCGTGCGCGAGCACGCTGATCATCTCCATCGGGACGATCGGTCGTCCCCACGGTGAGTGGGCCCCGCCGTCGGCGGTGTACCAGGGGTGGGGTTCGGTGATCCGTCGCAGCTTGTCGTCGAGCGAGAAGGGGTACGCCGGTCCGTTCTGGCTCGTGTGGTCCATCGAGACGGATCCGCCGTCACGCCGCATGCCGACCTCGAGCCGATCGACGATGAAGAGGTCGCCGGGATCGCCCTGCGCAGCCCGACGGGTGTCGAGTTCGGTCGCGGGATGGTCCGGACCGATCGAGACGGTGCCGGTGAGCACGGGGGTGCCGTCGGCCTTCTGCGCATCGATGCGGCCGCCTGATCCGGACGTGACGGTGAGGGTGGCGCGGACCTGTTCGCCCTCGACCACCATCGTCCGGAAGTGGCTACTGATGCAGCCCCGCTCGAACCAGGCGTGGCCCCACCGTGACATGCAGAGCGGGTCGAACTGGCTGAAGTGGGTGGGCCCCTCGATGGGTGCGCCACTGAGCCCCAAGGCCGCCGCCTGGTCGTCGTCGTGCACGCTGGCGTGGCCGTCGACCACCTGATCGGCCAGCATCTGGGCGGGGGCGCGCCACGGACCGGTGATCGTGTCGCCGTCGGTGTCGAGTTCGGTCTCGAACTGGTCGGTGTGCATGGCCGGGCAACCTACTCCGCTCCCGGTGGAGATCGGCGGGGAGGTCCGGATGCAGCCAGCCGCTCACCCGTGGGGGTGGGACGCCCGATCGGTGGGCCGGGCCCACCGGAACGAGCGTCTGAGGAGCTCGTGGTACGCGGGCAGCTCCCATGAGCAGCGCTCGACCCGCGGGTAGTAGGGGATCTCGGGCGCCATGTCGTAGTGCCCTCGGCAGTGACCGAGGGTGTTGTAGAGCACGGCGCCCAGGCCGAGTGGCCGCAGATACATGACCAGATGGGTGGGATCGGCGGTGGTCCAGTCGATGTCGACGAACCCCGGGGCCTCACCCTGCCAGGTGGTCTGCAGCAGTGGGATCAGCTGGTCGCGGTCCGGGTAGTCGCACAGGTAGAGCTCGTCGTCGGTCTCGAACGCCTCGATGCCGTCCACGAGCCATCGGTGCTCGTCCGCGATGTCGGGGGCGACGTCGACGCGGTACGGCTGGATCGGTGGATGGGCGATGAACTGGGTGCCGAGGGTGTCGGCCCACAACGGGAACGCCCTGGGGGACTCGACGCCGTTCGCTCCGCCGAGATCGAGCGCGGCGTTGGTGCCGTGGAGGGCCACCCACCGTCCACCCTGTTCGACCCAGTCGCGGATCATCCGCTGTGCCCTCTCGCCCGGTCGGACATCGCAGGTGTAGCTGACGAGGATGCTGCCGGCCACGATCGCATCGGCGTCCTCGTAGTCGGGTTGTACCCGCACGCGGAACTGGTCGTGTTCGGCCAGGAGCGTCAGCAGCTGGAGTCGGGCGTAGTCGAAGTCGTGGAACCTTCCGCCGGTCACGAGCGTGACGTCGATGCGGCGACCAGGTGTGCCCATGGGCCGATCGCTCAGTAGTCGACGCGCTTGAGGAACCCGCCGTCGACCGTCAGGTTCACGCCGTTGATGTGGCGGGCACGGTCGCTCACGACGAAGGCGACGGCATCGGCCACGTCCTGCGCGCTGCCGAGTCGTCCACCCGGATGGGCCTGCTGTGTCGACTCGAAGAACGGCTTCATGTGCTGCTCGATCATCGCCCAGCTCCCGCCCTCGAAGTAGATCGGACCCGGTGACACCACGTTGCAGCGGACGCCCTTGGCGCCGAGCACCTGGGCCTGGCCGAGGGTCCAGTTGGTGATGGCGGCCTTCACGGCGCTGTAGCTGTTGGCCCCCGTGGCGAAGTGCTCGGCCGATGCCGTGGTGCCGATGGTGACGACCACGCCGCCCCCGTCGGTGAGCGCATCGGTCGCGGCATCGACCCCGTGAACGCCCGACATCAGGTCGACGGCCACGTTCGCACTCCACCCGGCGAGGTCGCGTGCGGGACCGGCCGAGGTGTTGTGCACGTAGATGTCGATCCCGCCGAGCTGCTCGATCGACTCGGCCACCCACCCCCGGACCGCGTCGGTGTCGGCGGCGTCGACCACGTGACCGTGCACGGTGCCGAGGCGTGACATCGCCTCGGTGGCGTCGGCCACGTCGTCGGCGGTCCTGGCACAGAACGACACCGATGCGCCCTCGGCCAGGAGCGTCTCGGCGATGGCCCGACCGATCCCCCTCGTCGCGCCGCTCACCAGTGCACGTCTGCCGTTCAGTCCGAGATCCATGGGGTGCCCTCCTCGAGCGCTGTCAGCGTGGGATGTCGTTCCACGCGAGGTCCTTGTCGAGGCGTGGTTCGGCCGGGAGGCCGAGTACGCGCTCGCCGATGATGTTGCGTTGCACCTCGTCGGAACCGCCGGCGATGCGGTACCCGGGTGCGCCCAGCACGTGTTCGCCCCAGGCGTAGGTGCCCCACTGGTCGGTGTCGGTCACCAGCGCTGCTCCCAACACCTGCGAGATCACATCGGACATCTGGGTCATCCCCTGCGTCCACAGCAGCTTGCCGAGCGATCCCTCGGGACCCGGCTGGGCGCCGGCCCGCCGGAGATCGGCGGCACGTCGGTTCACGAACCCCTCGATGCGATGGTGCGTGTAGCTGCGGGCCAGCTCCTGACGCAGCACGGGGCGGTCGGTCACGCCCATCGCTCGCGCGGTCGCCAGCAGCTGGCGCCACGATCCGCCCACCCGACCGCCGCCGGAGCCCTCGGAATGGTCGCGCTCGAATCCGAGCGTGGTGAGCGCGACCTTCCAGCCCTCGTTCTCGGGTCCGAGCCGCATCGAATCGGGTACCCGCACGTCGGTGAAGAACACCTCGTTGAACGACGAACCGCCGCTCATCTGCTTGATCGGTCGGACCTCGACACCGGGGAGGTCCATCGGGATGACGAAGGCCGTGAGACCCCGGTGCTTGGGGAGTGACGGATCAGTGCGGGCGATGAGCTGGCCCCACTGTGAGAACTGGGCGCCCGAGCTCCACACCTTCTGGCCGTTCACGATCCACCCATCGCCGTCGCGGACCGCACGGCATGCGAGCGTGGCGAGATCGGAGCCGGCTCCCGGTTCGGAGAACAGCTGGCAACACAGAGATCGGGCGGCGAGGAAGTCGGCCACGTGCTGCTCGCGTTGCTGGTGGTCGCCGAAGATCCGGATGGTCGGGGCGATGAGCCGGGTCGTCACACTGTGGGTCTCGTGGCTGGTGGGGGTGACGAAGCTCTGCTCGAGCTTGCCGAACGCGCGGGCGAACGCGCCCGGGAGCCCGAGTCCGCCCTCGTCGGGCGGGGCGGTGATCGCGTGGTAACCGCGGGTGGCCTTGGTCTGCGTCCACCGGCGGAGCCGGTCGAGGAGGGCTCGCTCCTGGTCGGTCGACAGCGAGTGGAACACCGCCACGCTGAACTCGCCATCGCCCCATGGTTCGTGGCCCGTGGAGTCCTGGCGCGGTTCGGCGTGCGCATCGAGCCAGCGCCGCGCCTCGTCGACGAACTCATCGAGGCTCACCGCTCGTGCCGCATCGCGCGCCGGTGCCGCCGTCATGACCTCGACCATAATTGACGGTCATTGACTCGGTGACCACGTTGCTGCAGCATCTCGGCGATGAGCATCGACGAGGATCCGGCGGCGCGCAGCCCGGGGCCGAGCGTGCAGGACCTGCTCGCCGCCGACAGCCGACCGGTGCCGGCGTCGCTGCTCGATCACGGGTACGTGCCCCAGGGAACCGCCGAGGTCCCCAAGCGGCGGTACACGTCGTCCGAGTTCGCGGCGCTCGAGGCCGAGTACCTGTGGACCCGCACCTGGCAGATGGCGTGCCACATCGACTCGCTGCGCGATCCGGGCGATCACGTGGTGTACGACGTGGCCGGCCAGTCGTTGCTCGTCACCCGCACCCGTGACGGTTCGATCCGGGCGTACCACAACGCCTGCCTGCACCGTGGCACCAAGCTCCGCACCGGCGACGGTCGGGTGGCGTCGTTCCGGTGCCCGTTCCACGGGTGGCGGTGGGACCTCGATGGCACGCTCGTCGAGTTGCCGGCCGACTGGGACTTCCCGCACGTCCGCAACGATCCGACCATCTCGTGTCTCCCCGAGGCCCAGGTGGCCACGTGGTGCGGGTTCGTGTTCGTGAACATCGACCCGGGTGCACCGCCGTTCGAGCAGTACGCCGACAAGCTCGTCGAGCACTTCGACCGCGACTTCGGGCTCGAGCAGCGATACGTGTCGTTCCACGCGGTGAAGGAGGTGCCGGCCAACTGGAAGATCTGCATGGAGGCGTTCGCCGAGGGCTATCACGTGATCGCGACGCACCCACAGATCCTCGAGTTCACCGCTGACACGAACAGTGAGTACTCGATGTGGGCGGACTCGCCCTACGTCACTCGTTTCTACAACGGCTTCGGGTCGCAGAGTCCCCACCTCGGGGAGCTGAGCGAGCAGCAGGTGGCCGATGCCTACCTCGCGTTCGCCGCGAAGCTCCCGAGCGGAGCGGTGCCGGTGCCCGACGGAGAGACGGCCAGGAAGGTGGTTGCCGAGGTGTTCCGCGCCGCGATGGGCGACCGGTACGGCCACGACATGTCGGGGTACTCCGATGCCGAGATGCTCGACGCCATCCTCTACCACGTGTTCCCGGCCTTCGCCCCGTGGGCGGGTGTCGGCCAGTCGCTCGTGTACCGCTGGCGGCCGGGGGCCACTCCGTCCACGTGCTTCATGGACGTGATCCGCATGACGCCGGTGCCCGACGGCGCCGATCGACCCGACCCCGCTCCGCTGCAGCAGCTGACGCTCGACCAGGCGTGGCACGAGGCGTCGGGGATGGGCAGTCTGGCCGAGGTGTTCGAGCAGGACATGGCGAACCTGCCCCGGGTGCAAGCCGGGATGACGAGCACCGGCAAGCGTGGCGTGACGTTCGGCAACTACCAGGAAGCCCGGCTGCGACTGTTGCACCGCCTCATCGACCGGTTCGTGCTCGAGGGGCTGGCCACCGACGGCCGGAGTACAGACGTGGTCGCGCCCTACCGCGTGCCCGACGGCTGACCCCACCAGGAGCGCCGGTCGTCACCGGAGAGTCAGTCGTCGACCGTCCAGGGGCCGTTGCCGGCGAGCCGCTCGACGTCGACCGCCACCGTCACGGCGGTGGGTGAGTCCTTGAGGTTCGTGGGGTGATCAGCGCGGCCCACGTACGTGCGGCACAGCTCGTCGCAGAGGTCAGGATCGGCCGGTCCGAGTACCTTGGCGGTGCCGTGCACCACGAGATGGTGCTGGGTGCCGGCCAGGTTGCGCACCTCGTCCTCGATCGAGAGCACCACGCGTGGGTCGCGTCTGAGGTTGCGCACTTTGGCGGTGCTCCCCTCGGTGCAGAACACGACGCGGTCACCCCTGATACCGCACCACACGACCGACACCTGCGGACTCCCGTCCGCGTTGCGGGTGATCACGTGGGCGAGAGCGTCCGATCCGAGGAGCGCCTGAGCCGGAGCGGGGATGGTCCGGAGTGTCGACACGGCAACACCTGCCTTTCTGGTGCTGACCAATCTGCCAGATCGCAGCGGCGGACGGAAGGGGTCAGCGCGGCCGTATCGGTGCAGACGACGTCTGTTCGCATCACCGTCGAACCGTCCGCGTCTCGATGACGAGCGCGTCGATGGTGCTGGTCAGCTCGTCGCCGCGGTCAGTGGAATAGGCTCGAGCCAGCCGATGGGGGTCGGCGGGGAAGGGGAACATGGCAACGCTCACCGCGGCACACGCCGCTGACCGGGGTGCCGACGCCGCACTCACCGACGCCAACGGTGTCACGACATGGGCCGACCTCGACGAGCGCGTGAACCGTCTGGTGAACGGTCTGCGCGACCGTGGGCTGGCGGCCGGCCACACGGTGGCGATCGTGGCCGGCAACCGGCGTGAGTGGTTCGAGTTGGCGATGGCGTGTGCGCACGGCGGCTGGACGTACGTGCCGGTCAACTGGCACTGGGTGGCCGACGAGCTCGCCTACGTGTTCGACGATGCCGACGTGACCGCCGTGTTCGTCGACGCCAGGTACGCCGATCAGGTGGCGGCGGCACTCGACGACGATCGCAGCGCTCGCGTCGAGCTGGTGGTGGGCCTACCGCTCGACGGCTCGTACGGGGCGGTCGAGCACGATGGGCGGTTCGTCCCCCTCGACGAGGTCGTGGCCGACGGCAGCCCCGACGAGCCCGCCGAGCAGCGCCTGGGCGGGCCGATGTTCTACACCTCGGGGACCACCGGACGTCCGAAGGGTGTCCGCGGCGCGCTGTCGGGCAACACCGAGCTCGCGCCCGACATCATGCAGCTGATCGCCGCGAGCTTCGGGAACTGGTTGCCCATTCCCGGGCGCACGCTGCTGTGCGGTCCGGCGTACCACTCGGCCCAGTGGGCCTACTCGTTCCTGCCCATGGTGGGCGGTTCGTCGGTCGTGATGCAGCACCGGTACGACTCGGCCGAGGTGCTCGAGCTGATCGACCGTCACGGGTGCACCAACGTCCACCTCGTCCCGACGCAGATGAAGCGCCTGCTCGACCTGCCCGACCACGTGAAGCGCGGGTACGACGGTTCGTCGATGGAGGCGGTGTGGCACGGCGCCGCGCCCTGTCCGCCCAAGGTGAAGGCGGGCCTGATCGAGTGGTGGGGACCGAAGATCACCGAGTACTACGGCTCGACGGAGGGGTCGATCATCTCGACGATCTCGTCGGAGGAGTGGCTCGAGAAGGGCGGCAGCGTCGGCAAGCCGGTCGAGACGGTCGAGGTGATCGTGGCCGACGAGTCGGGTCAGCGGGTCGGGGTGGGGGAGGAGGGCACGCTGTACTTCCGCAACCTGATGGGCATGGGATTCGAGTACCACAAGGATCCCTCGAAGACCGAGGCCGCCCACCTCGAACCCGGCGTGTTCACGACCGGCGATGTGGGCTACCTCGACCACGACGGCTACCTCTGGCTGTCGGACCGCCGCATCGACATGATCATCTCTGGCGGGGTGAACATCTATCCGGCCGAGATCGAGGGGGTGCTGGCCGTGCACCCTGAGGTGGCCGACGTGGCCGTGATCGGGGTGCCCGACGACGAGTACGGCGAACAGGTGAAGGCGGTCGTGCAGCCCGCCGAGGGCGTGGAGCCCGGAGCCGAGTTGGCCGAGCGTCTCGTGTCGTACTGTCGCGAACACCTCGCCGGCTACAAGGCGCCGAAGACGGTCGATTTCGTCGACGAGATCCCGCGCACCGGCACCGGGAAGATCCAGAAGAGACCGCTCCGCGATCCGTACTGGGTCGGCCGGGACCGACGCATCTAGCCAACCCCATCCGGGCATGGGAGCATGACGTCATGACCGACACCGCCACGACGCCGTGGTTCCTCACCGGGAACTTCGCGCCCGTCCACGACGAGCTGACCGTGCACGATCTGCCGGTCACCGGGTCCGTTCCGCCCTCGCTCTCCGGGCGCTACCTCCGCAACGGCAGCAACCCGAAAGCCCCCACCCAGCACTGGTTCTTCGGCGACGGGATGGTGCACGGTATCCGGCTCGAGGATGGTCGTGCCGAGTGGTACAAGAACCGGTGGGTGCGCACCACCAAGCTCGCCAAGGGTCTCGACGCCATGGACGGCGAGGCGATGCTCGACCCGACGGCCAGCGCGGCCAACACCCACGTGCTCGCCCACGCCGGTCGGATCTGGACGCTCGAGGAGGGCCACTTCCCCTACGAGATCGACCGTGATCTCGACACGATCGGTTGCGACGACTTCGACGGTCGACTCACCTCGGCGTTCACCGCCCATCCCAAGCTCTGCCCCGAGACCGGTGAGCTCCACTTCTTCGGGTACTCGCCCATCGCTCCCCATCTCACGTACCACGTGCTCGACGCAGCCGGTCGACTCGTGCACTCGGCCCCGATCACCGTGCCCCGCGGCACGATGATGCACGACTTCATGATCACCCGCGATCACGCCATCTTCATGGATCTGCCGGTCGTGTTCGACTTCGACAATCCCGGGGCCCCGATCCGGTGGGACGACCACTACGGTGCCCGCATCGGCATCGTGCCCCGCCACGGCACCGACGCCGACATCCGGTGGTTCGAGGTCGACCCCTGCTACGTCTTCCACCCGCTGAACGCCTACGTCGAGGGCGACACCGTGGTGTGCGACGTGGGCCGCCACGAGTCGATGTGGCGCAACGGGATGAACGACTTCCCGCCCTCGTTCCTCCACCGCTGGACGTTCGATCTCGGGACCGGATCGGTGCACGAGCAGCAACTCGACGAGGTGGCGCACGGTTTCCCACGGGTCGACGACCGGGTGCAGGGGCTCCGGCACCGCTACGGCTGGGGCGTCGCACCCCGTGACGGCGGCCGAGTGCTGCTCGACGATCGGGTGGCGGGGGTGGTCGTCAAGTGGGATCTGTCGGCAGGATCCCAGTCCGTCTTCGACCTCGGACCCGACTCGCACCCCGGTGAGTTCGTGTTCGTGCAGGACGGCCCCGATGCCGGCGAGGACGAAGGATGGGCGATGGGACTCGTGTACGACGCGGCCACCGACTCCTCCGATCTGGTGATCCTCGATGCCTCGGCGCCGGGGAGCGAGCCGGTCGCCCGGGTGCACCTGCCCCGTCGGGTGCCGTTCGGGTTCCACGGGAGCTGGATCGACGACGCCGTGCTCCCCGAGACGTGAGTGCAGACGAGGTGGCATCGACCACCGATCTCGGTGGGTTCGACCCGTTCGACGCCGACACGCTGCAGTGCCCGTTCCCGCACTACGCCCGGATGCGGGCCGAGGCCCCGGTGCTGCTCGCCGAGCGGCTCGGGGTGTACCTCGTCACCCGCCACGATCTCGTGCTCGACGTGCTGCGTGACCCGGCCACCTACTCGTCCCGATTCGGGTCGGTGGGGATGCCGATGCCGAGGGCCGAGCGCGAGCAGATGGCCGAGGTGTTCGCCGAGGGCTATCCACGGGTGCCGACGATGCTGACGGCTGATCAGCCCGAGCACACCCGTTACCGGCGCCTGGTGTCGAAGGCGTTCACGCCGAAGGCGCTCGCGGCGCTCGAACCGGAGATCCGGCGGATCGCCGGTGAGCTGATCGACGGATGGGTCGATCGTCGACAGATCGAGTTCGTCGAGGCGTTCGCCGTGCCGTTGCCGGTGCGGGTGATCGCGAGGGCGCTGGCCGTTCCCGACGATCGACTCGACGACTTCAAGCGGTGGTCCGACGATTCGGTCGCGGGCATCGGCACGGTCGCGTCGTTCGAGGAACGTCTCGCGGCGGAGCGCGGCGTGAACGAGTTCCAGCACCATTTCGCCGATCAGATCGAGCGTCGCCGTCGTGATCCCCGGGACGACCTGCTGACGACCCTCATCGACGCCCGACTCGACGACGACGACCCCGACGTGGTCGACACACGACCCCTCGACCTCCCCGAGATGCTGAGCATCCTGCAGCAGTTGCTGGTGGCCGGCAACGAGACGACCACGAAGATGCTGACCGAGATGATGCGCCTGCTGGGGGAGCGTCCCGACGAATGGCAGCGTCTGCGTGCCGACCCGACGCGCGCCGAGGCGGTGGTCGAAGAGACGCTCCGACTGTCCACCCCCACCCAGGGGATGTTCCGACTCGTGACCCGTGACACGGAGTTGGGCGGTGTGTCGCTCCCTGCGGGATCCCGGGTGGTCGTGGCGTTCTGCTCCGCGAACCGCGACGATTCGGTCTTCGAGCATCCCGACCTCTTCGACCCCGACCGTGAGCGCCTCCGCGAGCACCTGGCGTTCGGCAAGGGGATCCACTTCTGTCTCGGCGCCGGGCTGTCCCGTCTCGAGGGTCGGGTCGCGCTCGAGGAGCTGCTGGCGCGCATCGAGTCGTTCGGACTGGCTGATTCGAACACGTTCGAGTACCACCCGAGCTTCTTGTTGCGTGGGCTGATCCGACTGGACGTCGAACTCGGTGATGGCGGTCTCGAGGGTGGGGCCGACGGAGCCGCGCCGGTACCGTCTGGATGATGTCGCCCGAGGCCCTCGTCCGATCCGCTGTGCTCGTCCGGGTCGGCCCGTCGCCCAAGCACGGACTCGGTGCCTTCGCCGCCGAGGGCATCGCAGCCGGAACCGTCGTCCACGTGGCACCGGTCATGTTGATGTCGGAGGACGATGTCGAGACCCTCGAGACCACACCGTTGCGAGGTCTCGTCTACGGCTGGGACGAAGACCTCGGCACGTCGGTGCTGGCGCTCGGCTACGGCTCGCTGTTCAACCACGATCCCGACCCCAACTGTGTCTACCACCGCATCGACGCGGACGACGTCGACGCCGAGTCGGGGTACGTGCTCGGCTACGACGCCTTGCAGTACTCGACGCTGCGCGACGTCGCAGCGGGTGAAGAGTTCACGATCGACTACAGCGGTGGTGACCCGTCGATCCTCTGGTTCGACCCGGCCTGAGACCTCGGGTCCGACATCTCAGCTGCTCGCGAGGACCCGGCGGACGGTTCGCGGACGCATGAGGGATTCGGGGCGGTCCACGAGACCCGTCACGTTGACGAACGCGCACGCGACGTCGG
Organism: Ilumatobacter sp.; assembly: GCA_007693335.1. Lineage (GTDB taxonomy): Bacteria > Actinomycetota > Acidimicrobiia > Acidimicrobiales > Ilumatobacteraceae > SKSP01. The sequence goes on along the minus strand of REDU01000098.1, from coordinate 15,333 downwards.
GATCGGTCGTCCCCGCGGCTTGGACGCGCCCCACCCAACGTGCCGCCATCGCCTGGCGGCGGGTTCGCGGTCCCACCACGCCCGGGATCGTGAGATCGGCGCCGGTCGCGAGTTCCCACGGGGAACGGATGGTGCGGGCCATGGCGCGGGCGATCGTTCGCGCCGTCACGGGGCGCCGGCGTCGGAGCAGCCGCCGCAGCTCGATCGCTTGGAGCGCGGCGACCGCCATGCCCTGTCCGTAGACAGGGTTGAAGCAGCTGAGCGCGTCGCCCATGACCACCAGTCCCTCGGGCAGGCCGTGGAGACGCTCGTACCGGCGGCGGAGGTTGGCCGGGAAGCGGTGGCGGACGGCGTCGTCCACGGGGGTGCCGTGGTCGAGCAGTCGCGGGATGTCATCGGGCTCGAGCGACGCCGCGAACCCCTCGAATCCAGCGGCGTCGAGAGGTGGGTGGTCGCCGGCGTAGCCGTACAGCGTCGCCATCCACACATCGTCCTCCACCCTGGCGAGCACCCCGCCGCGCGGCCGGTCCGGCGTGGGTCCGTTCACGACGGCCAGGCAGCCGTCGACCACCGCATCGGAGAGGCGGTAGCGGCGGGTCGCGTATCCGATGCCGACGGTGACCTCGTCGACGTCGGGCGCGTCCACCCCGAGGTCCTCCAGCCACGATGGCAGCCGTGAACCGCGGCCAGTCGTGTCGACGATCAGGTCGGCGTCCACCGTCTCGTCGGTGCTCCCCGTCGCCCGAGGGAGGATCCGGACACCGTCCACCCGGTGTCCGCCGTCGGCGGACCGCAGCCCCACCACGTCGGAGGCTGGTGCGACATGCACGCGATCCATCGCCACGACCCGTTCGCGGACGGTCGCTTCGATCAGCGGGCGGCTGGCGCCGACCAGTGGCAGACCGCTGCGGGTGCGGCACATGCGGTGACCGCCGAAGACGACGTGCGCGTCGGCGAGCATGTCCCCGACCGGTGCCCCGGCTCCGGCGAGGTCGTCGGTGAGACCTGGGAACAGCTCCTCGAGGGCTCGTTGCCCACCGGCGAGGAGCGCGTGCACGTGGCGGGCCTGCGGGGCGCCACGCCGAGGTTCCACCCCTCGCGCCAGCTCGTCGCGATCGATGATCGTGACCTGCTCGGCGTGCTCGGCGAGCACCCGAGCAGCGAGCAGGCCGGCGATGCTGCCCCCGAGTACGACGGCGGTTCGCTCGGTGGTGGCGTCAGTGTGGGCGACGTGGCTGGTCCTGATGGACGTCTCGTTCGTCATGTCGTTCCTCCTGGTGTCGACGTGATGCGGCCAGCGTCGAACGTCCAGGTGCTCACGTTCCAGGCCGATCCCTGCTCACTCTCCGTCGGGATCGGCCGTGCGTCCGTACAGCTCGCGCTCCCAGAGGCTGGCGACGACCCGTTCGATGCCACGGGTGAGATGCCGTCGGTAGGTGCTGAAGGGGAGGTCGAGGACCTCCGCCGCCGCCTCCTGGGTGGGCGCTGCTCGCACGTAGGTGCGGTCGACGGCGTGGTGGAGCTTCTGGCCGCGCGGATCGTCGGCGAGCGCGGCTACCGCCTCGCGGAGCAGGACGGCGAGCGCTGCCGCTGATCCCGACGACCCGTCGCCGTCGACGAGGCGCGTCCGCGTCAAGGGGTTCTGCGTGAGCGCGTCCGGACGGTGGAGGTCGCGCAATCCCTGTCGTACTGCGTCGGCGAACTGCGGACGTGACAGGACGAGGGTGGCCTCTGCTGCGGGACGCAACGTCGGATCCTGGGCGAGCGCTCGTTCCGTCCAGAGCTCGATCAGGGCGTCGACGGGTGTACGACGGAAGTCGTGGCAGAACAGCCCGTACGTGCGACCGTCGATCTCGAAGTCGGCGCCCTGCACCCTCGGGAAGTCGGCCATCGCGAAGAACGGGTCCCAGGTGTCGGGAGCGTGGAGGGTGAGGTAGTCGCGTGCGAGGTGTGGCAGCTCGAGGTAGTTGAGCAGGGTCACGATGGGGGTGGCGTTGATCGTCGGCGACGGGTCCTGGTACGCATCGCGATCGACGACGAACCGAGTCTGGGTGACGATCTCACCGGTGCGGGGTGGAGCATGGTGCTGGGCGTGCTCCCACGCGGCGCGAGCACCGGGGTCGGCGTCGAGGTCGGCGACGTCGGCCGAGCTCAGGTCGAGCAACCCCAGCACGCCGCGCGGCGCGCCGTCCTCGTCACGTACCACGTGGAAACCTCCGGGCTGCGATGTCAGCCAGCGGCGGACGATGGCGGCTGACGACGCGCCCTCGGCGCGTCCGACGAGATCGATGATCGCCGGGTGGTCGCAGGGCCGGGCCGGTTCCGGGTGGATCGATCCCCACGTGTCCCAGTCGACCGGCGACAGCACGCTCGGGAGGTTGCGGAACAGGAACTTCAGGTCGAATGCAGCGGATCGCCGCTCGGGTCCGGGTGCCGTGCGGAGACGCTCGTGGACGTGGCGGCGGACGGCGCGGAACACGCGTGCGTACTCCTCGGGGTCGCGCCAGCGTAGGTCCGTGTCGATCACGTCACGAGCGAGGTCGTGCGGGAGGACCCCGTCGCTGACCGTCTCGACGAACGACAGCGATCGGAGCCATGCGAACACGCCGCCGGCGTCGTCGGTCTCGAGCGCAGCCCGCAGAAGTGCCTCGTCGGTCACGCGGGCGAGCGCGCACACCTCCAGGGCGCGGCGGTGCTCGACGGAGGGCGTGACGTCGATGAAGCGCTCGAGCAGGTCCTCGACGAGGTTCGGCGTCGATGGCGTGATCGCCGGCTCGCCCCCGCCGCGCACCACCTCCGCGAGCAGCGAGAGCCCGAGCGGATGGCCATGGCTCAGCTCGAGGAGTCGATCGTGCACCGATGGGTCGACGCCTGCCCGATCGAGATAGTCACGTCCCTCGTCGGGTTCCAGGTTCCGCATCGTGACCTCTCGCGAGGTCTCACGCCACGCGGCGTCCGAGCGCCAGTCGTGCGACGGGGGGTTCCGGCTGGCGATCACCACGACGGTCGACGCCGGGAGTCCGGGGAGGAACGACTCGCGGAACCAGTCGTCGAGCGGTCGGAGCCGCTCGTACGCGTCGACGAGCAGGACGATGCGGCCATCGCCGGTGCTGTTCGGTCGGTCGGTGTCGAGCGCCGCTGCGACGGCGTCCTCGATCGCATCGGGTGCGGGTGTCACGTGTCGGCCGTCGAGATGGGCGATCCGGGCACCCGCAGCGGTCGCGTCGAGGCGCAGCACGTCGAGCAGGCTGGACTTGCCGATGCCACCCGGACCGGTGAGCCAGATCAGGGCGTACGGCGGTTCGTCGGCGTCGAACGCGGTTCTCGCCAGCTCACGCTCCGCAGTTCGACCCACGAAGCTCCGGCGGCGTGCGGTGCTCAACGCGTCGCCGAGAGTGAGTCCGGACGATCGACGTCCCCCCATGTCACGACAACCGTAGTCGTCCCGCGAGGCCGCATCGCCGCGCGGGTTCCTAGTGCCTGAAGGTGGCGATCGCTGCCGCATCGGGCATGCCGGCGCGGGCGCCGATCGCGCCGACCGACAGGGCCGCCGCCGCCATGGCGTCGTCGACGGCCTCGGCCAGCGGGCGTCCGGAGGCGATCGCAGCGGCGAGCACCCCGTTGAACGTGTCGCCGGCCCCGGTCGTGTCGCGGACCTGGACCGCGTGGGCGGGGACCATCGACGGGGGGCCGTCGACCGGTACGACGAGCGCGCCGTCGCCGCCGAGCGTGACGATCACGGGTGCACCCGTGCGCTCGCCGATCCGCCGTGCCGCCCGGGCAGTGTCGCTCGCGGCGCCGTCGACGAGATCGAACAACTCCGTACGGTTCGGCGTGACGATCGGACCGAACCCGAGCAGACGCTCGACGGCCGGAACGACCGGTGCCGGGTTGAGGACACACGGTACGCCGGCGTCGGTGGCGGTCCGGACGGCTGCCTCGATCGCATCGCCGGGGATCTCGGTGCTGACGAGCACGCACCCGGCCCTCGGCACCAGCGCGCCCACGGCGGCGCGGACGTGGGCCGCCGTCAACGCGGCGTTGGCGCCGGCACCGACCGCGATCTGGTTCTCGCCGTCGGGATCCACCACGATCAGCGCGACGCCGGTCGGGGTGCCGGCCAGTCGGACGACGTGATCGGTCGTGACGTGGTCATGGCGCAACTCTGCGAGGGCCGTGTCGCCCGTGTCGTCGTCGCCGATCGCGGCGATCAGGTGGACGCGCGCTCCAGCGCGGGCAGCGGCCACGGCCGCGTTGGCACCCTTACCGCCTCCGTATCGCTCGACGCCGGGCCCGACCACCGTCTCGCCCGGTCCGGGTAGCCGGGGCGCGGCGACCACGAGATCGACGTTGATCGCTCCGACCACCACGAGCTCGTCTGCTCCCACGGCGGCGAGGCTAGGAGACCGACGAGGTCCCGATCGTGGACGGGCACCGGCACGGGTCCTGTCGACCCTCGTGCCGGGTATCGTGTGGCCCGTCCGCGGGTGTAGTTCAACGGCTAGAACCTCAGCCTTCCAAGCTGATGATGCGAGTTCGATTCTCGTCGCCCGCTCCATTGCTCGTCGTCCAGGTGGTCGAGGAGCCAACCCGGTCCGATCACGTCGGCGCGATCGCGCCACCAGCCGTCGGGACGCGACCCCACCACGTTCGCGCCGTCGACGATCACCATCGGGCCATCGTGGCACGGACCGATGGATTCGGGACCAAGGTCCGTTCCTCGGGCGGGCGTCACCTGCGATGATTCCACCAGGGTCGGGACACTGGCCGGAACCGGAGGCAAGGACATGCAGAACTCGATCGAGGGGCACGTGGTGCTCATCACCGGCGCAGCCCGTGGGATGGGCGCCGAACACGTCCGTGGGCTCATCGCACATGGCGCGAAGGTCGTGGCCACCGACGTGCTCGACGACGAGGGTCGTGCGCTCGCCGACGAACTCGGCGACGCCGTCGTCTACACCCGTCTCGACGTCACCGACGAGCAGCAGTGGCGCGACGCGGTCGCGTTCGCGGAATCGACCTTCGGGCCCGTGCAACACCTCGTCAACAACGCCGGCATCGTCATGTTCGGCTCGATCGAGGAGCTCTCCCCGGAGGATTGGCAGCGCACGCTCGACATCAACCTCACCGGTGTCTGGCTCGGGATGCACACCGTCGTCCCGTCGATCAAGCGGGCCGGCGGCGGATCGATCGTGAACGTGTCGTCCACGGCGGGCATCCAGGGGTACGGGAACCTCGGGGCCTACGTCGCCAGCAAGTGGGGCATCCGCGGGCTGACGAAGACGGCGGCACTCGAGCTCGGGCCAGAGGGGATCCGGGTCAACCTGATCCACCCCGGACCGATCCGCACGCCGATGATCGCCGGGCTCAGCGAGGACCTCGCCGCGGCCCAGCCGATCGCCCGCATCGGCGAGCCGGAAGAGGTGACAGCGATGCTGCTGTTCCTCATCGCCGACGCCACGTACTCGACGGGGCACGAGTTCATCATCGACGGCGGTGCGGTGGTCGGCCAGGTGCTCGACACGATCAACGAGCAGTGATCGGATCGCTCGGCAGCCGGTCGGGCGGATCGTCACACCCCTGCGCCAGACTGCGAGGGTATGACACCGACCGCCGATGATCGACAGCAGGGCCACGGCGCGCTGATCGCCAAGGTCCGCAAGCTGTTGGCCATGGCCGAAGGGAGTCCGCACCCCGACGAGGCCGACGCGTTCTCCCGGAAGGCGGCCGAGCTGATCGCGGCGCACCGGCTCGACACTGCCCGTCTCGCCGAACCCGAACACGACACGCTCGCCATCCGCGAGTACGCGATGGGGCGGGGAGCATACGTACGGGCCCGCATCGCACTGCTGCAGGCGGTGGCCGAGGCGCACGGTTGTCAGGTGGTGTTCGGCGCCGGGTACGCCGGCACGACGGCATATGTTGCCGGGTTCCTCGATGATCTCGAGACGACCGACGTGTTGTACACGTCGTTGCACGCCCAGGCGTCGTCGCGGATGGCGGCCGAACGACGGCGCACCGGGGCCGCCACCCAGCAGTGGCGCCGCTCGTTCCTGTTCGGGTTCGCCCACGAGGTGCACCAGATGCTCGAACGCAGCCATGCCACCGCCGTGCGTGAGGTGCCCGGTTCGGTGGGTCGGCTGCCCGAGCTGCGCGCCCGCGAGGCCAGGGTGGGCGACCACCTCCAGGCCCGGTTCGGTCGAATCGGGGCGGCCCGGGCCGTGGCCGGGCCGACCGCAGCGGGGTACGTCGCCGGTCGCGAAGCTGCTGCTCACGCCGACGTCGGGCGGCGGGGCGTGGTCGGCCGACGGGCACTCGGTCGAGGGGCCTGACGTGGGCGGCCCGGGCGGTGACCGAGGGCGGAGCGAGGTGTACGCCGCCGAGCTCGTCGCGTTCGAGGGCACCGAGCTCGAGGTGGTCGAGTCGTTCGAGGTGATCGCGGCGTTCGCTCAGACCCTGGTGACCGGTGCCTGGTGGTCAGCCGGTCCGATCGTGGTCCGACGGGCCCGGCACGATGCCCGCACCTCGACCACCCGGTCCGGTCGAGCGGGCGGCGTCACCGAGATCCGGTTGTCAGGCCCGCAGTGCACCCGGGCCACGGCGGTGCACGAACTGGCCCACGTCGTGGCCGGGCCCGCTGTCGGCCACGGCCCGGAGTTCCGCCGCGCCCACGTCGACGTCGCGACGGTGGCGTTCGGTGCCGAGCGTGCCGGGTGGCTCGCGGACGCCTATACAGCGGCCCGGTTGCACCTGGGTGAGCGAGCGTGGCCCGAGCCATCCGCCGGGGGCCCGGGCCACGTCATCGCCCTGTGATGTCGGTGCCTCAGCAGTGCACGGTGAGGTGGAATCCCCGCTCGACACCCGCTCCGTTCTGATCCTTGACGAAGACCGCCACACCGTTGGTTGCGTTCCCGCTCCGGTTGGCCACCAGTGCGAAGCCGATCGGGGGACCGCTGTTCACGCCTGGCCGACCCACGGTCGCCTGGTACGCGCACTCGGAGATGTCCCGGTCGAAGATGACCTCGTACCGCCCGTTCGGGACCCCGCCGAGCAAGGCGGTCGAGTTCACACCGCGGCCGCGAACCAGCGAGCCGTTCACCTCTACGACAGCGAACAGCGGCAGGAACGCTTCGTCGGCCTCGTTCTTGGTGTAGGCGTCCACGTCGGTGAGGAACAGTTCATCGGCCTCGGCCTTGGTGTAGGCGTCCACGGCCCCATCCGGTGCGACCAACTCCATCGTGTAGCCCACGACGTCGCCGAGGATGTCCGTGGTGGGCCCGGGGGTGCCGAAGGCGTCGTAGGTGATCTCGATCCTGCCCGCGTCGGCTCCGTCGGTGGGCAGAGCGACGAACACCGCGTTGGGCGTGATGTCGCCTGCTTCGAAGTTGAGGCTGGACGTCTGCGGTGGTCCGGCCGTTCCGGCCGGTCGGACGGAGACGAACCCGGCTGCGGTTGGTTGGACCACGGTGACGTTGAGCAGGACCCCCGTCGCCCCATCGGGCACGACGGTCTGGGCGCCGGCGGTGGTGGCGACCTGGCCGGTGACCTGGAGGTCCTGGCCGACGGCTGAGACGAACGGTCCTGTGAGCCCCAGGTCCGTCGGATCGCGGGTGTCGAGGATCCGGGTCGGCGTGATGGAGATGATGCTCGAGGGTTCGCTGGCGGTTGCGCCTGCAAGGTGCAGGGTGCCGCCGCCGAGGGTGACGGCGACGGCGGCGCCGATCGCGGCCCAGCGCGATCGCCAGAGGCGGCCCCGTCGGGGCGGATCGGTTGCTCCGAGTTGGGTGGGTGAGTGGTGGACGTCGGTGGTGCTCATCGAGCGAGTGTGCGCCTGGCCACGGTCCGTGGCATCGGCAACCGTTGCCTATGCCCCACCTGCTCGGCGCGTCGTCGAAAGGGTGGGACGAGTGGTTCGTCGCGCCCCAGTTCGTGTCCCGGGCTCACAGGTCGGTCAGCCCCGATCGCGGAGCGCGACGACGTTGGTGAGTTCGTCGCGACGGTGCACGTCGAGCTTGCGGTACACGGATCGCAGATGGGCGTGCACCGTGCGAACGCTCACCGTCAGGGCCCGGGCGATCTCCCGATCCGACGCCCCGGCGGCCGCCGCCCGGGCGACTTCGAGCTCACGGGCGGACAGCCCGAGATCGTCCGCTGACGGGGAGGGTGCCGGTGGTCCGCTCCAGCCGCTGGTTGTGAGGCCGTCCCGGATGTTCTCCAGCTCGACCACGAGGTCGTGATCGCGTCGCTCCATGGCCAGCGGGAGTGCATCGCGCAGCACCAGCACCGCGAGGGTTCCGTCACCCGTGTCGGCTACTCGGGTTGCCACTTCGAGCAGCGCGGCCGGATCCCGGTCGGCCACACCACCGGCATGAGTGGCCATCGCATGGACGGTTGGTGCGTCGCACTCGGCCGAGTACGCATGGAGTCGATCGAGCGCGCCTGCGTCGACCACGCTCGGTCGGCCGAGTCGCAGCGTGTCGTGACAGATGTAGGCAGCGGCCATGACTTGAGCCTGCTGGTGCAGGATGTCGGCGACCTCCAGCACCCGTTCGACGGCGGCACGGCGTTCGTCGGAGCCGATGCTGCCACCACTCGTGGCGTGCCGGCAGTTCTCCCGGATGCCGGCGCCCCAGTGGCGCACCAGGGCGAAGAAATCGTCCGGCTCGGGTTCCGCGCAGAGCTCGAGCGCCTCGGCGTAGCGCCCCCGGAGTTCGAGCACGCGGGCGAGCACGTGGCGGGCCAAGCGGGTGATGGTGCGGACGTCTCCTGTGATCCCGAGCGCCTCGCGGGCCGACAGCTCAGCCAGGTCGAGGCGTCCTGCGAGCCAGTGGTCCACGGCGACCGGAAGCGCCCAGATCGGTCGCGTGATGCCGTCGTCCATCGTGATCGACGTCCGGGCCCGCTCCGTCAACGTCTCGTCCACCATCGCTCGGCGTCCGGCGATCAGACCGGTCACCGTCCACCACACATCGGCTGCCGTCGATGCGAGCGGGTGTGTCGCTCCGACATCGTCCCTGCCGTCCAGGTGCACCCCGTACTCGGCTTCCATGTCCTGTGTACGGCCGGCCACCCCGAACGCCCCCACGGTCGCCTGGGTGAGCCGGTACCGGGCGGCCCGGAACCCGTGGTGGTCGAGGGGAGCGTCGGGGATCTGCTGCAGCAGGTCGATCACGGCCGCCGCCTCGCCCCGGTGGACGAGCTCGTACGCCTCTGCGGCCATCACGTCGAGCCGCAACACCGGATCGGTGATCGACACCCACATCTGTTCCCGCGCGTCCACGGCGTCGTCCCATCGGTCGAGGCCCACGTTGAGGGTGCGAGCTCGTGCGAGGGCCAGCTCGACCCGCTCCGAGTCCGACCGGCACAGTCGCTCGGCGGTGTCGAGCACCCGCGCAGCTTCCTCCATCCGGCCCGTCCAGTAGAGCGCCTCGCCGTGAGCGAGGCCGGTGACCGCATTCGGGCACTCCTCCCAGGCCCTGGCCATCACCGGGCCCATCAGCGCCCAGAGGCCGTGGGCCGAACCCCAGGTGACGGTTGCGACGAGCGCCTCGTGCTCGACCGGCTCGCCGATCTCGACCGACGTGATCACGCGTCGACGCTCCAGCTCCGGATCGTGATCATCGCTGGCCGCGAGGGCACGGACGAGCCGTTCCAGCAGGGAGCGGCGCCGAAGTGGTTCGAGGCGCGTGAGGCACGCGTCGCGGAGGAGCGGATGGGCCGGCGCGACCCAACCTGGTCGTGCGGCGAGCCTCACCAGCCGCTGGCCCTCCAGCTCGGCCAGGTCGACCCCGGGTATCACCTCGTTCACGATGCCGATGGGCAGGTGGTCGACCATGCAGAGCAGCTCGAGCACATCGCGGGCGTCGCACGTCAGGCTCTCGACCCGCAGCCCCAGCAGCTCGGCGAGCCGCTGATCGATCTGTGCATCCGACGTCCACCGCCAGAGCCCGGCTCTGAGCGTCAGCGAACCAGAGCGCTTGGCGTAGCGGATCAGCTCGGCCACGGCGAGGGGGAGCCCGTCCGTGGCGTCGTGGATGCGGGCGGCACTCACGGTGTCGAGTGGGGCACCGAGCTCGATCCCGGCCAGTTCGGCGGTCTCGTTCGCTGACAGTCGCTGCAACTCGATTCGGGTACCGGGGGTGCGACCGATCGTCGCGACTGCGTCGCTGAGCGGTCCACTGCTCCGTGCCGCCACGAGGAGTCGCGGGCCATCCGTCACCCGTGCGCTCACGATGGCGTGCAGCGACCACGGGTCGAGGACCTGGACGTCGTCGAGTACCAGTACGCCGCTCGAGCCGGGAGCGAGTCGGCGCAGGGCCTCGACGGCCCGTCGTTCGAGATCGTGGGGCGCGCCGCCTGCGATGTCGCCGAGGAGGTGGCCCAGGCTGGCCAGGGGATGCTCGCTCAGCCCGGCGGTCGCAGTGGCGACGAAGCACCGGAACCCGTCCGAGTCGAGCTCGGTCACGGCGGCATGGAGGAGGCTGGTCTTGCCGATACCGGCCTCGCCGGTGATCAGGACCTGACCGCGATCGTGGACGGACCGCACGGCCAGGTCGAGTTCGGCGACGCGTCCGACCAGACCCCCGGGCGGCGCCGGCCCGGGAGGTCCGTCGGGCGCGACGGGCCGGACCATGACCGGAGCCTAGATCGCATCGTCGGGGCGTCGGAGCGCCGTCAGCTCGGCCGTCGCGACCTGGAGTGCGGCGGGCACTGCGTCGACCTCGATCCCGAGCGCGAGCGCGATGTCGGTCTCGGTCGCGCCGGATCGGCGCATGCGGAGCGCGACGGCCGATCCGGTGGGCAACTCCCGGAGCTCGTCGTCGGTGGGATGTTCGTTGAGCCATCCCGTTCTTCGATCGTTTGTTAGAATTGAGCGATGGAGCGAACAGCCTCGGTGGGTCCGTCCTGTGGTTGACCTCCAGCGTCAGGCACGAGCGTTGGGAGATCCGACCCGGCACGAGATCTTCCGGTACGTGGTGGCGGCGGGCCGTCGTGTCGGGGTGGCGGAGCTCACCGATCACGTCCAGCTGAATCACAACGCTGTGCGTCAGCACCTCGGCAAGCTGGTCGATGCCGAGCTTCTCATCGAGGGCGTCGAGAAGTCGACCGGTCGCGGCCGGCCTCGTCTGCACTACACGGTCGATCCGTCGACGGAGAGCCGGTGGGGTGTGACCGGACCGTACGAGCGCCTGTCGTTGATGCTGAGCGAGATCATCCGGACGGGCGATTCCCCGATCGAGGTCGGGCGCCGGGCCGGTCACCGCGAACGGCTGGGGACCGGGCGAACGGTGGAGCCCGTGGCCGAGCTGGTCGAGCGGATGGCCCGTCACGGATTCGAGCCGTCGGTGTCACGCGACGGTGACGTGATCGAGATCACCCTGCAGACATGTCCGTTCGAGAGCGCAGCGTTGGCCGACCCCGACACGATCTGTCAGCTGCACCTCGGTCTCGCGTACGGGGTGGCCGAGGAGGTGGGAGGGATCGTGATCGACGAACTCGCGCCACGCGATCCGCGGCGAGCCCAGTGCCGGCTGCGCTGTCGCGTGGTCGAGACGGCCGAGGCGGTCAGCGTCCCCGCACCGACGTCGGGGTGATGGTGAGCGGGCCCCGGCGGTGGTGCACGCTGAGGTAGAAGACACCCTTGGGTCCGGCGGTGATGCGCCGTCGTGACCCTTTGGGGACGAGGGCGAGCACATCGCTGCGCAGTGGATGCTCGGTGTCGTCGACGACCAGTGCGCCACCACCGGACTGGACGAACATCAACACGTCGACGTCGTCGTTGATGTGGTCGTCGATGGTGTCGCCGGGGCGGAGTCGGACGAGGTTGGCGTCGAGGTCACCGCCGTGGGGCAGGCTCCACACTGCGCCCGGACCGCCGGCGGGCGACAGGGATCCGAGATCGGCGACGGTGACACCGATCGGTCCTGGCGTGTGGTGGGGCCCGTTCATGTTGCGTCGCCAGCGGGCGCTGTCCCGGCGGCGGACGGTGCGGCGATGGTGGTCATCCACTAAATATATCAGGACATAGAATAATGATCGGACGGCGCCACGGGACCAGGTGGACGTGTGGACGCCCGTTTCTCGATCGACCGACACGAAAGGGACGTTCATGATGACCGACGCAGTGCTTCCCCACGATCTGGTGGAGGCCCGCCGAACGCCTCGCTTCGACCACACGACACTCCCTGCGTCGTTGGCGGCGTCGCACCGAACGGCGGTGTGGGCCGAGGTCCGGGTCGAGAGCGGCAGCGTGCGCTTCACCGAACTCGAAGGTGACGCGCCCCGAGATGTCCGACTCGAGTCGGGTGAGAGTGCGGTGATCGTCCCCGGCGTCGAGCACCAGGTGGAGCCATCCACCGACGCGATCCTCTACATCCAGTTCTTCCGGGAACCCGACGCGTCCCGGTAGCCCCCGGAAGGCAGCAACGCGAGGCTCGAGTGAGGCGGAGCGCCGATCGGACACGTCGCCGCGCCGAGCGCGTCCGAGAACGCCAGGGCGTTCCCATGGTCGCGAAACCGTCGGCGGTGGCCCGGCCGGCGGTCCTATCGTGTCGTCTCGTGTCGACACCATTCGTCCCCGATGGATTCGTGGTGCCACGCGGGTTGGCGACCGACCGGATCCGGTTGGAGCCCCTGGGACCCGAGCACAACGAGCGCGACCACCAGGCCTGGATGTCGAGCATCGCCCACATCCGGGCCACGCCTGGTTTCCCTCACGGGTCGTGGCCGACGGAGATGTCGGCCGAGCAGAACCTGGCCGACCTCGTGCGGCACGCCGAGGACTTCGCGGCTCGAACCGGGTTCACCTATTCGGTACTGGACGGCGACGAGGTGATCGGGTGCGTCTATCTGTACCCGGCCGACGACGGCGGTCACGATGTCGAGGCCAGGTCCTGGGTCAGGGCGAGCCGCGCCGAACTCGACGTGGTGCTGTGGGAGACGGTGTCGTCGTGGTTGGCCGAGGCGTGGCCGTTCCGAGCCCCGTTGTACGAGCAGCGCAGCTGAGAGGTCCAGGTCCAGGTACTCACTCACCCTGACGTGCGATACGTCCCTCGATTTCTCAGAGCGAGCGATAGACGTTGGAGCGGTGGTCGATCCGCAGCACGATCACGGCTCGTACGTCGTCATCGATCTCGTACACGACCCGGTACGCACCGCGGCGGGCGGAGTGGAGCCCTGCGAGTTCTCGCTGCAACCGTCCTCCGACACGATGGGGGTTCTGGACGAGCGCAGTGAGCATGAACTCGACGATCGCGGCGGCTGTGCTCTCAGGGAGTCGGGCCAGTTGTCGCTGGGCGGGACCGGTGACTCGCAGTTCGTAGGCGTTGTCGTCGTCGATCACGTGGTTGGGAGCTGTGCCCTCAGTTCGTCACCGGTCACGTAGTCGCCGTCTGCGTGGGCGCGACGCGCCTCGGCGAGCTCCGTCATCGCGGCCGGGTCGGAGAGCAACTCGAGTGTGTCTTCGAGCGACGCAAGGTCGTCCGGGCTGATCATCACTGCTGCTGGGCGTCCGTTCCGGGTGACCACGATTCGGTCGTGGGTGTGCTCGACTCGGTCGACGATCTCGGAGAACCGGGACTTCACGTTCGCCAACGGCAATGTCTCTGACATGACCTCTATTGTAGTCATGACGGCGGGCGCTGCGCCGCTCGGCCACGTTCGATTGGTCGCGGATTCGGGTGCGCAAACGCGCCTTCCGGAGCGCGGCGAGAGTGCCGGTGAATGGCGGTGATGGCCGTTCACACGCCCTGACGAAGAGTTCGGGTGGTGGACCGCAACGAGGCGATCGGGTGTTCCACCCGGTGATCAGCTGATCGACGGATCGGGTGGTGGGCGTCGTGGTGGTGGATGTGTCCAGAACGGCGGGGCCGCCGGCTGCTCTGCTCGGATCACAACGTCAACGGACGCGCTCCCACCTCGAGGTGAGAGGCGTCGAGGCACCCACGTCCTCGACCGGCGCGGGCAACTCGACGGTTCCGTTCCAGCGGTAGGTGGTCGGCCAGGACCGGAACACCGCGATCACCCGGAACAGGAAGCGGGCCATGGGCTGCGCGTCCCCCGGTGTCCAGCCACCGGAGGGGACGACGTCGATCTCGGCACGTCGGCCTTGTCGAACGACCTGCCAGGTGCCGGTCACCACGCCGGCCGGCGGCGCGGTGGAAACACGGAACGAACCGTCGACGCTGGCGCCGTCGCGCAGGGCGAAGAGCTGCGGGAACGCCGGGGCGAACTCGACCGTGACGTGTTGGTCACCCTCGCGGCGCGTCATGCACTGGATCTCACGGAACGGGCCGTTGGCTCGCAGTTCGTAGCGCGCACCGCCGGCTTCAGCGGTGACTCCCGAGCAGGCGAGGACATCGGCGGTGTGGTGGTCGCGGTGGTTCCACAACGCGACGAACGGAGTTGCCGAATACCGCACGAAGTGCATCCAGGTGCTGTCGAGCAGCAGTGGGAGGGAGTCGCTGCGGTGCCTCCGCCCGTCGATCTCGATGCGAATCTCGGCTCCAGATCGGCGGACGAAATAGAAGTCCTTGGCGTAGACCAGCGGGAGCGCCGGCGGATCGGTCGACGCGTCGCCCATCGGGGCGAGCAACCCGAACGGACGTCGAGGACGGGTATCGGTCTCGCTCACCATCAGCTGGATCGGGCGGTCGTCGAGGTCGGTGAAGGCGAGATCGATCGACGCGCCGGTCGGCCCCAGTTCGACGCGACCGTCGCTGAGGTCACGCGCCTCCATTCGGTGGAGACCCGCGCCTGCGATCGCGTAGGTGGCGGGGTCCAACCGGAGGTCCGGGTCATGGAACACGTCGACGCGACCGTCGACGCGCCAGCCGATCACCAGCAGGCCCCGGCCGTGCACGTCGTCGTCGAATGCCTGTGGCTCCAAGCCCTTGTAGACAGAGTCGGGGTCACGCTCGAAGTTGAACAGCGCGAGCGCCCGCATCGGTTGGATGTCGAAGTGGAACGGGGACACCACCGGTGCTCCCGCGGCGTCGGGTCCGTAGATCGATGGAGGATGGGATGCGACGGGGGATCGTCGCGGCGCAGCGAACGGTCGGGAGAGCACTGCTGTGGCAGCTGCGGCGACCGCGAGTGCGCCGCCGACCCACGTGAGCAGCTTCGTCGGGGGGTGCTGAGAGCTCAACATTGCGGTCGTCCTCGCTCGCGAGGAACCAGCCTCGGGAACGACGAACCGAGCTGGTAGGGCCAAAGGGCCGCAGTCCGGATTCTCGCGCCCGCCTTGGACGACCGAACATCAGCAAGCCGGCGGTCGGTGGCAGTTCCCGGATCGTCTGGAGGCGAGAGTCGTCACGACCGCCGACTGCCGACCGC
>REDU01000124.1 GCA_007693335.1 Ilumatobacter sp. | reverse complement strand
CTGCTCGGTGCGATGACGACGTTCGGCCATCAACGCAGCGTGCCAGGTGGGTGTCAACCGCCCGAAGTCGCGATGCCGTTCTCGGCCAGGAGGTCGATTTCGTCGGGGCGACGGATCTCGGCGTCGATCAGCGCCCAGGCGTCGTCGTCCTCGTAGCCGAGCGCCCACAGGGCCACGCCGCCGAAGCGTGCCTGCCGGGCGATCTCGATGCGCTCGACCGCGCCGCCGCCGTCCACGTAGTGCACCTGGCGCAACTGGGTGCACGAGCTGACGCCGTCGTCGAAATCGAGTTCGTAGGCGAAGGTCCACTCACCGGTGGTGTCGTTGCGCGTGGGCTCGCCGCCCCGACGCTCGAGCAGATCGTCGAGCGAGCGGGGTGTGACCGTGACGCGACCGTCGGCGTCGGCGGGGCACTCGCCGCGCACGTCGATCGGCCAGTTGTAGCCGTACACCGGGATGCCGAGCACCAGCTTCGACGGATCGTCCACCACCGACAGCACACCGTCCACCGAGCGCTGTACGAACTCGAGTGGTGCGATCGGGCCGGCCGATCCCACCGAGAAGTCGTACGCCATGATCCGGATGTGGTCGACCACCTCGGCGATGGCACCGTGGTCGTACACCCAGAACCCGTCGGTGCTCGTGCGGCCCGGTCCGTACACCGGTGGGATGCTGACCGTCAGGGTCTTGTCGTGCTCGCGGAGCTCGGCGGACAGGTCGGTCACGAACGTCACCCAGTTGGGTCGGGTCTCGGCCCAGGTCGATCGACCGTCGGCGAAGGCGAACTGCTCGTAGTCGAGGTCGAGGCCGTCGTAGTCGCCGTCGAGCACGAAGTCGACCAACGTGTCGACGTGCGCTCGGCGGGTGACGGGATCGGCCAGCACACCCGCCATGCCACCGGCGGGCATGGCGTCGACCACCGAGGGCACCAGCCGGGCGCGTGACCGGCGGGCGGCCCGCTCGAACTCCTCGGCGGCCTCCACCGGGGTGTTCGGGTCGATCGCCACGGTTCGAGCGCCCGTGGCGCGGTACCAGAACGGTGAGACCTCGCGCATCGACGGCAGACGGTCGCCGATCTCGTCGGCGGTCTGGCCCAGTGTCCAGTACGGCGCCCACACGTCGAGCTGCACGTACGGCAGTGGACCCTCGTCGACGGCGCGGTCGAGCGCCAGCCCGACACCGGCCGAGAGCACGGCGATCAGGCCGAGCCCGCCCAGCAGCACCCGGCCGCGTCGTGACCGCCGGGCGTCGTCGGGGGTGGTCTCGACGGCGGGTGCTGCGCCCGACTCGTCCAGTGCTCCGAGATCCGTGAGGTCGGCCGGCGAGATGCCCTCGAGCGACCCGACCAGTGCCACGCCGGGTTGCGGATCGATGTCGCGTACGTTCGGCACGCCGAGCACCCGGCAGCCGGCGCTCACCGCCGACCGGACACCGGTGGGCGAGTCCTCGATCGCGACGGCGTCGTGAGGGTCGACACCGAGCAGGTCGGCGGCGCGCAGGTACGGCTCGGGGTGCGGCTTGCCGTGGACGACCTCGTCGCCGGTCACCACCGCCGAGAAGGTGTCGGGCGGGAGCGCGGCGAGCACCGGATCGACGAACCGTCGCCACGACATCGTCACCAGCGCGCACGGCACGTCGGCGTCGCGGAGTGCATCGAGCAGTTCGAGTGCGCCCGGCCGCCACGGGATGCCACGGTGGAGACGCGCGATCACGCCGTCGAGCAGGCGCTCGACGATCTCCTCGGGCGTCAGGGGCACCGGCCCGTGCTCGGCGATGTAGCGGCCGGCATCGAGCAGGTCGAAGCCGACGATGGCGTGGGCGTGGTGCTCGGGCCAGGTGTGACCGAACGATTCGACCAGGTCGCGCTCCGACGCCATCCAGTACGGCTCGGTGTCGACCAGGGTGCCGTCCATGTCCCACAGCACCGCTGCGGGTGTCACCGGTGGGTCACTCCTGCACGAGCTCGATGAGCGTCCCGAAGCTGCCCTTCGGGTGCACGAACGCCACCGTGGTGCCGCGGCTGCCGGGGCGGGGTGCCTGGTCGATCAGCTTGGCGCCGGCGGCCCGCATCGACTCGAGGGCCTCGGCGCAGTCGTCCACCCGGTAGCCGATGTGGTGGAGTCCCTCGCCGCGCTTCTCGATCGACTTGGCGACCGGGGAATCGGGGTTGGTGGGGGTGAGCAGCTGCACGTAGCTCTCGGCCACCTTCAGCAACGCCTCCTCGACGCCGTCGCTCTCGACCACCTCGCGGTGATCGACGGTGGCGCCGAACGCCCGCTGGTAGTAGTCGATCGCGGCCTCGAGGTCGGAGACGGCGATGGCCACGTGATCGATCTCGGTCAACAACATCCCCCTATTCTGCCTGCCCCCGGCCCCACTCACGCTGCACCGGAGCCGAGTCGTTCACGCATCGTCCTGACGACGTAGGCCGGACGACGGGTCACGTCGTCCCACGTGTACTCGTACACCCGCCAGCCGATGTCCTGCAGTTCGTTGCGCCGCTGGGCGTCCTTCGCCCGCTCGCCGTCAGATGCGTGGCCCTTCCGACCCGACACCTCGATCACCATCCGGTGTTCGGCGTAGACGAAATCGGCGCGCCCGATCGGCCGCTTCTCGACGTGGAACCAGCGCTGGGTGGTGGGCCGTGGCAACCCGTGGGTACGCATCAGCTCCAGGAACCGGCGCTCGAGCATCGACTCGCCGCCGGCGTCGAGCGTGAGCTGATCGACGAGCCGACATCCCCACCGCCCGGGGCCCCGCAGCTGAGCGAGCCGCCGCTGCAGGACCTCCGGCGCGGACGACCGGTGACGGACCGCCGAGTCGATCGCCGCCTCCAGTCGAGCCCGTCCCGGACGCTGCATCGCGAGGTCGAGCACCGTCCGCGTGGCCGACGTGACCGGGAATCCCTCCACCCGCACCCGATCGATCCGCGCCGATCTCGACGTCGTGTGCACGACAGCGAACGGCAGCGCCCATGTCCGTCCGTCGTTCGGTACGAGGAACTCCACACGGTCGGCGGGCGTGCGGTCGAAGCCATGGAGTTGGGCTGCTGCCTCGTGGCTGACGAGAGCTCGGTCGCCCAGATAGAGCAGACCCGCCTGCAACCGCTGCTCCCAGCTGTCGGGAACGCCCGCCACGCGCCACACCCGGGGAGCCAGCCGCTCGAGCCGGTCCCGTCGCACCCAACTCTCTCGTCGACGACGCTCCACACCGAGTCGGTGGAGGTCATCCAGCTCGATCACGCCGTGTTGCTGAGCGGCGATCGACGTCACGCGTTCCCAGAGGTCCATACCGGCTTGTGCGCACCGTGGACCGCGAACGGGAAAGGTGCGTTTGATCCGGGTTTCTCCGCCGTGACGACGGAGAAACCCGGATCAAACGTGGTGGGGTGCGGGGTGGGCGGGGTGGGTCAGCGGGGGCGAGCGTGGCGGCGGAAGGTGGTGATGGTGTGCTCGCCGATGCGCTCACGCTTCTCGGGGTCGTCGATGCCGAGGCCTTCCTCCGGGGCGAGGCAGAGCACGCCGATCTTGCCCTCGGCCTGGTTGTGGTGCACCGCGAGGGTGGCGGCGCCCACCTCGGTGAGCGGGTACACGTCGGACAGGAGCGGTTGGATACGGCCCTGGTCGATGAGCTTGTTGGCGGCCCAGGCTTCGGAGTAGTTGGCGAAGTGCGACGACAGCAGCCGCTTGAGCTTCATCCAGAAGTGCCGGTTGTCGAACTCGACCATGTAGCCGGAGG
>REDU01000080.1 GCA_007693335.1 Ilumatobacter sp. | reverse complement strand
ACTCGGCGTCGCCCAGCGCGGAGATCTCCTCCAACGACGGCAACATCACCGAACCGGTCATGAGAACAAGTGTACGGAGGGGGTATGACACCGGCAGCCGGGCGGTCCCGTGCGTGGGGGTTAGGGTCGAGGCGGCGATCTGCGATGTGAGGAGATGACATGGACGCGATCGAGACGATCATGACGACGCGGGCGATCCGCCGGTACACCGACGATCCGGTGACCGACGAGGAGATCCAGACGTGTCTCCGCGCCGCCCAACAGGGCCCGAGCGGTGGCAATGTCCAACCCCAGCAGTACGTGGTGTTGACCGAGGCCGAGCCCAAGGCGGCCGTGGCCGAGTGGTATCGGACGGCCTTCGACCGGTACGAGCGGTCGCTCCCCGACCCCACCGAGTTCCGCGACGAGGCTCAGGCGGCGTCGTGGCGCCGGACCCGTGATGCCAGCCGGCACCTGGCGGACCATCTGCAGGACGCTCCCGCCGTGGTGCTGTTCCTCCAGCCCCTCATCCCCTGGACCCCGAGCGACGACCAGGGCGAGATGGACATCGGTCGGCTCGATGCCAGCGTGTACCCCGCCGTGCAGAACTTCTGCCTGGCGGCGCGGGCGCTCGGCATCGGCACGGCCGTCACGACCGTGATCCGCATCCACACCGCCGAGGTCTTCGAGGCGCTCGGGATCCCCGACGGTCGATTCGAGATCGCTGCACTGGTGCCGATGGGGCGACCCGCCGGCAACTTCGGCGTGGCGCCCCGCAAGCCGGCGGCCGCCGTGACCCACTGGAACCGCTGGGGTGACAAGCGTCGCGACTGAGCGCCGGCGTCGTTCACCTCACCAATAGTGGGAGCGGCCCCCGACGGCGCGGCCGGCGGTGCCGAGCACCATGAGGACGACGCCGATGAGGAGCAGGATGACCCCGAGGGTCCACAGCAGCGGGATGCCGAGGACGAAACCGAGGATGAGCAGGACGAGTCCGAGGACGATCATGGCGATGGAGTGCCCCATCGGCCACGTCCCCAAACCCGACGCCCCGAACCGTCTGTCGGAGTCGCCGAGAAATCCCCGCTTCGGACAGACAGTTCGGGGGGTGCGACGATGGCGCGCATGACCGTGACCGATACTGCCGCCGCCGGCACCGCCCCCGACGAACGCCTCGTGGTGGATCTGCTCGATCCTGCGCTCTACCAGCGCGACCCGCACGACGTGTGGGCGTGGATGCGCGCCAACGAGCCGGTCTACCGCGACGAGCGCAACGGTCTGTGGGGGATCACCCGCCACGCCGATCTCATGTTCGTCGAGCGCACCTCGTCGGTGTTCGTGTCGGGCCAGGGATACCGGGCGCTCTGGTCGCCCGACGAGATCAACATGATCGCCCAGGACGATCCTCGTCACCGCCAGCAGCGGATGCTGGTGCAGCCGAAGCTCACCGGCAAGGCGGTGGGGGAGCGGCGGGCTGAGATCACCGCACTGGTCGGGGAACTGATCGGGGCAGCGACCGCCGACGGTGCCGACCGCATGGAGGTGGTCGACGCGCTGTCGGGGCAGCTCCCGGCGCGGTTCACGGCACGCCTCCTGGGCTACCCCGAGGAGATGTGGCCGCAGCTCAAGAGCTGGAGCGAGCGCCTGATGCGCACCGACATGCGCGAGCGCAGCGGTGAGATCTTCTGCGAGTTCATGGACGCCAACATCGAGTTCATGACCGCCCTCGGCGAGGTGGCGGCCGAGAAGGTGGCGAACCCCGGCGACGACCTCATCAGCATCTGGCTCCACTCGACCATCGATGGTGAACCGCTCCCGCCCGAGGCCATCGCCCACGAGGTGGGTCTCTTCATCGCCGGCGGTGCCGAGACCACCCGCACCGCCATCAGCCACGGACTCCGGGCGTTCGTCGATCATCCCGAGCAGTGGGAGGCGATGGCCGATGACCCATCACTCGTTCCGGGCGCCGTCGAGGAGGTGTTGCGCTGGGTGACCCCGCTCAACAACATGTTCCGTCGAGCGGCGACCCACACCGAGGTCGGCGGTCAGCCCATCCACCGTGGTGACCGCATCATCATGCTGTACCCATCGGCCAATCGCGACGAGTCGGTGTTCGACGATCCGTTCCGCTTCGACATCCGTCGTGACCCGAATCCCCACGTCGCATTCGGGTTCGGCACACACCTGTGCATCGGCACGCACGTGGCCCGGGCGTCGCTGGCCGAGGTGTTCGGGCAGCTGTCGCAGCGGATCACGGATCTCCGAGCGCTCAGCGAACCGGACGTCGAGGCCAACATCTTCGCCCGTGCCGTCCGCAGCTTCGAACTCGGCTTCGACGTGCGTTGACGCGTCGACGCCTCTTCAGCCGAGGTGTACGACCGACTCGTGGAACCGCTCGAGATAGTGGTTGGTGAACAACTGCGCGATGAGCTCGCCGCGGCTGTTCACACCTGCTTTGTCGTAGATCACCTTGATGTGATCGCGGACCGTGTGGACCGAGATCGCGAGATCGCGGCCGACCTCCTTGGCCGCCATGCCCCGGGCGAGGCGCAGCACGATGTCGGTCTCGCGGGCGGTGAAGCCGTACGACTCCATCACGATCTTGAACATGTCGTCGGGTCGCGCCGGCTCGATCGTGATGGCGACCGAACGGGCGTCGCCCTGGAGCGGCGCCACGTGCACCCGCAGCCACTGACCGCTCCGGCCCACCATGCGGGTGGTGACCGTGGTGGGAGCCCGACTCCATCGGGCGCGCATCGCGGCCGCGCGAATGAGGCCGGGGACGTGTGCCGCGTCGAGCTCGTGACCACGGAGGTCGTCGAGCAGCCGAGCGCCACCGGCCGTCATACTGGTGATCTCGTCATCGCCGTCGAGGATGATCACGGCGGGGCCGGCACCGTCGACCGTGACGGCCATCTGTCCGAACGATGCGCGGAACGTGGCGGTCACCACCGGCGCCAGCTCGCGGACGTCGTGGACCTCCTCGGGGGTGAAACACCCATCGGATCGGGTGAACACCGCGACGGCGAGACACGACGGACCGCTGGAGAACACGGCGCGGAGCTCGTCGGTCACCCCGTTCGACCCGTAGAACTTCTGGTAGCGGGGTGACCGCTCGAGATCCCCGTCGACGGCATCGACGAGGGTGGCCACCGGATCGACGCAACGAAGGAGGTCGCGGAACTTGTTGAAGTCGGGGTCGAGCAGCTCGTTGTCCCAGAAGGGAGCGCACATGCTGGGATCGAA
Source organism: Ilumatobacter sp. (assembly GCA_007693335.1). Lineage (GTDB taxonomy): Bacteria > Actinomycetota > Acidimicrobiia > Acidimicrobiales > Ilumatobacteraceae > SKSP01. Next base: position 14,805 of record REDU01000080.1, on the reverse strand, counting down.
CCCCTCGACGATCCCGCCGGACGGGAGCGTGGTGTCGTTGTCGGTGAGCATCACCGCGCATGCGTCGAACTCGCAGACGTCGTGCATCGCCGCGACGACCACCCCACAGACCTCGAAGGGCTGGACGCTCTCACACTGTGCCGCGAGCAGCCGGTCGCGTCCCCTCGTCAGCTCCGTCACGCCCATCCGCAGATCGTACGCGTGCTGTTCGGACACCGGTACCCCCTGTCTGCGGGGGTGGCCCGTCGTCGATGGGGGTGTCCCGCCTCAATTGACGGGATCGACCGTGACCGCCGCAATCCGTACCGTCGATCGCATGAGTTCCTCCTCGCCGTCCCCGTCATTGTCGCCGGTACCACCGCTCCGGCTCGCTCCGATCGAGATCGCCCCGGACACGTTCTTGATCCGCTCGGCGCAGCCTGCGTTCGGCGCGCCGCTGTCGGTCAACCTGAACTCGCTCGTGATCCGGGCCGCCGAGCCCGTCGTGGTCGACACCGGGCCGGCGTCGAACCGCGAGCAGTGGCTCGCCGACGTCACCTCGATCGTCGACCCGGCCGATGTCCGCTGGGTGTTCCTGTCGCACGACGACCCCGACCACACCGGGAACCTCCACGAGATCCTCGAGCTCTGCCCGGCGGCCACACTGGTGACGAACTGGGCGGCCACGGAGCGGATGGGATGCGAGATCTCGCTGCCTCCCTCGCGGCTTCGTTGGATCGACGACGGCGGAGCCCTCGAGGTGGGCGACCGGGTGCTGCGCGCCGTGCGACCGCCGGTGTACGACAGCCCGACGACCCGAGCTCTGTTCGACGCGTCGTCCGGGGTGCTGTGGGCATCCGACGCCTTCGCCACCCCCATGCCGGCCGAGCCCGTCGAGACCGTGGCGGATCTCCCCCCGGCGATGTGGGCCGAAGGTCTCGCGATGTTCCACCACCACGCACTCGCCCCGTGGCTGGCCGTGGTCGAGCGGGGCGCGTATGCGGCCATGGTGCAGCGGTTCCGGGAGCTCGCCCCGCAGGTGATCGTGTCCGCGCACTCACCGGTGATCCCCCACGGCATGGTGAGTGCCGCCATGGACCACCTGCAGGCGCTCCCCGACGTGGTGCCGCCACCTCACCCCGATCAGGCCGCCCTCGACGCCGCCCTGGCCGGAGCCCCGGCATGAGGCCGGTGCGACAGCTTCCGGCGGCGCCGCCGAACTCACGGTGACCGACCGACGCGGCCAGACTCACAGACGGCTGACATCGGATCGTGCATGATGGCCCCATGGCTCCTCACATCGCGTCCGTTCGTCGCTCCACCTTCGTCTCCCTCGTCGTCTCGGCGGCTCTCGTGTTCGCCGCCTGCGGAGGCGACGACGCCGGTGGCCCGGGCGCCGGCGCGCCGTCGGATGGCTCGCCGATCGTCGACACCGACCTCCCCGCTCAGGCGCAGGAGGCACTCGACGAGCTCGGCATCGACCTCGACGAACTCGCCGACGTGGATCTCGACGATCTCGACCTCGACGAGATGATGGAGGGCATGGACGAGTTCATCAGCAGCATGGGCGGCGGCGACGGCGGGGGCACCGTCACGGTGGGCGATGTCACCTACACCGTCGACGCCGACCTCTGCATGGCGTTCGGCGACGACTTCGTCCTCGACGGTCCGGCCGTGGGTTCCGACGGATCCGACGCCTGGGTCGACGCCAACTACGGCATCACCACCCGAGAGGAGATGGCGGAGTTCATGGAGGAGAGCCAGCTCTCGTTCCTCTTCCCCGAGGGTGTCGACGAGCTGGTCGACATGAACGTGTCGGTGAACGTCGGCCAGACCAGCCGCTTCGGCTTCGTCGAGGACCAGCCGTCGTGGAGTGCGTACGGAGGCGACGCGTTCGACATGGGTCTCGACCTCGATTGGGAGTTCACCGGGAACTCGCTGCGGGGGAGCGGCGAGGCGATCGACGACAACTACGTGGTGCTCGACTTCGGTGAGACGGTGCCGATCCAGTTCGAACTCGGTTGCAACTGATCTCGGGGTGCCGGCCGGGCCGAGCGGTCGTCGTCCCGGTCAGGCCTCGGGGGTGATGCCGAGTCGCTCGAGCTCGCGACGCGAGCACACGAGCACCTCGCCCTGCTGGCGATGGCTCACCACGTAGTACTTCGAGGGCCGCCACGGGCCGATGAAGAACCGGTACTCGCGTCGCGCCAACGCGAGCGGGCCCTCGAACTCCAACGCCTCACACTCGGCCGGTGCGAGCTGGCGGATGCCACGGAGACGGGTGTCGCCGAGGAACGGAGCGCCGGGTGCGTGCCCGGGCAGTGACGGCATCGTCACAGCATCGCACCCGATGGCGCCGGGTGACTAGCGTCACGCAGATGTCCGAGATCACCAGCATCGCCGAGATCGTCCGCGTCCACGGCCGCGAGCGCCCCGACCACGCTGCCCTGATCCTCGATGACCGTCGCCAGACCTGGTCGGAGCTCTACGAGCGGTCGCAGCGGGTGGCCGTGGCCCTGGCCGACGCCGGTGTGGCGAACCAGGATCGGGTGGCGTTCCTCGACAAGAACGGCATCGAACACTTCGAGGTGCTGTTCGGTGCTGCGCTCCTCAACGCCGTGTGCGTCGACGTGAACTGGCGATTGGCCGCACCCGAGGTGCTGTACATCGTGAACGACTCCCAGGCCAAGGTGCTCGTGGTGGGGCCCGACTTCGTGCCGATCCTCGACGCCATCGTCGACGAACTCACCCACGTCACCAAGATCGTGGTGATCCCGGGCGCCGACGGCACGGCGCATCCGGTCCACGAGTCGTACGACCGGTGGATCGATCGCCACGAGCCGGCCGATCCGGGCACGGTCAGCGCGATGGACGACGTGGCGTTCCAGCTGTACTCGTCGGGCACCACCGGTCGTCCCAAGGGTGTCATGCTCGCGAACGAGAACTTCTTCGCCCTGTTGCCGATGGCGAAGGAGATCTGGGAGCTCACCCCCGACTCCGTCAACCTGGTGGCGATGCCGCTGTTCCACATCGCCGGCGGGGGCTGGGCCGTGGCGGGGATGTACGAGGGGTGCACCAGCGTCATCCTCCGTGAACTCGACCCGGCGAAGCTCGTCGGCCTCATCGCCGATCTGAAGATCACCCACGCGCTGCTGGTACCGGTGGCACTGCAGTTCATGCTGATGGTGCCCGGCATCGAGGACGCCGACTTCTCCAGCCTCGAGATCATGGTCTACGGCGCCTCACCCATCTCAGAAGAGGTGCTGGTGAAGAGCCTCGAGGTGTTCAAGTGCAAGTTCTGGCAGGCGTACGGGCTCACCGAGACCACCGGCGGCGTGGTGAGCCTGGCACCCGAGGACCACGATCCGGCCGGTCCGAACCGCCATCGTCTCCGCTCGTGCGGGCTGCCGGGCCCGGGCGTCGAGCTGCGCATCGTCGACAACGACACCGGTGACGATGTGCCCCAGGGCGAGGTGGGTGAGATCTGGGTGCGCTCGCCGCAGGTCATGAAGGGCTACTGGAACATGCCCGAGGCCACCGCCGAGGCGATCACCGCCGATGGCTGGTTCAAGACCGGCGACGCCGGCTACGTCGACGAGGACGGCTACGTCTACATCCACGACCGGGTGAAGGACATGATCGTGTCGGGCGGCGAGAACGTGTACCCGGCCGAGGTCGAGAACGTGCTGATGGGGCACCCGGGAGTGGCCGACTGCGCCATCATCGGCGTGCCCCACGAGAAGTGGGGCGAGACCGCCAAGGCGATCGTGGTCAGGCAGCCCGACGTCGAGGTGACCGAGGACGAGATCATCGCCTACTGCCAGGAACGCCTGGCGAAGTTCAAGTGCCCGACCAGCGTCGACTGGACCGACATGCTGCCCCGCAACCCCAGCGGCAAGATCCTGAAGAAGGACCTGCGCGAGCCGTACTGGGCCGGGCGCGACCGCCGGGTGTCGTAGGGAATCGAGGCCTCTGCAGGTACGGGTCAGGGCCAGGTGAGCGCAGCTGAGCTCATTCGGGGCATCCGCGTACCGCCACGAGGGATCAGGGGAGCACCACCACCCGGGTGCCGATGGGTGCCCACTCCCACAGGTAGATGGCGTCGCCGGTGGCCTGGCGGATGCAGCCCGCCGAGAGGGCTTGGCCGAGTTGGGCCTCGCTCTGGACAGGATTGCCGGTGTTCCGGTTGACCGGGATCTCGTGGAAGCCGATGTTGCCGCCGACCGGCCCCGTCGTGAACCGCACCATGAAGCGCCAGACGATGTCGGGATCGGCGAGGCTGAACGAGGTCTCCGAACGTGAGAAGACCTCGTACTCGCCGGGTGCCGGGAGATCCGGCGACCGGTTGCCCGACACGAGATAGGTCCGCTCGACCACCTGGTCTCCGGTCACGAGCCAGACCCGCTGGTCGGTTTTCGAGTACACGACTCGTCGACCCTCACCCGAGTTCGCCGGGACCTGCACCGGCGGCGGGACCGTCGTCGTGGTGGTCGTGGTGGGTGCCGGTGGCGGATCGGTGAGCTGGAGCTGCTCGCCGTGGCGTTCCGCCGTGGCGTCCGCCGTCGCCGGTGCCAGTATCTGCAGCCCTCCATCGGGGTTGGCGTCGTCACAACAACTGCACGCCTCGCCGTCGTGGACCGCCCCTGGCGACATCGCGACCGCCGTCATGTGGTCACCAGACGCCGCGCCACCACCCACGGCGAACGTCGCAGTTCCGATGGCCGCCATCACGACCAGCAACGCCGTCCAGATCCACCATGTGACGCGGGCCCCGGTCACGTGATCCGAGTTCATCGCGACCGCCATGAAGGGCACGTACCCCGAACTGCAGCTCACGACACGTGACGGCGCGGGTGCACGTTCGGTCTGATCGGACGAGGGAGGCTGAGTCGGGTTCTCCGCGGGTGGGAGGTGAGGCTCACAGGGGGCAGACTCAGAGGGTGGTGTTCGCTCCTCCCGTCGCTCCCGGCACGACCGAGCGTCGTCTGCACCCGAAGGTGCGTGTGGTGTGGTGGATCGGCTGGGTGGTGTCCGACTTCGTGATGATCGGGCTGCTCACCGGTGGCGCCATCGTGGTCGACACCAACACCGACACGTCGTTGCCGACCGGACTGCCCTGGAGCGCTGTCGCGCTCGTCGCGCTGAGCCTGCTCGGTCGGACCTGGTATGCGTTCGCCGCCTACCGGGCGTGGCGTTACCGGTTCACGGCCGAGGGCGTCGAACTCCATCACGGGGTGTTCTGGAAGCAGGCCTCGGCGATGCCGTACCACCGCCTGCAACAGGTCGACGTGGGTCAGGGACCGCTCGAGCGGTGGCTGGGGATGTCGAGCGTGCAGCTCCGATCGGCGGCGGCCACGACCGATGCTTCGATCCCGGGCATCTCGCAGTCCGAGGTGGACGACGTGCGCCGGCTCCTGATGCAGCGTGCCGGGCGTGATGACGGCACCTGAGCCGCCCGTCACCGGCGACGCGCCGATGCCCTCGGAGCAGGTGTCGCCCCGTCGTCTCCATCCGTTGAGCCCGATCGTCACGGGGTTGTTCTCGCTCGTGCGGGCGTGGCCGATCGTGTTCCTCGCCGCTGCTCGCGCCACCTGGGTACCGCTGATCGTGCTGGCGATCGTGCTCCTGATCTGGCGCACGGCCGTCTGGGCCCGCATGACCTACGGCATCGGCCCCGAGGGCTTGGTGGTGCGTTCCGGGATCCTGTGGCGCAACATCCAGGCCGTTCCGCCACAGCGCGTGCAGCAGGTCGAGGTGCGCCGTCAACTCCGCCACCGCGCCACCGGACTGGCCGTGGTGCGCGTGGGACTGGCCGGTGGGGGCGAGGGGGCCCAGGTCGAGCTCGAGGCACTGTCGCTCGAGGAGGCCGAGGAGCTGGCGACCACGCTCGAGCGCTGGCGATCACGCCACCGGGCGGATGTCACCTCCACGGCGGTCGACGTCGTCGATGGGACGACCACCGACCCGGACGGCCGCCCCGTTCCGCCGTCGGCGTGGCCGCCGCCGCCCAGGCCCCCGCTGCTGCAGCTGTCGGTCGGCCAGCTCCTGGTGGCCGGACTCACCAGTCGGTCGCTCTGGTTGGCACCGTTCGCCGCACTCGCAGCGTTCGTGCAGTTCATGGCCGATGCGCGCTTCGACACCGACACCACCGACACGGTGCGGTCGTCGCTCGCCGACGTGTCGCCGGCGCTCACGCTCGTGACGTTGATGGTGATCGGCCTGGTGGCCGCCGCCGTCGGCACCGTGTTCAGCCACTACGGCCTGGTCGTCACCGAGGTCGATCGTGATCTGGTCGTGCGGCGTGGACTGTTCGACCAGCGCACCGTCACGATCCCGCGCGACCGGGTGCAGTTCGTGGAGCTCCAGGCCCACGTGATCCGCCGCCGGCTCCGGCTCGCCTCGTTCGACGTCCGGACCGCCGATCTGGGCGGTGGTGACGGCAACGGCGGATCGTCCACGTCGATCCCGATCGGCCCACGCGACGATCTCGAGGCACTCGTGCCGGAGTTGATCCGCGACGTGGTGTTCCCCGTCACCCGACGCCATCCGCCCGGGGCCGTGCGCCGATCGGTCGTGCGCCGGTGCATCCGGCTCGTGCCCGTGGCGGCTGCTGTCGGCTGGCTCGTGGCGGGACTCGACGGCGTGCCCCTCGCCGCCGTCGTGGGGTTCGTGGTCGCGGTGCCGTCGGGGTGGCTGGCGGGTCGCCGGCTCCGGTCCGGGTGGACCGACAGCTGCATCGTGACCGAGCGGGGGCTCGTGACCTGGCGTCGGTCGGTGGTGCCGGTGCGTCGTGTCCAGAGCATCGGGATCGAGCAGAACCCGTTCCAGCGTCGACTCGGTCTCGCCTCCGTCCGTCTCGACGTGGCGGGCTCGGTCGGAGCCATCGAGCTCCGCGACCTCGCCCTGGCGGATGCGATGCAGATCCCCGATCTCCTGGGCACGCCCGTCGGGGCCCTGTAGCCGGGGCGCGGTGGTCGGAGACGGTGCTCAGGGGTCGGTCAACGGATCCACGAGCGCTGCGCCGCCAGATCGGCACACTGCACCGCACCGGCGGGATCCGTGAGGTCGACCTCGGCAACCCCCACGCCCACCTCGACCGAGAGATCGGCGCCGCCGATCGAGAACGGGTCGGCGAACGCCGCTCGCACCCGGCGAGCGACCGTGTCGGCCACGTAGCGATCGCCGTGGATCACTGCGACCAGGTCGGTGTCGCCGACGCGGTGCACCCCGGTGGGCTCGCGAACGGTCGAACGGATCCGACGCATCGCCTGGTCGAGCAACTCGTCGTGTGCGGACGGGTCCCACGGAGCGCTGGCCGCCTCGAGCTGATGGAGCGTGACCGCCACGACGGAACGAGGGCCGTCGCCGTCGCGCAGCTCCTGCTCGAGGCGGTCGCGGTCGACCAGCAGGTCGAGCGCAGCGGCGACCGATCGGCGGTGCAGCTCGACGGCGGCTCGTCGATGGGCCAGTCCGGCCTCGTTCGAGCCGATGGCGGCGGCGGTGACGGTGGTGGTGACGGTGGAGGGATCGGGCCGGTCGGCCGCTGCGGGCCGGTCGAATCGGCGGGCCAGCCGGGGCGCGATCACCGCGGTGGCGACACCGCCCACGACCATGGTGGCGGCATCGAGCAACGAACGAAGGAACAGCGGGGCGCGACCGTCGGGCACGTCTGATCATCGGCACCGCCGCGGAACGACTTGAGATCAGGCCCTTCGGCGTGACGGGAGCCGCCGAGGGAACGCCTCGGGCCGGCGTTAGCGTCGGATTGTCATGTCTGTCAACACCGATACCGCTCGTCGCGCCGATCTGCGCAACCTCGCCATCGTCGCCCACGTCGACCACGGCAAGACCACCCTGGTCGACTCGTTGCTCCACCAGTCGGGCGCGTTCCGCTCGAACGAGGCCGTCGACGAGCGGGTCATGGACTCGATGGATCTCGAGCGTGAGAAGGGCATCACGATCCTGGCGAAGAACACGTCGCTGGTGTGGGACGGCGTCACGTTCAACATCGTCGACACCCCCGGCCATGCCGACTTCGGCGGCGAGGTCGAGCGCGCCCTCACCATGGTGGACGGCATCGTGCTGCTGGTCGACGCCGCCGAGGGGCCGCTGCCCCAGACCCGCTTCGTGCTCCGCAAGGCACTCGCGTACGACATGCCGGTCATCCTGGTCGTCAACAAGGTGGATCGCCCCGACGCCCGCATCACCGAGGTGGTCGACGAGGTGTACGAGCTGTTCATGGACCTCGATGCCGCCGATCACCAGCTCGACTTCCCGATCGTCTACTGCGCCGCCCGCGATGGCTGGGCCTCGCTCGACCCCGCCACCATCGGTACCGATCTGACCCCGTTGCGTGACGTGATCCTCGAGCACATCCCGGCACCCACCTACACCGAGGGGCACCCCCTCCAGGCGTGGGTGACGAACCTCGACGCCAACGCCTACCTCGGCCGTCTGGCGCTGTGCCGGGTGATGCAGGGCACCATCCGCAAGGGTCAGCAGGTCGGCTGGTGCCGTCTCGACGGTTCGGTGCAGCGCGCCAAGGTGGTCGAGCTGTTCCTCACCGAGGCGCTCACCCGGGTCCCGGTCGAGTCGGCCGGTCCCGGCGATCTCGTGGCCGTGGCGGGCTTCGCCGACATCACGATCGGCGAGACGCTGGCCGATCCCGAGGATCCTCGTCCGCTGCCGATCATCACCGTCGACGAACCGGCGCTGTCGATGACCATCGGCATCAACACCTCACCGCTGGCCGGTCGCGAGGGCACCAAGCTCACCGCCCGTCTCGTGAAGGCCCGCCTCGACGCGGAACTGGTGGGCAACGTGAGCATCCGCGTGCAGCCGACCGACCGCCCCGACGCCTGGGAGGTCCAGGCCCGTGGCGAACTCCAGCTCGCGATCCTCATCGAGCAGATGCGCCGTGAGGGCTTCGAGCTCACGGTCGGCAAGCCCGAAGTGGTCACCCGCGAGATCGACGGCGTGAAGCACGAGCCCATCGAACGGGTCACCATCGACGTGCCCGACGAGTATCTCGGGGCGGTCACCCAGCTCCTCGCCGCCCGGAAGGGCCGGATGCAGAACATGGTCAACCACGGACTCGGCTGGGTGCGTCTCGACTACCTCGTGCCCGCCCGCGGTCTCATCGGTTTCCGCACCGAGTTCCTCACCGAGACCCGCGGCACGGGTGTCATCAGCCACGTGTTCGAGGCGTACGAGCCGTGGGCCGGGGAGATCAAGGCTCGCCAGACGGGTGTGATCGTGGCCGACCGCACGGGCCCCACCACCACCTACGCCATGATCAACCTGCAGGACCGCACGTCGATGATGGTCGGCCCTGGCACCGAGGTCTACTGCGGGATGATCGTGGGCGAGAACTCACGCGCCGGCGACATGGACGTCAACATCTGTCGCGAGAAGAAGCTCACCAACGTGCGCGCCTCGTCGGCCGACGAGACCGTGAAGCTCACCCCGCACCGGGTGTTGTCGCTCGAGCACGCGCTCGAGTTCATCGGTTCCGACGAGTGTGTGGAGGTCACGCCGAAGTCGATCCGTCTCCGCAAGGTGGTGCTCGACCCCACCGAGCGCGGCCGCACGGCCAAGCGCGCGTCGATGGCCGCCGCCAACGGCTGAGCCGTGAGCGACGGCCACGCTCGATCAGGCCGTGATGATCAGGCCGGACCGATCATCACCGTGTGATCGGGTTCGTGGAGGTCGATGCCGGCGTTGTCGTGGTGCGTCACGGTGCCGGCGTCCCAGGCGAGCAGGCCGATGCGGCACCGCTCCCAGCGGTTCCCGCTCACGATCGCGCCCGTCGCACCGCGTTCGATGATGCAGCCGCTGTCACCGTCGGACACCGCATTGCCGGAGATCTCGGCCCCCGTGCCCCCTTCGATGTCGACGGCTCGCATGGTGCCCACCGTCGAGTTGCCGCTCACGTGTGATGCCTCGGTGCCGACGAGGTGGACCCCCCACCACCTCGACTCGAGCTGGTTGCCGCGCACGGTCGAATCGAGCGTGCCGGTGAGCCGGACCGCACAGAGGTGATGGTGCAGTTCGCAGCTCTCGATCAGGTGGCCGTGTCCACCGGTGATGTCGATGCCGACGTCCCATCGCATCCCACGGAGCCGGCAGCGAGACACCACCACCCGGGTGGCGCCGTCGGCCACCACGCCGTGCAGCAGGCTCGCTCTGACCTTGGCGTCGTGCACTCCAGGATCCACGAGCACGTGACCGTCGAGGGTGCACCCCAACACGACGACATCGTCGCCTGCGGCCCGAACCACGGGTACGGGGAACCACGCCACGCGTTCGACGGCGCTCTGCACCGTGAGATGCTCGAGTCGGGCGCCCCGCTCCAGGATCACCGCGGTGGGTCCGTCGGAACGGATGACGGTGCGGTCGGTGCCGAGGCCACGGAGTGTCACCCCGGTCGGCACCGTGACGGGGCCGGCGTGGAGTCCGTCGCCGAGCTGGACCACACTTCCCACGCCCGTACCGTCGAAGCGGTGGGTGAGGTCGATCGGGGCGTTCCGCACGGTGCTGAACAGCTCGATCGGGGCAGCGGGCGGTTGCTCGATCCCGATGCGGTACACGGGCGCGAGTCCGGCCGGACGCCGGTCGGTGCGCCGGACACGGAGCCCCGATGAATCCTGCTCCCATTCGATCGACGCGCCATCGCGATCGGAGACGGAGACGACCCGCCCAGCCGCAGGGGACATCGCCGGGAAGGGCGAGCCCGGACGCACCACCACCACGTCGACCACGTCGGGGCCGCGAGGGTCGTGGGGCATCACATCGCCGTGCGTGCCGTCGCGGCCCTCGGGGACGAGGTACCGCACGTGATCGTCGCCCCAGGTGTGCCACGGGCGCGACCGGTTCACGAGTTGGTCGTGGGCGTTCACCCAGGTTCCGGCGCGCCGGAGGGGTGCGGCCTGTAGCTCGGGGATCGTCCCGTCGGCGGCCGGACCAACGTTGAGCAGGAGGTTCCCGCCCTTGGCGATCACCTCGGTGAGCAGGCTGACGACCTCGTGTGCCGTCATGTGGTGCTCGGCGCGCTCGGCCCGGTTGTGGCAGAAGCTGTGGCCGATGCCCCGGCACAGCTCCCACGGGGTGTGCACGATGTGGTCGGGGGTCTGGTACTCGTAGGTGCGGACATCGGGGTCGGCGATCCACCACCGGTCGTTCACGACCAGATCCGGCTGGAGTTCACGTGCCCGAGCGATCAGCTCCTCGCTCCGCCAGCGGTCGGGGCCGTGGCCCCAGTGTCCATCGCCCCACAGCACCGCGGAGCCGTAGCGCTCCACGAGATCGAGCACATGCGGGTGCAGCACCTCATCGACGTAGGCGTCGGTCGGATAGCGCGGGTCGGCCCAGTCGAGCAGGGAGTAGTAGGTGCCGAACACGACGTCGGCGCGGGCGCAGGCCGATGCGAACTCGCGCATGACATCACGGCGCGGTCCCTCGTGGCGCACGGTGCGCTCGGTGTTCGGCGCGTCCCACCAGCACAGGCCGTCGTGGTGCTTCGCGACGAACACGCTGTAGGTCATGCCGGCGTCTCGGGCGAGGTCGACCCAGGCATCGGCGTCGAAGCGGTCGTACGTGAGCAGCGGCCAGAAGTCGTCGAGTCGTTCGACGTGGCCCCACCGCTCTCGGTGGTGGGCCAGCACCTCCACCATCGGGCTCGGGTGGAGGAGCACGTCGGCCACCGGCTCGCCGAGATGGCTCTGGTACCAATCGGCGTACTGTCCGATCGGGGCCCACGCCGGCACCGTCGCGAGGTTCGAGTGCACGAAGATCCCGAACCGTCTCGCTCCCCACCAGCTCGGCGTCACCACGGCACCACCACGGGAACCCATCCTCGCGCGTCGGCGCGTCTCCCGCAGCATGCTCGGTCGTCGTCGCTCCCTACACTCCCGGTGTGGACGTCGACACCAAGGTCGCAGTACTCGAACACGAACTCGTGCGCCTCGACCGCGTGGTGGTCGCCTTCAGCGGCGGGGCCGATTCTGCGTTCCTCGCAGTGATGGCGCACAACACGCTGGGCGGTGAGCGGGCGAGCGCGGTGACGGCGATCTCGCCGTCGTTGGCCGGCGATGAGGCCGCCGACTGTCGGGCACTGGCCTCCGAGTGGGGGTTGACCTGGACCCCGGTCGACACCGACGAGATGGAGCGCGCCGCCTATCGCATCAACGACACCGACCGCTGCTACCACTGCAAGGCCGAGATGATGGAGGTCGTCGCGCCGATCGCCGCCGGTCGAGCCGCGACCGTGGTGCTGGGAGTCAACATCGACGATCTCGGCGACCACCGCCCCGGCCAACGAGCGGCGGTCGAGGGTGGCGCCGAGTTCCCGCTCGTGACCGCGGGGTTCACCAAGGCCGACGTCCGTGAGGCGTCGAGGAGGCTCGGGTTGCGCACCTGGGACAAGCCCGCTGCTGCGTGTCTGGCGAGCCGGGTCCCGTACGGCACCGAGGTGACGGTGGGTGTGCTGTCGCGGGTCGAGCGTGCCGAGGCGGCGCTCCGACGTCTCGGCTTCGATCAGGTACGGGTGCGGCACTACGACCACACCGCACGCATCGAGGTCGAACTCGACCAACTCGCCGCCGTGGTCGCGCGCCGCGACGATGTGGTGGGGGCGGTCCGGGCTGCCGGGTACCGCTACATCACGCTCGATCTCGAGGGCTTCCGCTCCGGGAACCTCAACCTCTCCGAGATCGCTGTCGCCGATCGGGCCGGCACGCTCAGCTGAGGATCTTGGCCTTCAGCGCTGCGTACTCCTCGACGGTGATCTTGCCCTCTTCGTGGAGCTGCGACGCCGTCGCCAGCGACGTGGCCGGATCGACGGTCGCGACCTCGCGGACGTAGGAGTCGAACGCGGCCTTGTCCTGTGAGGCCTGCTGCATCGACCGCTCGGCCATGCCACGACCGCGGACGATCAGGTAGATCAGCATGGTGACGAGCGGGAAGAAGATCAGCAGAACTGCCCAGATCGCCTTCGCCACGCCACCCAGCTCGCGGTCGCGGAAGAGGTCGATGATGACCGAGAACAACATCATCAGGTAGGCGATGAAGAGGAAGCTGACGATGATCAGCCAGAGGGCCTCTCCGAATGACACTGCGAGCATGGTGATCCTTCCCGTCGGCGGACGGTTCCCGCACGACGGTCGCTTTTCTACTCGCTGGCGGGTCCGGGCGCATCACCCGTCTCGGGTGAGGTGATCGAGTCGCCGTGGCGTGCCGGGGGGTCCCGGCTCAGAGGTGCTGGTTGCGCTCGAGCCAGCGCAAGGCCACGAAGCCCCAGATCGGCGGCAGGTAGAACGTGGCGAGCCGGTAGCCGATGACCGCAGCGAAGGCGATCTCGTCGGGCACGCCCGCGGCGATCAGACCGTAGATGAGGCCACCCTCGGAGACACCGATGCCGCCAGGAACCGGCAGCACGCCCGCCAGCAGCGAGACGGCGATGGTGACGAACAGCACCTCACCGAGACCGATCGAGACGTCGAACGCACGCAGGAACACCACGAGTGAGAGCGCGAAGAGCACCTCGGTGGCGATGTTGCCGCCGAACAGCAGCAGCAGCCGGCGGGGGGAGCGCAGACCGCGAAGGGTGGCGATCCCCTCGCTGGTCAAGCGGCGGGCCCAGCCGACCACCAGCTCGCGGAGGCTGCGCACCGCAGCGACGGCCGAAAGTGCGATGGCCCCGATCACGAGGACGATGAGCAGCAAGGTGCCCGAGCTGCCGCTCGCAGCGAGGCTCAGATCGAGGTCGAGGTCGAGCGACAGGGGGGTGAGCAGCAGGAATCCGGCGAGCAGCAGCATCTGCATGACGAACCCGCTGAACCCGTCGAGCGCGCCTGCCGTGAGCGCTCCGCCCGGCGGCACGCCGTGACGCTGGAAGAAGCGGATGTTGATGGCCATGCGGGCAGCGCTCGTCGGGATCGCGAGGTTGACGTACGACACCGCCAGCTGGAGCGCGTAGACCGGACCGAGGGGGAGGGGCACCGGGGAGGCACCGAGCGTCGACACCGACTGGCTCAGCCGGGGGAGCTGGGCGATCACGAACCCGAGCACGACGATCCACCAGGCGGCCGCGGCGAACTCCTCGGCCACCGCCCGCAGGTCGAAGCCGGACAGGCCGGCGATGAGCGCGAACAGTGCCACGCCCGGGAGCGCGATCCGCAGGATCGAACCGATGGTGAAGCGGCGGAGCTGGAGCTGGGCCGGGAGCTCGATGCCGGCGAGCTCGGCGGCGCGGGCGCGCAGCCCGTCGAGGTCGACGTCGTGCTCGCGGACCCAGCGTCGTTGCACTGGTGTCAACGTCGAGATCTGGAGCAACGGGAGGATCTCGGCCATGCCCTCGGCGCCGAGGAACCGCACGGCCCCTGCGAGCGCGGCGTCCTCACCGAGCAGCACCACGTTGGTCACGAGCGTCTGGATCAGGTCGGATCGACGGTGCAGACCCGTCGGCGCCACCCGAGCCGCGCGGAAGTCGGTCAGCCCGAGGCGGCCGTCCTCCACGACGAGGCGTTCGTGGTCGATCTGGCCGTGAGCGATGCCGGCAGCGGCCAGCGCCTCGACCAGGTGCCACGAGCTGGCGATCGCGTCGGTGTCCCGATCCGGATCGAGTGGGCGACCGGTACGGCGCATGACGAGGAGCGCGTCGTCGTCGGAGGTCGTCCCGGCGATGATCACGGTGTCGGTCGGGATGCCGCCCTGTTTGGTCAGGAGAGTCAAGAAGGCCTCGTGCTCGACCTGCTGGCGGCGTCCGAGGCCCACCGGCGAGATCGGTTCGCGGTACCAGAGCGAACGCCACAGGGCGTTCATCACCGC
>REDU01000050.1 GCA_007693335.1 Ilumatobacter sp. | reverse complement strand
GAGGCTGTCGCACGAATGTTGACTATCCCGCCCGCGTTTCGCGGTCGGGAGGACAATGGTGTCGTGGGCTACAACTTCGCTCGAGTGGATCGTGACCAGCTGATTCTGATGCCGCCGTCGATGGCGGACTGGCTGCCAGAGGATCATCTGGCGTGGTTCGTGCTCGACGTGGTGGACGAGTTGGACGTGTCGGCGTTCGTGACGTGCTATCGGTCCGATGGCCGTGGTGGTGCGGCGTATCACCCGGCGATGATGATCGCGTTGGTGGTGTACGCGTATTCGATCGGTGAACGCTCGAGTCGCCGCATCGAGCGGCGCTGTGTGGAGGACGTCGCGTTCCGGGTGGTGGCGGCGAATCAGCAGCCGGATCACGCGACGATCGCCCGGTTCCGGGCGACCCACACCGACGCGTTGGCGGGTCTGTTCGCCCAGGTCCTCGCATTGTGCGTGCGGGCCGGGGTGCTTCGCCCGGCGTTGTTGGCGATCGACGGCACGAAGCTGGCAGCGAACGCGTCTCGGGACGCGAACCGCACCGCCGAACAGCTGGCTGAGGCGATCCTTGCCGAAGCAGCCGCAGTCGACGCCGCTGAAGACGCCGAGGAAGCGGCCGCCGAGCCGACGACGTCGCTCCCCGAGGAGTTGCAGGGTCGAGGCGAGCGGCGGCGGGCACGGCTGCGTGAGCTACTCGATGAGTTGAACACCGAGGCCGCAGAGAAGTCGTATGAGGCGCACATGGCGCGTCGCGCCGAGCTCGAAGCGGCGACTGGGCGACCGATTCGTGGTCGGCGGCCAAGCCCGGACTCAGCGACGCATCGATCGCGCTCCCATGCCAACGTGACCGACCCCGACAGCCGGTTGTTGAAGACCAAGGCCGGCTACGTGCAGGGCTACAACGCTCAGGCCGTGGCGACCGAAGCCCAGTTCGTCGTCGCTGCCGAGGTCACCAACCAGGCACACGACGCGCCATCGTTCGAGCCGCTCGTGACCGCAGCGAAACAGAACCTGCGCACAGCCGGAGAGAAACGACGGGTTCGTCGCGTCCTCGCGGATGCCGGCTACTGGAGCATCGACAACGCCAACATGGCCGGGATCGAAGCGGTCATCGCTCCCGGCAAGGCCCGCAAGCTCAACCGGATCGCCGACCAGGACCGAGAGCGATCGGTGGTGCTCGCCCAGGTCGAAGCTGGCGAGATCGACAAGCCGACAGCGGCCGAGCAGCTCGGCGTCACCCGCGCCCGAGTCAACCAGCTGCTACGCCGCCGCCGCCAAGGCACCACCGAGTCGCTCACCCACGAGATGATCGCCAAGCTCGACACACCACGCGGCAAACGCCTCTACAAGAAGCGAGCCGCCACGATCGAACCGGTCTTCGCGCAGATCAAACACAACCGCGGGATCAGAACCATGTCTCGACGAGGACTCGCTGCAGTTGACAGCGAATGGAAGCTGATCTGCGCCACCCACAACCTGCTCAAGCTCTGGCGGCTCGCCGGATAGCCCCAACGCCGTCACCATCCCCGAACCACCGCGCCGGCACCCGCCCGCCGACAGCAGGTCCAATCCATTCGTGCGACAGCCTCGTCACTGCGGTTTTCGGGAGCGGATGAGGTCCGCCGAACACCCCGTTTGTCCGCGATCAGTCAGCGGTTCTCAGCTGTCCTCACGGGGGTCGCGCTGGCGGTGGCGTCTACACGGACCCCGACCACATGTCGTGCCATTCGTCTGCATTGCTGCGGGCTGTTCAGGGGGCCTACCGCCATGCGACGGTGAACCCGAGCATTCACGAGTTGAAGCCGAGAACTATGACGACGGTTGTGGTTGCCTCGGCGATCGTGGCTGATGCAGGGTCACGATGCGGTGGCCGATGGTCAACACGCCGACGGCGACCGCCGCTGCAACGACGGTGAACGCGACCCGTTGGACGTCTGCGAACAGCACCGTGTCGGCCTCGCTCGACGTCGGGAGGATGACGGCGGGTGTCAGGAACGTCGCAAACACCCAGTACGGCTGGGTCATCTTCGCCCAGATCGCGCCCGCCGTCACCGCGAGCGTCGCGATCGAGACGAGCACCGGGAGGTCCTCGAGCAACTCCGCCACGAACGCGGCGATCACGGCGCCGAGCACCGTCCCGAGCACCCGGTACGCGCTGCGCTGGAGCGTCGCTGCGTAGAACGGTTGGACCACGACGAACAATGTGAGGATGAGCCACCACGCGTCGGGCGACGTGGCCCACTGCATCGCGACGAACGCTCCGATCCCGACGAGTGCCGCCAAGGCGCCGGCGAAGTACCGGGCGGCCACCTTCGGCACGGGGTGCGGCTCATGAGGTGGGAACTCGTGGCGAGCCAGCCAGCCGATGAACGCGATCCACAGGCCTCCCGCAGCGACCGTTCCGCCCATCATCGTCGTCGCTCCCCACGAGGAGTCGATCGCGACGGTGCCCGATGCGAGTGCGACGAGCGGTGCGCCGATCAAGGCGAAAGCAGTCTGGGGGCCTGCGTAGGCGCCGACCCCGTGCCATCCGCGCACCGACGAGAGTCCGACCACCGCGCCGATCGCGGCCATGAACAACGCGCCCAGGATCACCTCGTCGCGCAACGGGACCGCCAGCGTCATCAGCGCCCCGGTGAGCACACCGCCCGCTGCGGCCACTCGCACGCTGATCAGCACGCCGATCGACGCCGGAAGCATGCCCAGATAGAACAAGGAGGAATTGGCCGACCACGATGTCGCGCTGAGGATCAGCATCGGAGCGATCGCGAGCGCGATCAGGATGACTCGACGCGATGTCATGCTCACCTCCTGAGGAGTCTACGCCAGGAGGGCACGGTCAACCCGATGCGTCGCGGAACACCTCCGCGAGGCTGCGGGGCTCCTTGCGGACCTGATGGTTCAGTTCGTGTCGCAGGATCGACGACTGTCGGTACACCTCCCGGCGCGCCCGCATGAGGTTGCCGAGCGGACGGTGCTCCTCCGTGGCACGCCACGGCGTGATCGAGACTGCGTCCATGGCCTCCTGGATGTCATCTCCCGAGATGTCCTGCTGCGGTACGCGGACCTTCGCCACCGTCACGAACGGGGAGAGCCCCTCCGGCCACTCCACGGTGAGATCTTCGATGGGCATCCGCTTCAGGTCCGCGCACAGCTGTACCTGGATCTCGAACTCGTACGGGCGTTCCTGGAGCTCTGCGACAAGTGCGGGTCGGAACACCCCGACGTCGGTCTTCGGGTCGAGATGGCGTCGGACCACGGTCTCGGCAGCTGCTGCGGTGGGAGCCACTCGGATCTTCGACACGTAGTCGCCGTGACGCTGAGCGGCCATCGTCCAGACTCTTCAACATCAGTACCGGCTCAGCCCTGCACACGCAGTCGATTCGTGGCGAACGCGATCACGTCTGGGTGCCGAACGCGGCGGGTTCGGTCGCCTTCCTGATCAGTGCGGGTATCGCAGTGATCCCGTTGTTGCGCGACCGGCAGTTCTGGCGTCCGACGTCTGCCGGCTGACTGAGTACGTGGTTCAACGTGTTCGGCTCGATCGCCTTCGGGGTCTCGGCCTGCGGCGCGGTCATCCTGGCGGATGGCGAGCTGCTGAACTCCTCGCTGGCGACCGGTGGCACGTTGGTCGGGGCACTCTTCTTCCTCGCCACGAGTGCTGTGATGCTTCCAACGGCACGACGCGAGACCGCGACAGACCGCAGTTCGTCGTCTCGCTGAGTGCGGCGGGGTCAGTGTCGGGCGTCGTCGCCGGCGCCGAGCTCGTCGGCCGAACGCCGGTGCACCGCCATCGCGAGGATCGGGAACACGATCACCGACACCAGTCCGGCACCGATCAGGCCCGAGGCGTCGACGCTGCTCATCTG
>REDU01000012.1 GCA_007693335.1 Ilumatobacter sp. | reverse complement strand
CGAACTGTCCGCGGGAAACCGGCGGATCCACCCGAACCCCGCAGACAGTTCG
The DNA here is from genome assembly GCA_007693335.1 of Ilumatobacter sp. Lineage (GTDB taxonomy): Bacteria > Actinomycetota > Acidimicrobiia > Acidimicrobiales > Ilumatobacteraceae > SKSP01. The sequence continues at coordinate 3,846 of REDU01000012.1, read as the reverse complement.
AGGGTGAAAGGTGATAAATCCGATCAACTCGGTCGACTTTTCCGGACCGGTCCACTACCGTCGTGTCCGTGCCGGAGTCGACCGCCGTCCCGGGCCCCGACGAGTCGGGGGACGCGTTCTCGATCACGATCGGACCGCGCCACTTCGGCGGCGCACGTGACATCGCGACCGCCACCGCCTTCGCGGTCGGCCTGATCACCACGATCCTCGTGGCCGTCGTGGCCGGGCTGCCCGGCGTGATCGGCACGGTCTACGTGCTGACCGCCTTCGCCGCCTGGGTGCAGGCGTTCCGCCGCAGCTGGCGGATCAGCCCCGACCGCATCGAAGCCCGCCGCTGGTTCCGCTGGCACACCGTCGAGCGCGCCGACGTCTCGGCCATCGAGGCGGCGCGCGACGAGATGGGCATCCGGGCGGTGGCCCTGGCCGCCGGCGGCACACCCCTCGAGATCGACGTGGACGACGTGCGCGTCGAGCCACTCCTCGCCGATGCCCTCGCCCGGTTCGTGGACGACTGCCACGACGACGGCGCCACCATCGACCCGCTCGTCACCACGCTCGTGCGTCGCTGACCGCGGCCCACCGGGCCCGGCCGACCACCCTCGACCGGCCTCCGAGGTGCGCGACGCCCGCTCGGGCCGTACGGTGCGGGCCATGGCCGATCATCAGCGCACCGTGCTCGTGGCCGGCGCCACCGGATACGTGGGCGGCCGCCTGGTCCCGAAGCTGCTCGAAGACGGGCACAAGGTCCGCGTGCTGGCCCGCACCCCGTCACGCGCCCTGAAGTACGACTGGTCGGACCAGGTCGAACTCGTGACCGCCGACGTGCTCGACGCCGACACCCTCGGACCGGCGTTCGACGGCGTGGACGTCGCGTACTACCTGGTGCACTCGATCGGCGCGGGATCGACCGGCACCGGCTTCGCCGACACCGAGGCCGAGGCCGCCGAGAACTTCCGCGCCGCCGCCGACCACGCCGGCCTCGAACGCATCGTCTACCTCGGCGGGATGGGCGACAGCGACGACCTCTCCGAGCACCTCGCGAGCCGGCACCGCGTGGGCGAGATCCTGGCATCGGGCAACACCCCCACCACCGAGCTCCGCGCCGCCGTCATCATCGGATCGGGCTCGCTGTCGTTCGAGATGCTCCGCTACCTGACCGAGGTGCTGCCGGTCATGGTCACGCCCAGCTGGGTGCGCACCCGCTGCCAGCCCATCGCCATCCGCGACGTGCTGTACTACCTGACCCGCGTGCTCGACGACACCGAGCACGTCGACCGGGTGCTCGACATCGGTGGACCCGACATCGTCACCTACGCCGAGATGATGCAGACGTTCGCGTCGGTGGCCGGACTCCCCAAGCGCATCATCGTGCCCATCCCGGTGCTCACGCCCACGCTCTCGTCACGATGGGTCGGCCTCGTCACCCCGCTGCCGGCCGGAGTGGCCCGACCGCTGATCGACTCGCTGCGCTACGAGGTCGTGCAACGCAACCACGACATCGACGACCTCGTGCCCCACGAGCCGATCCCGTTCCGGGAGGCGCTCGAGCTCGCGGTGCGCCGCACCCGCACCGAAGCGGTCGACACCCGCTGGAGCGACGCCGGTTTCACCCCCGCCGACACCATCCCCGGAGATCCGGAGTGGGCCGGCGGCGCCACCTACGCCGACCACCAGACCGTGTCGACCGCGGCCGACGCCGACGCGCTGTACGTCGCCTTCGCCCGCATCGGCGGCGCCAACGGCTACTACGTGGCCGACTGGGCGTGGTGGCTCCGCGGCCTGTTCGACAAGCTGATCGGCGGACCCGGCCTCCGCCGGGGTCGCCGCCATCCGGTCGACCTCCGAGCGGGCGAGTCGCTCGACTTCTGGCGGGTGGTGAACGCCGACGCCGGTGAGCAGCTGGTGCTCGAAGCCGAGATGAAGGTGCCCGGCAAGGCCTGGCTCACATGGCGGATCGAGCCCAACACCGGTGACGACGCCGACGAGTCACCCCGACAGCTGCACCAGGTCGCGTTCTTCGCCCCCAAGGGGTTGTTCGGCCGCGCCTACTGGTTCACGATGCTGCCGTTCCACTGGTTGATCTTCCGACGGATGGCCCACGCGATCGTGAGCCACGCCGAAGAGGCCGGCAGCGCGGAGCGCTGAACCTCAGGACTCGGTGCGGCGCCGGAGCGGACCGGCCGCCTTCCACGCCGCCGGCAGCACGAGACCCGCCAGCACCAGCTTGATGGCGTCACCGGCCAGGAACGGGCGCACGCCGAGCGTCCAGGCGCTGCGGTCGTTGCCGAACACCGGCACGCCGAGCGCGTGGGCGAGCCAGAGGGCACCGAGCGTGTAGATGACGACCGTGGCCGCCAGCATGGCGGGGATGGCCGTGCGCACCCGTCGGTCGGTGCCACGCTCGGCCAGCGCGCCGAGCATCACCGCGGCGACGAAGTAGGCCAGCAGATAGCCGCCGGTGGCGCCGGTGGCGTACGTCCAGCCGCTCTGGGCATCGGCGAAGAACGGCATGCCGACGATGCCGGCGAACAGGTAGATGCCCATCGTGGCCGACGCCCGGGCCGCGCCGAGCGACGCACCGACCACCATGACGGCGAACGTGCCGCCGTTGATCGGCACCGGGGTGAACCCGAGCGGGATCCGGATCTGCGATGCCGCCGCCATGAGCAGCACACCACCGGCCACGAGCGTCATCGTGCGCCACCACACCGCGGGGATCAGATCGGCCAGCACCGCACGGCTGGGGACGACGGCAATGGGTTCTGGTGCGCCGGCGGACGTGATCGACACCTGTGACCTCCTGGATCGGATCGGACGGGCCGCCGATGAACTCGCCGGCCCGTGGAGCGTCATCATGGCATCATCGCCACGGCGCGAGCCAACGACAGCCGTTGTCAGCCGGTGATCAGTCGGTGCTCAGCCGGGCACGACGGGGTGCACCCCACCCTCGATCGACACGACGAACAGCTCGCCGCCCGGCCCGGCCCGCACCGAGACGGGCACGGGCACGACACCGAGCTCGACCAGCCGGCCCGGTGTCCGATCGGGCAGCACCTCGAGCGCCCGGACGACGCCGGTGCAGAAGTCGGCCATCACGAACCAGCCCCGGAGCGTGTCGATCGCATCGCCGCGGTACCGCTCGCCGGCGGTGATCGCGCACCCCTCGTCGCCGTGGGGGTACTCGAAGAACGGGAACTCGTGACCGTCGGCGGGTTGGTCCTCGTTGAACCGCTCCGAGCCCTCGTAGGCGCTCCAGCCGAAGCTCACACCCCGGCCACCACCCTCGTCGGCCCAGGCCACGTTCACCTCCTCCCACGCGAAGTCGCCGACGTCGCCGATCCAGAGATCACCGGTCAGCGGGTCGAAGCTGCCACGCCACGGGTTGCGCAACCCGTACGACCAGATCTCGTCGAGCGCGTCGGGCCGGTCGACGAAGGGGTTGTCGTCGGGCACCCGGTACGGCTGCGCGCCCTCGGGGGTCGGGGCGATCCGCAGGAGCTTGCCCTTGAACGAGGTGAGATCGAGCGCGCGGCGTTGCGGGTCGGCCACGAACCCACCGTCGCCGCTGAACACGTACAGGTGGCCGTCGGGCCCGAACGCGAGGTCCCCACCGTTGTGCGCCTCGTACGGCTGGTCGAACCCGATGATCTCCCGACGCGCCGCGGCGTCGATCGCCCCGGCCTCGTCCACCGGGTACGCGGTGACGGTGGTGGCACCGCCCGTCGTGGTCTGCACGTAGAGATGGCGACCGTCGGGCGAGAACACGAAGCCGAGCAACCCCTCCTCGAAACCGGGTTCGAGCTCGGCCGACACGTCGAGCAACGGCTCACCCAGACCGGCCTCACC
>REDU01000083.1 GCA_007693335.1 Ilumatobacter sp. | reverse complement strand
CCGAGCACTGCGCCGAGGGCGGGTTCGACGGCATCGAGCTGCAGTGCTCGCACTCCTCGATCGTCCGCGGCTTCCTGTCGCCCGCCACCAACCGCCGCACCGATGCCTACGGCGGCTCGCTCGAGAACCGCGCCAGGCTGCTGATCGAGATCGTGGCCGCCGTGCGCGCCGTGATCGGCAATCGGTTGGCGCTGGGGGTGCGCATCTGCGGCGACGAGATGATCGAGCACGGCACCACCATCGACGACGCCGTGCGGGTGGCCGAACTGGTGGAGGCCACCGGGCAGGTCGACTACATCAACACCTCGATCGGCGTGGCCACGGCCAGCCTGTTCATGATCGAGGCGTCGATGCACATCCCGCCGGGGTACGCCATGTTCATCCCGTCGGCCATCCGCAAGGCGGTCGACCTGCCGGTGGTGGGCGTGGGCCGGTTCAAGGACCCGTTGCAGGCCGAGCGGGCGTTGGCCGAGGGTCAGTGCGATCTGGTGGGCGTGGTGCGCGGCCAGATCGCCGATGCCGAGTTCGCCGCGAAGGCACGCGCCGGGGCCACCGACGAGACGCGCCTGTGCCTGTCGTGCAACCAGGAGTGCGTGGGCCGGATGGGCCTCAACCGCTGGTTGGGCTGCATCGAGAACCCGCGCACCGGGCGCGAGGCCGAGTACGTGCAGATGAGTCCCACGAAGCCCGCTCCTCGCGACGTCATGATCGTCGGAGCAGGCCCGGCCGGTCTGCAGGCGGCCATCGCCAGCGCCCGCCAGGGCCATCGCGTCACCGTGTACGAGAAGGAGGCGCAGGCCGGTGGACAGGTGCGGCTGGCGGCGTCGGTCCCGAACCGGGCCGAGTTCGGCGACATGATCCGCAACCAGCTCACCGAGTGCCGGCGCCTCGGCGTCGAGATCGTCCACGGCGTGGGCGTCTGGCCCGGCCTCGTCGAGGAGAAGCAACCCGACCACGTGATCGTGGCCACCGGCGCCGAACCGAACCGGCCGTGGTGGGTTCCCGGCGATGCCGACAACGTGGCCGATGTGACCGAGGTGCTGTCGGGTGCCGCCCAACCGTTCGGCGATGTCGTGGTGGTCGACGAGATCGGCTTCCATCACGCGACGTCGGTGGCCGAGGTGCTGGCCGACCGGGGCTGCAACGTCGAGATCGTCACCCCGGGCATGGTGGTGGGCCAGGACCTGGGCATCACCCTCGACATGGAGAACTGGTGGATCCGGGCCACCGACAAGGGCATCACCCAGACCACCGACCTCGTGCCGATGGGACTCGAGGGCCGGGAACTCACCCTGCTCCACCACCCCACGGGTCAGAACCTCACGCGCACACCCGACTGGGTCGTTCTGGCGGTGCCACCCAACCCCGTCGAGTGGCTCTTCCACGACCTCCGTGCCGCCGGCGTCAGCGTCGAACGAGTGGGAGATTGCGTGGCCCCGCGCCGGGCCCACGCCGCCGTGGTCGACGGCGAACGGGCCGGTCTCGCCATCGCCTGACGGCGGTGGACGACGGCGTCGGCGGCGTCGGCGGCGTCGGCCGAGGTGTCGGACGACACCGCGCTGGATCTCCCCCCACCGGAACCGTTGCGCTAGACCCGAGGCGACCCGAAAACTCCGGTCCCCCCACCAAGGAGTCCGTCGTGACCTTCGAGAACCTCTTCAGCTATTCAGTCGCCCAGTTCGAGGTGGTCCTGGGCGTGTTCACCCTCACGGCCGCGGTGTTCGCCGCGTGCCTGGTGTACTCCCTCGCCACGGCGAAGTCGATCTCACCGCGCTATCGACTGACCTCGTACCTCACGGGTGTCGTGATGGTGTCGGCGTTCTTCGAGCTCGGTCTGCTCGCGCTGCGGTGGTACGGGGGATTCACGTGGGACGGCACGGCCTACGTGCCCTCCGGTGACCTCTTCTCGAACGGGTTCCGCTACATGAACTGGTCGATCGACGTGCCGGTCTTGTTGACCCAGCTCCTGATCGTCGGCGGGATCACCGGCACGCTGTTCTTCCGGCGCTGGGCAGCGTTCGTCGTCGCCGGCCTCGCGATGATCTGGACCGGCTACGTGGGCCAGTTCGACGAGGTCGATGGTGGCGCCCAGTTCTGGGTGTGGGGTGGCGTGAGCACCGTGTTCTATCTCTGGCTCCTCGTCGTGGCCTACCAGACGATCAGGGATGCAAAGGCCAAGTCCTCCCCGGGCGTGGCCAAGATGTTCACCGCCGTGTGGTACCTCTTCCTCGTCTCGTGGTCGATCTACCCGCTGGCCTACCTCATGCCGCAGATCTGGAGCGATCCGAACGGCGTCGTGCTCCGGAACCTGATCTACAGCTCCGCCGACATCGCCTCCAAGGCGGTCTACGGCGTGCTCCTCGCCGCCATCGCACAGAAGTTGAGCGCCGAGGAGGGATACCAGCCAGCGATCGACGGTTCGAGCTGGGTGGAGCGACCCGACGCTCCGCATCCGGGCGCCACACCCAGGTAGTCACGACAGCTGTTAGTGTGACCACATGGACGTGGCGATCCGGGAGCTCAAGGCCAAGCTGTCGTCGTACGTGCAGCGGGCGGCCGCCGGCGAACACATCACCGTGACCGATCGAGGTCGTCCGATCGCGATGATCGGGCCGTTGATCGGTCGGGTCGACCTCGAGGCCGCGGCGGCTGCCGGGTGGCTCACACCGGCCAGCGGGTCCGGCCTCACGCCGATCCGCCGCCACCCACCCCTTCGGTCGGTGCAGGACGTCCTCGACGAGGACCGCGCCGAGTGACCCTCTACGTCGACACGAGCGCACTGTTGAAGCGCTACGTCGACGAGCCGGATTCGCGACGTGCGGACGAGCTCCTGGCGAGCGACCCGGTGCTCGTCACGGGCCGTCACACGGTGGTCGAGGTCCGCAGGAACCTCGCCCGCCTGCTCCCTGCCACCGCTGCTGCCGACGCACGCACGTCGTTCGCCCAGGACCTCGCTTCCTTCTCGATCGTGGAGCTCGACGCCGCGACGTGCGAACTGGCGGCCACGATCGGCGAGCAGACCGGCGTCCGGACCCTCGACGCACTCCATCTCGGCGCCGCCCGCCGACTCGGCACCGCGCTCACGTTCGTGAGCTTCGACGTCCGTCAGGCCCAGGCAGCTCGCTCCCTCGGCTTCTCGGTGGCGGGGGCCTGAACGCGCCCGGAGCAGGACCGTTCGCACGGTGCAGGACGATCCGACCAGGGAGGCGATCGTGGGGGCCGCCCGCCGGATCCTCACCGTCGAGGGCCCGGCAGGGCTCACGATCCGCAAGATCGCGACCGCAGCCGGGCACAGCACGATGGCCGTCTACTCACGGTTCGGCGGCAAGGACGGACTGGTCGACGAGCTGTTCACCGAGGGCTTCACCCGGTTGACCGAGGCGCTCGAGGCCGTCATCCCCACCGACGACCCCCTGGCCGACCTCGATCAGCAGGGCGCTGCCTACCGACGCTTCGCGCTCGACCACCCCCAGCACTACTCGCTGATGTTCGATCGGCCGGTGCCGGGCGACGAACCGGGCGACGCCACGGTCCCCATCGCGAACGGGGCATTGGACGTGCTGGCGCGCGGCCTGGCGCGGGCGATGGAGCACGGTGCACTCGCCGAGGCCGATCCGCTCGCCACGGCCGTTGCCGTGTGGGGCACCTGCCACGGGCTCGTGAGCCTCGAGATGGCGGGGTCGGCCCCGCCCGGGATCGACTGGGCCGCGACGTACGAGCACACCTGTCATGCCCTGCTCCGTGGCCTCGCTCCGAGCTGATCCTCACCCGGACGGTTGGGGCCCACCGTCCCCGCTCCCGTAGTTTGGCGACCGATGTTGGCCGTGATCCCCGTCCGTGATGGCGCACTGCCCGCCGGTGCCGCCGAGGCCGCCGCCGAAGCCGACGGCCGGGTGCTCCTGGTGGGCTCGCGAACCGCCGAGACCGACACCACCGGCCTCGGGCACGACGTGCGATCCGTCGAGCTGGGCGCGTACGCGCCCGCCGGTTGGGCGGTGCGTCTGCGGCCGCTGTTGATCGACCACGACGTGGTCCTGCTCCCCTCCTCACCCGACGGGCGCGACCTCGCACCACGGCTCGCTCACTCCCTCGGCCGACCCCTCTACGCGGGCGCCGTCGAGGTGGGCAGCGGCCGGGTGGTCGTGAGCCGCGGGGCCGGGCTCGAACTCCACACGTTCCGACCCCACGGCGGCTTCGTCGCCACCCTGCAGCCGGGGGTCCGCGATCCGCTGAGTGGCCACGCTGCCACGACGGCGGTGGGAGCGGTCGACGTGACCGAGCACGCCGCGCCGACCACGCCCGAACCCCTCCCCGACCCGGAGATCGCCGCACTGCTCCCACCCGACGTGGCCACCATGGACCTCAGTGAGGCACCACGCATCCTCGGAGGAGGCGCCGGCCTCGACACTGCCGACCGGTTCGCGCAGCTCGCCCGCATCGCGGCCGACCTCGACGCTGCAATGGGTGCCACTCGCGTCATCACCGATCGCAACTGGGTGGGCCACGAGCGCCAGATCGGCACCACCGGCGTGGTGGTCGACCCATCGCTGTACCTGGCGTTCGGCGTCAGCGGTGCCGTGCAGCACACGAGTGGGCTCGGTCATCCCGATCACGTCATCAGCGTGAACACCGACCCCCACTGCCCGATGATGCAGATGTCCGACCTCGCGATCGTGGCCGACGCCAACGCCGTGGTCGACGAGCTCGAGGGGCTCCTCGCCGAGCGGGGTGCGCGATGACCGCCGAACCCGTCGCCGTCGACGTCGTGGTGGTGGGCGCGGGTCCCGCCGGCTCGTGCGCGGCCACGGCACTGGCGCGCCGCGGCCACTCGGTGATCCTGCTCGAGCGCGGGCCCTTCGCCGGCAGCAAGAACATGTACGGCGGGGTCGTGTACCCCCGCATCCTCGACCAGCTCCACCCGAACTGGTGGGAGGAAGTGCCCATCCAGCGGTGGATCACCCGACGCTCGACGATGGTGCTCACCGACTCACAGGCGATGACGGTCGACTTCCGCTCGCAGCACTGGGCCGATCCGCCCTACAACGGCGCCACCGCGTATCGACCCGACTTCGACCACTGGCTCGCCCAGAAGGCCGAGGCCGACGGCGTGCAGGTGGTCACGTCCACCACCGCGGTGGGGCTCCTCCGCGACGAGGCCGGCCGAATCGTGGGGGTCCGCACCGACCGCCCCGACGGTGACCTGCGCGCCAGCGTGGTGATCGCATGCGACGGCGTGAACAGCTTCCTCGCCAAGGAGGCAGGGCTGTTCCGCGAGCACCAGACCGCAGCCGACAACTACACGGTGGGGGTGAAAGAGACCATCGCGCTCCCCCGCGACGTGATCGAACAGCGGTTCGGCGTGCGCGGTCGGGAGGGCGTCGACATCGAGATCCTCGGCGGCACCGGTGGCGTCAACGGCGGCGGGTTCGTCTACACCAACCTCGACACGCTCGGCGTCGGCGTGGTGCTGAAGCTCCCGGCGCTCGCCGCCCAGCAGCAGCGACCCGAGGAGATCATCGCCGACCTCAAGGCACACCCGGCGATCGCCCCCCTGGTCGAGGGCGGTGAGGTGGTCGAGTACTCCGCACACCTCATCCCCGAAGCCGGACGGTCGATGATGCCGACGCTCACCACCGACGGGATGCTGGTGGCCGGTGACGCCGCCTCGATGTGCCTGGCCGCGGGGATCTGGCTCGAGGGCGTGAACTTCGCGATGGCGAGCGGCATGTACGCGGGTGAAGCCACCGCCGATGCGCTGGCCGCCGGTGACACGAGCGCTCCCGGTCTGGCCGGGTACGAGCGGCGCCTCGGCGACACGTTCGTGCTGCGCGACCACGACAAGCTCCACCGGGCCCCCGGCCTCGTACTCTCGGACCGGGTCCAGCACCAGTATCCCCAGATGATCGCCAATGTGGTCGAGCGGGTGTTCCGGGTCGACAACCCGCAGCCGAAGCCCGGCCTGCGCCGTATCGTGCGCGAGGAACGCAAGCGGGCCGGTATCGGCATCCGCGATCTCGCCCGCGACGCCTGGACCGGATTACGGAGCTTCGGATGAGTGACGCGCCACCGACTCGGCGAGACTGGTCGGGATGAGCCGTCGACCAGAGTGGCCCGAGATCTCGTTCCAGGACCGGATGGACACCACCCGGTTCGACGTACACGAGCGCGCGCACATCGTGGTCGATGGCGACACCTGCGCCGGGTGCACCACCCGTGAGTGCGTGGTCGCCTGCCCGGCCAACCTGTTCGTGCCCACCTCCGACGGCGGCATCGTCTTCAACTACGAGCAGTGCTTCGAATGCGGCACGTGTTATCTCGTGTGCAACCGCGAGGGCGCCATCTCGTGGTCCTACCCCGATGGCGGCCACGGGGTCGTCTTCCGCCGCACATGACCGACCACGGCACGCCGTCGCACCGGATCGTCGTCTGCTGGAAGTGGGTCGACCTCGAGGGTGATGCCCGTCGAGCCGGGGTCTCGGCCGCCGACGAGGCCGCGCTCGAGACGGCGCTCGCCATGACGGCGTCGCTCGACGCCCCAACGGCCGAGGTGGTCGTGGTCACGCTCGGACCCCCCGAGACCGACCCGGTGCTGCGGCGTGCGCTCGCCGCCGGCGCTCACCGGGTCGTCCGGATCGACGCCTCCGTCGACCTCCCGAGCGATCGCGTCGCTGCCGCCTTGGCCGAGGCGATGAACGACGAACTCGGGGGCGTCGACATCGTCGTGTGCGGCGATTACTCGCCCGACCGCGGCTCGGGATCGGTGCCGGCGTTCCTCGCGGCCGAGCTCGGTGCCGCCCAGGCACTCGGGCTCATCCAGCTCACCGTCGACGGCCGGGTGGATGCGAGCGGCGCACCGGTGGTTCGGGCGCTCCGTCGCCTCGACGGCGGACGGCGTGAACAGCTCACCGTGACCACCCCAGCGGTGCTGTCGGTCGAGGGATCGGTCGCCACCCTGAGGCGCGCCACCCTGGCCGCCGAGCTGGCCGCCAAACAGGCGACCATCGACGTGGTGCCCGGACCGAGGCACGCCGAGCAGCACGCCGACTCGATCCGTCCCTTCCGACCGAGGACACGGGTGGTGCCAGCCCCCGAGGGCCAGAGTGCGCTCGACCGGGTGCGAGCCCTGACCGCCGCCGGCGCCACGTCGGCCCACGGCGAGACGGTCACCCTCGACCCGCCCGACGCCGCAGCCCGCATCGTGTCAGCGCTCCACGAGTGGGGCTACCTCGAGTCCTGAGCAGGATCTTCCATCGGCCACCAGTGACCCAGCCCTCGAGTTCGACGGTGCGAGCGCCGAACATCTCGTAGATCCCCGCTCGCTCCTCGTTCGCGACGTCGATCGCCCACGATCGCAGCCCGACGGGACGGTCCGGGTGCGTGGCGAGACGGAGCGTCAGCCCGGCACCCCAGTCGCTCCCGACGAGATCGACGTGGTCGTCGAATTGGTGGAGCTCACCGGCCGACCAGTCGACGTACTCGTCCTTGGTCGCGGTGAAGCCGTGTGGGCGCTGGCACCCCAGCACGGACGACCGACCCACGGTTCATGTCAGCGCACAGACCGATCGTTGGGCCTGTGTGCTGACGCGAACGCGCCCGACCCGGCTCAGGGACGCGAGGAGGCGGCCCGCCAGAGCGCCCGGTAGTTGCGGTACTCGAGATCGGGCGTGACCCAGCCGGCGTCGACCAACTCGCGGTGCAGCTTCGGGAGGTTGCGCCACGGCACCCCCATGTCGACGTGGTGGGCCAGGTGCCAGCCGGTGTTGAGCGGAACGAGCCAGAAGTTGGCCAGGCGGGTCTGGCGGACGTGATGGGTGGTGCGGCGACGATCGTCGCTCCGCTCCATGCCGCCGTGTTCCGCGATCGAGCGGAGCCGGTTCAGCACCCGCCACGAGGTCATCCACGGCAGCAGCCACAGCAGCAGGTACAGCTCGGGACGACCGAGCGCGGTGAAGCCCGCGAACAGCACGACCTGGGTGCCGAGGATGCGGCGGGCGATCGAGGTGCTCGGGCCACCGTGGATCGACGCCCGGAGCAGGGGCTGGAGGTTCTTCCAGCCCGAGATGCCGACGGCGTCACGCACGAGCTTGCGGCGCAGACTCGACCGGCTCACGGGGTAGTCGACGTACAGGTTCATGTCGGGCTCGTTCGGCCCGAACTCGTCCTTGTGGTGGGCGAAGTGCACCCGGCGGTAGACCTCGAGCGGCACGAAGCCGGGATAGGCACACAGCCACGCGCCCACCCAGTCGTTGGCCCGCTTGTTGGTGAACAGCAGCTTGTGCGCCGCCTCGTGACCGAGGATCGCGAACCGGGCGAACACGGGCCCCATGAGCACCACGGCAGCGACGTAGGCGAGCGGATGCGCGAGCCACACGGCGAGCCCGATGGTGACGGCCGCCTGCACCCACACGAGCGCCACCGCACCCACATTGCGGAGATCGGAGATGCGCCGCAGCTCGGCGCGCAGCTCGGGCACGGGCATACCCGAGGCCGTCAGGCGACCGGTCGGCAACACCTGAGGGAGACGATCATCGGCGGGCACCATGCCGCCGGTGCGGAAGGCGCGATCGCTGGCTTCCAGGTCGGCAGAGGTGGTGGTGTCGATGCGCATGGCCTCATCATACGAAGTTTCGACATGCGCCGTCAATATGTAATGAACGGCGGGTACGCCATAGAGTGACGGCCGTGGCCCTCACGACCACCCCACCCACCTCCCGACCGCTCACGGCGCGCTCGGTCCTGTTGTCACTACTGCTCGGCAACCTGCCACCACGCGCCCCGGTCGCGTCACTGGTGCGCACTGCCGGGCTGTTCGGCATCGCCGAGGGCACGGCCCGCACCGCACTCTCCCGCATGGCGGGCGCCGGCGAGGTGACCGCCCACGACGGCTGGTACGAGCTCACGTCAGAGCGCCTGCTCGGTCGCCAACGCCGTCAGCTCGAGAGTCGATCGGCCCGCACCACCCCGTGGGACGGATCGAGCTGGCGTCAAGCGGTGGTGGTCGCCGAAGGCCGGCGCCCCGCCACCGAACGGGCCCGCCTCCGCGACGACCTCACCCGCGCCCGACTCGCCGAACTGCGCGAGGGGGTCTGGTTGCGTCCCGACAACCTCGACCCACCGACGATCGACACCGACGAGGTGCGATGGTTCGGGGTCCACCCCCACAGCGACCCGAGGGCGCTGGTCGGCTCGCTGTGGGATCTCCACGCATGGTCCGACCACGCCGGCGAGCTGCAGCGTCGCATGGCATCGATCGTCGCGCCGCTCGAGCGTTGCGAACCCGGTGCGTTGGCGGAGGGATTCGTCACGAGTGCGGCCGTGCTCCGCCACTTCCAGGCCGATCCCCTCCTCCCGGCCGAGCTGCTCCCCGACGACTGGCCCGGGACGGCGCTGCGCGACCGGTACGACGAGTACGACGCGGCCTACCGCACGTGCCTCGCGGAGTACTTCCGCGTGGGACCATCACCGGAACGATCGTCTCCGGCATGACCCTCACCGTCGCCTCCGTGAACGTGAACGGCCTGCGTGCGGCCGTGCGCAAGGGCATGCACCGATGGGCGCAACGGTGCTCACCCGACGTGATCACGATGCAGGAAGTCCGAGCACCCGACGAACTCGTGGCCGGTCTGCTCGAGCAGTGCGTGGGTGAGGGGTGGCACATCGTGCACGCCGAGGCATCGACACAGGGCCGCGCCGGCGTGGCCGTGGCGAGCCGTCACCCGATCCTGTCGCACCGCACGGGTGGACGATCCCGGGCGTTCGCGGGCACGGGACGGTGGATCGAGGCGGATCTCGGTCTCGACGACGGCTCGGTGCTCACGGTCATCTCGGCGTACGTGCACACCGGCGACGCCGACGATCCCGCCCGGATGGACGAGAAGCACACCTTCTTCCGGGCGATGACGACGCGCATGACCGCCCTGCGCGCCGATGGACGCCACGTGCTGCTCACGGGCGATCTCAACGTCGCGCACCGTGAGGCCGACATCAAGAACTGGAAGGGCAACATCGGCAAGGCCGGATTCCTCGATGACGAGCGGGCGCACCTCGACCGCTGGTTCGACCGGCTCGGCTGGGTCGACCTCGGCCGCCGGTTCGGCGGGCCCGGTCCGGGTCCGTACACATGGTGGTCGTATCGGGGCCGGGCGTACGACAACGACGCCGGGTGGCGGATCGACCATCAGATCGCGTCGCCCGGACTGGCCGACGTCGCGAAGGACTGCTGGGTCGACCGCACCGAGGTCTACGCCGACCGGTGGTCCGACCACGCTCCCCTGGTCGCCACCTATCGGCTCTGACGTGCTCAACCGTCAGATGCGCTCGAAGTAGCGGGTGCGCTCCCAATCGCTCACCGCACGGGCGTGGGCCTCCACCTCGACCTCGTGGACCCGGGAGTAGTGCTCGACCACGTCGGCGCCGAAGGCCTCCGTCGTCGCCGCGCTCGAACGGAACGCCATCACCGCGTGCTCGAGGCTCGATGGCAGCGATGGCAGCTGGTCCGCGCCGTAGACATCACCGTCGAACGACGGCGGCGGCTCGAGCTGCTGCTCGATGCCGAGCAGCCCGCTCGCGAGTGACGCCGCGTACGCGAGGTACGGGTTCACGTCGGCGCCCGGGATGCGGCACTCGATGCGCAGGCTCGGGCCGTGGCCCAGCACACGGAACCCGGCGGTGCGGTTGTCGCGCGACCACGCGACGCGGGTGGGCGCCCACGACAGGTCGCGGTAACGCTTGTAGGAGTTGATCGTGGGCGCGTAACAGACCATGAAGTCGTCCACATGGGCCATCCAGCCGGCGAGGAACCACCGGAACTCGTCGCTCGGCTCGCCGCCGGCACCCACGAACGCGTTCTGCCCGTCGCGCCACAGCGACAGGTGGAGGTGGCTCGAGCTGCCCACGTCGGCATCGTGCGGTTTGGCCATGAACGTCACGCTGGTGCCGCGGGTGTCGGCCATCTCCTTCATCGCGTGCTTCAACAGGGCGTGTCGATCGGCCATCTCGACCACGTGGGCGTACCGGATGTTGATCTCGTGCTGACCACGGCCGGCCTCACCCTTGGAGCTCTCGACCGGGATACCCGAGTCGCTCAGCGCCCTGCGCACGTCACCCACGAACGGCTCGACCCGGGCCCCCTGCAGGAGGTGGTAGTCCTCCACGTACCAGCCCGCCGGCTCGAGCCCGGCGTACCCGGCCGACGACGCCTCGCGGTACGACTGTTCGAAGAGGAAGAACTCGAGCTCGGAGCCCGCCATCGCCGTCAACCCGTGCCCGGCCAGACGTTCGACGGATCGGCGCAGGATCGACCGTGGTGCCACCGACACCGGATCGTGCGTCTCGACGGCCTCCACATCGCACATCACCCATGCCGTACCGGGCGCCCAGGCAGCACCTCGGATGGTGTCGACATCGGGCACGAGGTGCACGTCGCCGTAGCCGGTCGACCAGTTGGCGAACGGGTAGCCCGACACCGGTTCCATCTCCATGTCGACGGTCAGGAGATAGTCACACACATGGGTGCCCGCCTGGTCGCCCCCGGCGTCGAGACCGGCGAGGAAGAACGCCGCGTCGACGCGCTTGCCCATCAGACGTCCGTAGTGGTCGCAGAACGCGAGCACGATGGTGTCGATCTCCCGATCGGCCACGCGAGCACGGAGTTCCTCGGGTGTCATGGCCCGACGGTATCTCGCCGTGCACCCCGGTGCCCGGCTGACGACGAGCCTGCGACGAGCGAGGGCGAACACACTCAGTCGAGTCGACCCGAGTGGGCGGCATCGAAGATCCGGCCCGCCAGCTCGGTCGTGAGCCGCACCGGGTTGCCAGCCGCCGACGGATCGAGGGGCGCGGCCGCGGCGATCGTGTCGCTCGAATCGGCCGGCACGCCGAGAGCGGCCAACGTGTCCGGCACACCGAGCGACGAGCGCAGATCGACCACGGCACGCAGCACGTCATCGGCGGCCGTGCCCAGGTCGAGCCACCGAGCGAGGCGATCGAGGCGGGGCCCGATCGCCCGGAGGTTCGCCGCGAGCACGTACGGCATCAGCACGGCGTTGGTCATCCCGTGGTGGGTCCGGTGGTGGGCGCCGATCGGATGGGCCAGCGCGTGCATGGCGCCGAGCCCCTTCTGGAACGCGGTGCCTCCCATCACGGCCGCCCACAGCATCTGCTGACGAGCCTCGAGGTCATCCGGACGTGACAGCGCGACCGGGAGGTGCTCGAACACCAGCCGCATGCCCTCCATCGCGATGCCGTCCGCCATCGGATGCTCGGTCGGCACGCAATAGGCCTCGAGGCAGTGCGCCAGTGCATCCATCCCGGTGCCGACCGTGAGGGACGCGGGGAGTCCGATCGTGAGCTCCGGATCGCAGACGACCACGGCGGGAACCATGGCCGGATGGAAGACGATCCGCTTGGTGTGCGTCGACTCGTCGAGCACCACCCCCGCACGTCCGACCTCGGAGCCGGTGCCCGCCGTGGTGGGCACGGCGATCACGGGGGCCATGGCACCCGGATCGGCAGCACGCCAGTTGTCACCCTCGTCGACGTAGTCGAGGAGCGGCAGCGCCTGACCGGCGGCGAACGCCACGAGCTTGCCGACATCGAGCGCCGAACCGCCACCCACGGCCACCACGCCGTCGTGGCCGCCCCGTCCGAACGCCACGATGCCACGCTCGACGTCGGCAGTGGTCGGATCGGCGCGGGCGTCGCCGAAGAGCCCGACCCTCAGACCCGCTGTTCGGAGCAGATCGACCAGTCCACGCACGAGCTCGGTCGGGGCGAGCCCGGCATCGGTCACCACCAGCGGAGAACGGATCCCGGCCAGCCGACACGCGTCGGGGAGGTCGGCCACCCGGCCGGCGCCGCTCCAGATCGCGGTGGGGTAGTTCCAGCTCGCCGGAAGGGTCACCAGGAGCCCGATCGCCCGTCGCCGCCGCCGCCCACGCTGCCACCCGAGAGCCCACCGCTCGATCCGCCCGAGCCCGAGCTCGACGGCGGAGTGGTGGCCGACGACAACGCCGAGCGCATCGTGTGCACCAGGAGCGGGCTCGACGTGGCCGTGGCGGACGGTGGCACGTTGCTGGCCTCGAGTGCCCGGCTCCATGCCTCGTCGTCGACCGCGACGTCACCGGTGATCGGCACCGTGTCGACGCCCGGAGGGGGCAGCGTGCCGAACGCGGCGTCGGCGGCGCCACCGGCGAACACCTCGTTGCGACCACGGCGCGACGACTGCCGGTACACCGCGGCCGCGGTGCCGAAGCCGACGGGCAGCAGCCCGAGCGCGAGCGGCCGACGGTCGGGGGTGGATCGCCGTTCGGGGAGCGGGGGCGGGTCGGGCAGTTCGAACGCGACGATGCCCTCGATCGTGCCGCCGATGGTGATCCCCTCGCCGGATGCCAGCGGCTCGATCACCGTCCGGTACACATCGCCGTCGCGGCTCAGCGGGCACCCACCGCTGGCGCC
Source organism: Ilumatobacter sp. (assembly GCA_007693335.1). GTDB lineage: Bacteria > Actinomycetota > Acidimicrobiia > Acidimicrobiales > Ilumatobacteraceae > SKSP01. The sequence continues at coordinate 4,728 of REDU01000083.1, read as the reverse complement.
GATCCGACCGACGTTGCATCGCGGCTCCCGCAGGTCGAAGCCGGCCACCACCACTTCGAAACGATCCGTCTCGATCGTCTCGTCGGTCCCGATGATGTCGAGTGCGAGCTCCCCCGACGAGAGGCGGGCCTCGGGCAGGGTGAACCCGAGCTCGTAGCGGTGCTGGCCGTTGATCGTGACGTCGGTGGGCACGCCGAAGTCCACGGGGATGAAGCGCTCGTGACCACGTCGCTGGCTGCTCCCGACACAACCCGCCACCGCTCCCCCCACCACCAGGTGGTGGGCCCACGACACCCGCTCCAGCATCCGGTCATCATGCCGCACCCCACGCACTGAACGCGCCTGCAACGGTCACCCAGCGGCGGCACGCCGACCGCCCGTTGATGGCGGCAGGGCGCGCCTCGACCTCGAGGGCATCGAGGACGCGCCGCGAGATCCGCCGACTCGAACCGTCAGGTGGTGAGCGGCGAGTCAGCAGGCCCGATCCGGACCGGAGCTCCGCCCTGCAGCGGGCGGATCTCCTGGTCGGAACCGATGTAGATCGCCACACCGATCAAGGCCGCCACGGCGAACACCACGGCGAGCCAGCCGTAGAAGGCCCGACGACTCCTGCCGGCGGGGCGGAGATCGCGCTTCGGTGTGGGTCGCCCCTTCGGCGGGGTGGTGGACTTGGAGCTGGTCGAACGCTTCCCCATGAGGTGGGAAACCTCGCACGCAACGCTGTGATTCCGCAAGTGGTACGCCGGCGAGCGCTGCCGTGCGACGATGGCCGGCGTGCCGGACACCCGAACAGGACGTGGGGCGACGCCGCATGGCGTCGCCCGGTGGCTCCCCGGCCTGGCCGTGCTGCGCCACTACCAGCGCGCTGACCTCCCACGCGACCTCGTGGCCGGTCTCGTCCTCACGGCGTTCCTCGTCCCCGTCGGGATGGCGTACGCGCAGGCATCGGGGCTCCCTCCGGTGAACGGCCTGTACGCCACGATCGTGCCCCTCCTCGTCTACGCGTTGGTCGGACCCTCGAGGGTGCTCGTGCTCGGCCCCGACTCCAGCCTCGCCCCACTCATCGCCGCTGCGGTGCTCCCCCTCGCCCTCGGTGATCCGGAACGTGTCGTGGCGCTGGCCGGCGCGCTGGCAGTGGGCGCAGGAGCGATCTGTCTGATCGCCGGGCTCGCCCGGTTCGGCTTCGTGACCGAACTGCTCTCGCTCCCGGTGCGCTACGGCTACCTGAACGGTGTGGTGACCGTGGTGATCGTGAGTCAGGTCCCGGTCGCGCTCGGGCTCGAACTCGAGTCGCGCAACACCATCGGCCGAGCCGTCGAGATCTCGCAGGCGGTGGTGGGCGGCGAGGTGCAGATCGCCGCGCTCGCCGTCGCCGCGATCTCGTTCGTCGGCATCGTGGTCGTCAGACGGATCAGACCCGTCCTGCCGGGCGTGCTGTTCGCCGTGGTCGGCAGCAGCATCGCCGTGGCGGTGCTCGGACTCGATGATCGGCTCACCCTGGTCGGTTCGTTACCGGCCGGGCTCCCCTCACCCGGCTGGCCGGAGTTGCGATGGAGCGACATCGGCCCGCTGACGGCGGGGGCGTTCACGGTGGCGGTGGTGGCACTCACCGACACCAGCCTGCTCTCACGATCGTTCGCGGCCCGGCGGGGCCAACGAGTCGATCCTGATCGCGAGTTGGTGGCGCTCGGCGCCGCCAACCTCGCATCCGGGCTGGGGCAGGGATTCGCCGTGAGTGCGAGCTCGTCGAGAACACCCGTCGCGCTCTCGGCCGGAGCGCGGACGCAGCTCACGAACGTGGTCGCAGCACTCCTGATCGCCGGGCTGCTCGTGTTCTGGCCGGGAGCGTTGCGGATGCTCCCCGTCGCCACGCTGGCGGCCGTGGTGATCGCCGCCGTGGTCGAACTGATCGAGATCAAGGGGGTGGCCCGGCTGGCGAGGATCCGGCCCGCTGAGTTCCTGCTCAGCACGGTGGCCTTCGTGGGTGTGGTCACCCTCGGCGTGCTGTGGGGGGTCGCGATCGCGGTCGGGTTCTCGCTGCTGGCGCTCATCCAGCGCGCCTGGCGACCACACACCACCACCCTCGTTCGGGTGGACGGCACCAAGGGGTACCACGACGTCGAGCGTCACCCCGACGGTCGACGGCTGCCCGGGCTCGTGGTCTACCGGTTCGGCGCACCGCTCTTCTTCGCGAACGCCGAGCTGTTCCGCGAGGAGGTGCTCGATCTCGTCGACCGCGGGCGAGGAACGGTTCGCTGGGTGGTGGTGGCGGCCGGGTCGATCACCGACATCGACGCCACTGCCGATCAGGTGCTGGCCGAGCTCCACGGTGAACTGGCCGACCTCGACGTCGTGCTGGCGTTCGCCGAGCTGAAGGGTGTCGTTCGCGACCGGATCGAGGTCACCGGCACCGCCGACGCGATCGGACTCGACCGGTTCTACCCGACCCTCGGCAGAGCGGTCCGCGCCTATCGCCTGGCGACGGGCGTCGAGTGGTCGGACGCGTCGAGGCGAGGTCGTCCGGATCGCCACAGGCCCTCGGCCGACCGTGATCCCGGGAGTGACGACGATGATGACGATGACGGCGACGAGGGCCGGGGCGACTGATCCCGTCGGTGTGTCACCCGGTCAGTCCCGGTCGAGCTCCCCGGTCAGATCGGGCCCGGGGATGTCGTCGGCAGGGTCCTGCCCGGGCGGCTGCGTGGGCTGCGGGGAAACGGGATCAGGAGTCGCTGGGCCCGGGCTCTCGCGCGGGTCGTCAGGGTCCAACGGCCCCGGAGCGTCCGGCACGGTGGGCGTGGTGGGTTCGTCGTCGTTGCACGCCGCGAGCGGCACCGACACGGCGAGAACGGCTACCACGCTGGCGATCGATCGGGAGGTTCGCTGGCTCATGGCGCACTCGTACCCGTCCGGGCAGGTCATCAACCATCGGACGGTCGGGACCCTCGTTGTGGGGGAGGGATGCGGCTGGCAGGCTGGACCGATGGCCGACCAGTTCATCCTCGGGGTCGACCTCGACGGCGTGGTGGCCGACCACACGCGGCGGTTCCGCGACATCCTGGCCGAGATCCGGGGTGTCGATCCCGAGACCCTGCCGCTCGAGCGGTCCTGGGACTTCGGCGAATGGGGTCTCGGCCCCGACGAGTACGCCACGTATCACCGCATCGCGGTCATGGAGCACGACATGTTCCGCACGATGGAGTTGGTGGAGGGCGCTGCCGACGCGTTGTGGCGACTGAGTGATGCCGGGATCTGGATCCGCATCGTGACCCACCGCCTGTACGTGAACTGGGGGCACGAGAAGGCGGTGGGCGACACCGCTGCCTGGCTCGATCACCAGAAGATCCCGTACCGCGACCTGTGTTTCCTGGGTTCCAAACCACAGGTCGAGGCCGACTGCTACATCGATGATGCGCCGCACAACATCGAACAGCTGCGCGCCACGGGCAAGCCGGTCATCGCCTTCACCCAGCCCTACAACCGCCACCTGACCGGCGGGTTGCGTGCCGAGTCGTGGATCGAGGCCGAGGAGATCGTCATGCGACTCGTCGGCGAACAGCTCGGCAGTGTGGCGGTGCAGCTGCCCGGCATCGACGCCGATGCCGACCGCATCGCCCGCCGGCGATCGATCGGCTCGCGCGCCGACACCCCGTGACGTGATCGGGTACCTCGCGGCGGCCGTGCCCCAGCACGCGGCGGGCGGAGCCTCGCGCACGGGCAGGGACCCGATCAGGACGGTGCACAGGCGACGAAGCACTCCACGGCGTTCTCGGCACGGAAGTCGTCGGGACCGAGCACGGTGAGGGCCGGGGCGACCTGGGAGTGCATCGCCAACAGCGCGGTCACCTTCTGGTCGAGCGTGGTCGGCGAGAGAGGATGCCGCACTGCCAGCCGGTCATCGGGGATCCCGACGTGCCGCTCGTCGGTCATGTAGATCCCCCATGCCTCGTACCGTTCACCCCACGTCTCCAGGTGGGACACCGACGCCGCGGCGTGGAGGAGGCGACCAGTCGCACCACGACGACGCCAGGCCTCGGTCACCCAGGCAGAGATCGTGCAGTGGTCGGGATGGAACGTCATCCCGTCGGGCCCGAACGTCAGGATCGTGTCCGGCCGGACCTCGTCGATCAGTCCGGCGATGTCGTCGATCGGCCCGTCGGCGTCGGTCTCGGCGAGTCCACCGTCGGAGAGGCCGAGCCAGCGGTGATCGTCCACGCCCAGCACCGCCATCGCCGCCCGGGCCTCCCACCGACGCAGTCGGCCGAGACGGTCCGGGGGCCACTCGTCGGGATCGTCGGTCCCGTGCTCGCCCGCTGTGGCCGACACGCACACGACCCGCTGACCGTTGGCTGCGGCCTCGGCCATGATCCCGCCGGCGAGGAAGCTCTCGTCGTCGGGGTGGGCCCACACCGACAGGATCGTGCCGAGCTCCGTGGGGTGCAGCGAGGACCTCGCATGGTTCGCGATCATGGTGTCCACCGTGCCACCCACACCTTGCATCCCGCTCGCACGCTGGTTGCACACCGGACTCATCCCGGTGCCGTCGCGCCAGCGGCTGTAACGTCGTGGGCATGAGCCCGACCGTGACGATGGGCCTGCTGTTCTACCCGCGAGGCGGCTCGGCTCAGGTGGTCAAGTACCTGCGGGCCGCGCTCGCTGATGCGGGCTGGTCCTCCGACCTGGTCTGCGGTTCGCTCGGAGCTCCGGGCGAACCCACGAACGCGGCGA
>REDU01000077.1 GCA_007693335.1 Ilumatobacter sp. | reverse complement strand
CCGTCGTGTTGGATCCTGCTGGTAGTAGCCGACGAGCTCACGGTACAGCGACGGATGCTGCGCACGCAGTTCGTGCGGTCGGGTGAGGAAGACCTCGGTGGCCACGGCGAAGAACTCACCGGGGTTGGTGCCGGCGTACGCCCGCAACACGTTGGGCGCCGTGTCGGCCCCTGGGCCGACGCCGGGGTCGCGCACCGAGTCGTAGGCCGCGGTGCACACCTCGACCCACCGCTGTCGGGCGGCCTCGTCGTCGAGCGGCGGGGTTCCGTCGACCGTCCCGTCGAGCATGTCGAGCTGATGGGCGAACTCGTGGTAGACGACGTTCTGACCGCGGTCCGGGCGTTCGAGCCCCGACCGCACCGACGACCACGAGAGCAGCACCGGGCCGCGGTGGTGAGCCTGACCGAGCACCCGGTACGCGCCAGAGGTCTCCACCCGGCCGACGCCCACGGAGCGGCGGCCACGGAGCACCACGGTCGACGGGTGGACGATCACGCGGCTCGGACCACCGAACTCGTCGTGGTCGAGACCGAGCAGGAGCAGAGACGCCTGCGCGGCGATGAGCACACGCATCTCGTCGTCGAGCACGAAGCCACGTGCCGACTCCCATCGGGTGCGGGCCACGAAGACGCCCACGAGATGCTCCATCCGCTCACGTTCGTGGTCGTCGAGACGGGCCCAGTGCGGATCGCGGTCGCGAAGGAGGGTGTCCCACGCCGGATCGAACGGGCCGGACACCGACCCCGACGGGCGCGACAGCACCGACCCCAACCAGCCCGTGAACCGGGACAGCGGTGTGCGACGGTCGCTCAGGACGTCACCGGCGGCCTCTCGACGGTGGGCATCTCGACGGTGGGCACCCCGGCATCGAGCTCCACCCGCGTCGAGTTCAGGAACATCGCCACGAGGTGGTAGTTGCCGACCGTCGCCACCAGGTCGAGCACCTGCTCGGTCGAGAGGTGCCGAGCGAGCCCCGCCCAGGTCGCATCGCCGAGCGACGAGGTCGTGTGCAGCTCGTCGGCGGCCGTGAGCAGCAACTGGTCGTCGGCCGACCACCCGTCGGCGGACGGTCCCGCCTTCACCCGCTCGATCTCGGCGTCGGAGATGCCGCACTCTCGAGCGATGACCACGTGCTGTCCCCACTCGTAGCGGCTGCGGCAGTTCCATCCGGTGCGCAGGATCAACAGCTCACGATCGCGTGGGTTGAGGGTGTTCTTCGAGAGCACGTGCGCGGCGAACACGAGCCATCGCCGCAGGAGGTCCGGGTGGTTGCCGAGGGTGCCGAAGATGTTGAGCGGTCTGCCGTCGGGTCCGTTCAGCCCCTTCGCGAACAGCTCGGCCAGACGAGGGTCGTCCTCGGGCCCTCGAACGGGCAGACGGGCTTCTCCTGGTGACGTCATCGCCCCATCATGGCCGGTCGCGACCGGAGACCCTCAGCTGCTGAGAAGCTGTTCGACGGTGTCGTCGGCTGCCTCGAGGAAGGGCTGCATCACGAGATCGACGTCGGCCCGACCGATCCGGGCGGCGTCGGCATCGGTGTGGGCCGTCACCGCGATCTTGCCGGTGAAGCCCCAGTGCCGCACGGCGTCGATCAGCACCATGTTCGTGTCGTACCGAGGCACGGCCGAGACCACCCACGTCGCCGTCGCGAGGGGAAGCGAGCTCGGGAACTCCGGATCCTCGGCGTCGCCGTACAGCACACGCACGCCCTCGATGTCGATCACGGTGGCTGCGTGCGGATCCCAGTCGACCACCAGCACCGACTGCCCCTCGTGCGCCAGCTGACGTGCGAGGTGCGTGCCGAAGCGTCCGAAACCGAACATGATCACGTCGGCCGGTTCCGGTTGGTGGGCCTCGTCGGGCACGGTGGGCGTGCGCTTCTCGAAGACCGACAACAGCGGCGAGATGCGGTCGAAGATCTGCTGCGAGTACAGGATCAGATAGGTCGAGAGACCGATGGTGATGAGGCCGACCAGCGTCACCAGACCGACCGTCTCGTTCTCGATCTGACCGAGCTGCAGACCGAGCGCGACCAGGATCAGGGAGAACTCGCTGATCTGCGCCACCGCCAACCCCGACAGGAACGACACCCGTTTCGGATAGCCCATCACCCCCATGATCACCATGACGATGATGGGGTTGCCGATCAGCACGAACGCCGACAGCAAGATGGCCGCCGGGATCTGCGACCCGACCTCGGCGAAGTCGAGGTTCGACCCGAGCTCGATGAAGAAGAACAGCAGGAGGAAGTCACGCAGGCCGGTGAGCGACGAGGCGAGCGATTCGCGGAACGGCGTGGACGCCAGCGCGAAACCGGCCAGGAACGCCCCCACCTCGGTGCTGAAGCCGAGCCAGTCGCTCACCGCCGCCACCGAGACCGCCCACGCCACGGCCGAGACCACCAGCAGCTCCCGTGACTGCGCCACCAGCGCCAGCAGGCGCGGCAGCACCCACTTCGTCAGCACCCCGATCGTGAGGAGGAACGCTGCGCCCTTGCCGAGCACGAGCCCGACCTCGGTGGACAGGTCGCCGTCGCGCTCGCCGCCGAAGGCCGTGAGCGCGATCATCACGACGACCACCACGATGTCCTGCACGATCAGGAACCCGATGGCGATGCGGCCGTGGAGCTCGTCGAGTTCCCGCTTGTCCGACAGCAGCTTGACGATGATGATCGTCGACGAGAACGTCAGCGCCACCGCCACGTACAACGAGGTCACCAACGACATCCCGAGCGCGTACGCGATGCCGAAGCCGACCACCGAGGTGAAGATCACCTGCCCGAGGCCGGTGATCACGGCCACCTTGCCGGTGGTGCGCACCAGGTGGATGTCGAGCTTGAGCCCCACCAGGAACAGCAGCACGGCGATGCCGATCTCTGCGAGCAGCTCGAGCGATGCCTCCTCGCTCACCCATCCCAGCACCGAAGGACCGACGATGATGCCGACGGCGATGAACGCCACGATGAGGGGCTGCTTGAGCCGCGTGGCGATGAAGCCGACCACGGCCGCGACCGCCAACACCGCGGCGGTGACGTAGAACAGATCGTCCATGTACTCGGGGTCTTCAGGAAGGGTCGAAGGCCACGATGCGGTCGACGAACCGGTCGCGATCGATCAGGTGCGGGTAGTGGCCGTGGTCGGCCCAGACCTCCACCGTCGCGCTGGGCACGCGGGCCGTGAGCCATTCGGCGTAGTCGGGACCGGGATCGATGCCGTGCAGCGCCAGGTACGGCACGGAGATGGCACCGGCCAGCTCGTCCACCATGGCATCGAGGTCGGCCTCCGAGGCGGTGAGCACGAGATCCCAGACCCCCAGCACGACGTCCTGCGCGGCCCGGCGGACACCGTCCACCCGTGCTCGGTCGGCGCCCTCCAGCGGCCCGGCCATCTGGTCGAAGATCGCCGAGATGGCACCGTCGAACTCCTCGGGCGTGCCGCGCAGCATCGGCTCGAGCACGCCGAGCGTGGCCTTGAATCCGCTCAACGCGAGCGGCTGGTCGACGTTCACGACCCCGCGACAGACCCCACCGGCGGCGTACGCGCTCACCACGGCTCCACCCAGTGAGTGACCCACCAGCAGCGCCGCCCGGTCGGCATCGTCGAGACCGGCATCGGCCAGCACGGCACCCACGTCGCCGGCCATCGAGCCCAGGTCGTAGCTGGCCGCCCGTCCCGACGTGCCGTGGCCCCGCAGGTCCATCGCGAGCACCTGGTAGCCGACATCCACGAGCGGTTCGATGAGCGGCTCCCAGGTTCGCGAACTCTCCGTGATGCCGTGCACCAGGAGCAACGACCGGCCCTCGCCGGTCACCTGGTAGTCGATGCGGGTCCCGTCCGCAGCCTCCACGCTCGCCATGCTCGCCATGCTCGCGACCCTACTCACCCGACCCCCACCCCGAACTGTCCGCGCCGAACGCCCACATCCGCCTG
>REDU01000031.1 GCA_007693335.1 Ilumatobacter sp. | reverse complement strand
TCAGCTGTGGAGCTGTTGGGCGAGGTAGTGCTCGATGCCGATCTGGCGGATGGTCTCGAGTTGGGTCTCGAGCCAGTCGGCGTGTTCCTCTTCGCTCACCAGGATCTCGGCCAGCAGCTCGCGGGTGCCGTTGTCGCCCAGCTCGACCGCCAGCGCCACGCCGCGGTTGAGGCGTTCGATCGCGTGGTACTCGAGTTGCAGATCGGATTCGAACTGCTCGACCACGGTCTCGCCGATGCGCAGCGGGGAGTAGCGCTGGTAGTTCGGTACCCCGTCGAAGAACAGGATCCGGTCGGTGATGCGCTCGGCATGCCGCATCTCGTCGATCGATTCGTGCTTGGTGTACTCCGCCAGACGGAGATAGCCCCAGTTCTCGCACATCTTGGCGTGGAGGAAGTACTGGTTGACCGCGGTGAGCTCGGCCGTGAGCACCTCGTTGAGCACCTCGATGATCCGTGGGTCGCCTTGCATCTGGTTGATCCTACGGGTCAGGCGAACGCGGCGCCGTGTGGACGCACGTTCACACGGGTGTCGATCAGTTCTTCGATGGCGGGATGGCAGCCGAAGCACCTGTTCCCGGCGCCGCAGCGCTCGGTCACCTCGTCGATGCTGGTGGCACCGGCGTCGATGGCGCGCACCACCTTGCGCTCGGAGACCCCTTGGCACAGGCAGACGATCGCCACGTCCGTAAGGTACCCCTAACGGACAGGGGATGCAATCCCCGCAGCGCCGGATCAGCCGATCAGGGTGATCAGGTCACGCACGATCAGGTACACCATGAACGCCATCACGACGGCGCCCACGACGGTGTAGTGCCAGCGCTTCGAGTGGTCGGCCCGCCAGAAGCGGCGGATGCTCATCGTGATGGCCACGATGGCCACGACGCTGATCACGAGACCGATCACCGGGCCGACCCCGCTCGCGACCCCCACTGCGGGCAGCACGAACGGGAACACGATGTACATCAGCAAGCAGCGCACCGTGGCGACCGCGATCGAGGTCTGGAACGCCGAGCGGGCCTGGGCGGCCGATGCCTGGACGCCACCCTCGGGGAGACGGAGCAGTCGGCGCATGAACCGGTCGGACGGGGCATCGGGTCGCGGTCGGGCCTCGACGGGGGCCATGTGCGGATCGTGCACGTTCGGTGGTTGTTCGTCGACGCTCATGACCAGTTCTGGGAACGGTAGGTGTCCTGGACCATCGCCACAACGTCGAGCGGGGAATCCGCCAGCGCGACCGCCCCCGCTCTGAGCAGCTCCTGGTCCGACCCGTAGCCCCACCGCACGCCGATGCACGGGATGCCGTTGTGCATCGCGCCGAGCACGTCGTGGTCGCGGTCGCCCACCATGATCACGAGCTCGGCCATGTCGGGGATGCCGACCGGGATGCCGAGCCGGCCGAGGGCGTGCGTGATGATCTGGGCCTTCGCTCGACGTTCGGGCGTGAGCGATGCCCCCACCATCACCTCGAAGTGCTCCGACATCCCGAAGTGGTCGAGGACGCGCAGGGCGGTGCGCTCCGGTTTGGCGGTGGCGATCGACATCGACATCCCCGCGGCGGCGATGCCGTCGAGCATCTCGAACACGCCGTCGTACACGGTGTTCTCGAACAGGCCGATCTCCTCGTAGCGCTCGCGGTAGCGGTTGATCACACGTGACAGCGCATCGTCGGGGATGCCGATCGACGGCAGGCCCAGTTCGAAGGGGGGGCCGATCACCGATCGCACCTCGGCCTCGGTCGGGATCGGGAAGCCCTCGAGTTCGCACGCCCACTGGAGCGACTTCATGATCCCGGGCTCGGAGTCGCTGAGGGTGCCATCGAGATCGAGCAGCACGTGGGTGCGGGACGTCACGTCGTCAGACCGTAGCCGTCAGTGGTCCAGACGGTTCAGACCGGTGCGGGCCCAGATCATGGCGAGTGCGCTCAGCACGGCCAGCGCGAGCAACCCGGGCCAGGTGCCGGCCCAGGTGAGTTCACCCAGGAACCCCATGCGGGCCAGATCGAGGACTCGGGTGAGGGGGTTGAGGCGGGCCACGTGGTACAGCCAGCCCTCCATCACGTCCAGCGGCGCCTGGGCGGTGGTGAGGAACAGCGACAGGAACAGCGTGAGCTGCATGATGGCCGCGGCCCGCATGTCGCGGAAGCGGAACGCGAGGCCGAGGGCCCACCCGGTGCTGACGACGGCGATGCCGAGCCCCGAGACGTAGAGGGGCAGCAGGCCGAGGATGCCGCTCGTGAGCCTGGCCCCCAGCAGCATGCCGACCAGGAACACCACGGTGACCACCACGAGCACGCGCGCCCATGCCGACAGCAACGGGCCCAGCAGCAGCGAGTGCCGTGGTGCGGGGGCCATGCGGAGCCGGTCGTAGAAGCCGCTCTCGAGGTCGCGCACCGTGGTGAGGCCGATGCCGATCCCGGCGAACGACGAGCCCATCACCACCGCCAGGGGCATGAACCAGTTGATCGAGCGGTCGGTGGGGAAGCCAGGGATCTGGGTGATGGCGAAGAACGTGCCGGAGAACGCGATGCACTGCACGATCGGCATGAGCAGCGCGGGGAGGAACGCGGAGGGGAGACGCCGGATGTTGCGCAGGCTGCGTATGGCCATGCCCCGGGCGGCCGGGACCGTGTGGGTGACGCCGGAGGCCGAGGCCATCGGTCGGTCGGCGGTGGGGAGTGGTGCGTCGACGGTGCTCATCGGGCGGCCACCCGCTTGCGGAGGCTCCGGAGGGCGATGGCCATCGTGAGCACGGCCAGCCCGCCCGAGATCAGCAGGGTGCGGGCCACCGCGGAGGCCGTGAACCCGTCGATGGTGAGATCGCGGAAGCCCTCGATCAGGTGCGAGACGGGGTTGAGGTCGGCCATGCGGGCGTACACGCCCGACATCGTCTCGCGGGGGAAGAAGGCGCTCGAGAAGAACAGCATGATGAACAGCAGCGGGAACGACCCCTGCACGGCCTCCGACGAGCCGGTGCGGATCGCCATGGCCGACATCAGGGCACCGACGGCCAACGCGGTGAGCACGCCGCCCAGCACCATCACGGCGATACCCGGCACCCCGGACGCGATCGTGAGCCCGAACGGGATGAGCACGGCGACGAAGAACACCGTCTGGAAGGCGCCGTAGACCATGCCGCCGGCGAGGCGACCGAGCAGGATCGAGGTGCGCGACGTGGGCGATGCCATCAGCCGGTCGAAGAAACCGTTCTCGATGTCGGTGGCGAGCGCCGTGGCACCCGTGATCGATCCGAACAGGATGCCCTGCACGATGGTGCCGGCCAGGGCGAAGTCGAGGAACGAGCGCACGGGTGGGAAACCCGGGAGGCCGATGGCCCGGCTGAACGACGAGGCGCCGAGCGCCGCGAAGAACAGCGGGAAGATCAGCGACGGCACCACGATGGCCGGCTGGCGCCACAGGGCGAGCACGGCGCGCTGCGACATGGCCGAGGTCTGGGCCACGAACGACTGACGCCGCTCGGTTCCGGCCACCACGGGTGCGATCACGCTCATCCGTCGGCGCCCTCGAGTCGATAGCCGGTGGCCTCCGCGAACACGTCGTCGAGGCTCGGCTCCTTGAGTTCGAGGTGGTGCACGGTCACCCCGGCCTCGTCGAGACGACGGATCACGACCGACACCTCGGCAGCGCCCTGCCCGAGTCCCACACCCAGCCGGCCCTCGGCCGTGGGTCGGAGCTCACCGATCTCGGCGAGGAGCTCGCGGGCCCGATCGTGGTGCTCGTGGTCGACCGTGACGAACAGGGTGGGTGATCCCACCTCGTTCTTGAGCTCGACCGGCTCGCCCTGACGCACGATGAGGCCATGGTCGATGATGGCCACCCGGTCGGCCAGCTGATCGGCCTCCTCGAGGTACTGGGTCGTGAGCAGCACCGTGGTGCCGTCGTCGTTGAGGCGCCGGATCTCCTCCCACAGCG
>REDU01000025.1 GCA_007693335.1 Ilumatobacter sp. | reverse complement strand
GCGCGAACCAGGCGTGCATCGTGCCGAGCACGCCGCCACCGACCACGGTCACGTCACGCACCGCTCCTGTCACGCTCCACGACCTTTCATCGATGTCCTCCTCGCAGTTCGTCGTCAGCTTGGCACGGGTGCGTCCGCGGCGAGTCTCCGCCATGGCGCGCCGGCCACGAACTGGTCTGCGATCGGGTTCACCGAAGGTTCACGCACTGTCCCTGAAGCGGTCACTCTCCGTAGTTGTCTACACAACTTGGCGGGTGCACAGTCGTGGAGTGGCCGCCGAACCGACGTACCTCGAGCTCGCCGACGGCCTCGCCGCGTCCCTCGGCAACGCCGGCGAACGGGTGGTCTCGGAGAACGAGCTGGCCGAGCGTCACGGGGTCAGCCGCCCCACGGCTCGGGCGGCACTGCAGGAGCTCGAGCGTCGCTTCCTCGTGCGTCGAATCCGCGGCGCTGGCACCTTCGTGAGCCGACGAATCGACTACGTGATCTCCCACGACACCGCTCCGAGTGCCAGCGCCACGCTTCGGCTGGCGGGCGCCGAACCCGACGTGGAGCTGATGTCGGCCCGAACGATGGGAGCGGCCGCCGATGTGGCGCTCCACCTCGACATCGAGCGCGCCACGCCGGTGGTGCACCTCCAGCGACGTATCCGCATCGACGGGATCGTCACGTCGTGGACGTCCGCGTACTTGCTGGCATGCGCAGTGCCGGGCATCGCGTCGCAGATGCGGTGCCACACCTCCTTGTTCCAGGTCTTGCGCGAGCAGTACGGGATCGAATCGCAGCGCCGATGGAGCAGGGCCAGCCTCGAGCTCCCCACCGACACGGTGATCCAGACGCTCGAGCTGGAGGGGCGCCCGCCGACCTGGCTGGTCGAGGGCGTCAACCACGACCGCGCCGATCGCCGTCGGGCCATCGAGTTCACGAGGAGTTGGATGCGGGCCGACGTGGTGAACGTCGTGTTCGAGATGGGACACCCACCGGAGGTGGTGCGATGACCGACCGAGCGGTGCTGACCACGGAGGATCGAGCCGAGCTGCTCGCCGCCGCCGATCCGTCCGCTGTGATCGACCTGGCCGAAGCGTGTCTGGCCGTGCACGGCGCGCCGATCGTGGTGCAGGCCCCGGAGGTGGGATTGGTGATGCTGCAGGTGCGCGAGCCGGTGTGCGAGGAGCGCTTCCATCTCGGTGAGGTGGTGGTGACCCGTGCCGAGGTGGTGCTGGCCGGCGCGCGGGGGTGGGCGATGCGTCCCGGAACCGATCGGACGGCCACGCTCGGCGCCGCGGTGTGTGACGCCGTGGCGTCGGCCGGTGCCGAGCTCTCGCCCGACGTGATCGAGCTGTGTCTGGCGACCAACCGTTCGCGCTCGGTCGCCGCTGCGGACGAGTGGCGCGAGTTGCTCGCCACCGAGGTGCACTTCGAGGAGCTCGACTGATGGATGCCCATCTGCTGGCCGAGGCCCGCCTCGACGCCCCCGTGTCGTTGGCGGTGTTCCGCACCGCCCTGGCGGCGATGTCTCGTCCTGGCCGCGTCGAGCAACTCCCCGAGACAGCGCCCGCCTCGGTGCCCGCCGCGCTCCTCGTGCCGCTCGCCCTCGCCGACCTCGAGGTGGCGGTGGCCGTGCTCGATCATCCGTCCGATCGCCGGCTCGGAGGCGGAGCGTGGGCCGAACTGCTCCGAGCAGCGACCGGCGCCCGCCTCGTGAGTGAGGTGGCTGCCGCCGATCTGGTGGTCGCCAACCGCGCGCCGACCCCGTACGAGATCTCGACCCTGCGGACGGGCGACGCCTTCGCGCCCGAGAACGGTGCCTGGCTCGTGCTCGCCTGTGCGGCGTTGCGCCCCTGCGACCACGAACCCCACGATGGTGGTGTGCAGCTGCGGCTCACCGGCCCGGGTTCGGCGTCGGGCCGGACCGTGTGCGTGGAGGGTCTCGATCCGGCGGTGTTCACCGCGCTGCGCGAGACGAATCGCAGCTTCCCCGCCGGCGTCGACACCTGGCTGGTCGCCGACGACGGCTCCGTGATCGCGGTGCCGCGCAGCGCACACGTCGAGGTGCGACTCGCGGTACATGCCACAGAGGTCGTGCATGCGGCCACTGGCGAACACGGATCGACGAACCCGAACGGAGTGGACTGATGGGATACGCCGCAGCGCGGGGCGGGCTCGACGCGGTCGTGGCGGCCGAGGACCTGGTGCGCCGAGGCCGCACGGTGGGCGACAGCGCCTGGCTCGGCACCGACCAGCTGGTCGATCGGCTGCGCCTGGCCGTCGACCGGGTGATGGGGGAGGCCGGACTCTGGTGTCCCGAGCTGGCAGCGGCCGCGCTCCGGCAGGCGGAGGGTGATCCGATCGAGGCGGCGCATCTCCTGCGCTCGTATCGCGCCACGCTGCCCCGGTTCGCCTACACCGAACCCACCGACACCGACCGTGGCGTGGTGCTGCGACGCATCGTGCCGGCGTACCGCAACCCGCCCGGCCCGCAACTGCTCGGTCGCACCACCGACTACACGGGCCGTCTCCTCGATCTCACCAGTGAGCACGACGCCCGCACCGAGGCCGAGAAGCTCGCGGCCCTCGCCTGGGAGACCGCCGGACTCGACGATGCGACTGGTGACGTGATGGGCGATGAGACCGATCCCGAGATCGGCCATGACGACGGCCATGACGACGGATCGGTGCGCCGGCCGCGACGCCTGCTCGAGGTGCTGCGCGACGCCGACCTCGTGGTGGATCGTCGACGTACCGACGACCCCGAGCCGGTCGACATCACCCGGGTGCCCGCCCGCCCACCGGCACCGCGATCGGCCCGTCTCGCCGTGATGGCCAGGGCCGAGACGGGAGCGCTGGTGAACCTCTGGTACCGCAACATCCTCGGTCCTGACGGATACCTGCACGAGATCACGCTCGGCGATGTCCGTCACGCCCGGCTCCCGGTGACCATCGCCCACCCGATCACCGGTGGCAGCGTCACGATCGGCCACGTGCGGGTGACCGAGGTCGAGGCCATCGAAGACCTGGATGGAATCGACGAGGACCGCACGAAGTTCGACGTCGGCTACGGGCTGTGCCTCGGGCACAACGAGCGCAAAGCGATCGCGATGGCGAACCTCGACATCGCCTGCCACCGCGACGCCGGTGCCTCGCAGCTGGAGCAGTCGATCCTGCTCACCACCGACGGCCTCGACGCCGCGGGGTTCCTCGAGCACCTCAAGCTGCCGCACTACGTCACGTTCCGCTCGATGGTCGAGCGCAAGGAGGCGGTCCGTGCTGCTGCGGCCACATCGGTGCGGGATGCCGCACCGATCGACCACTTGGTCGGGCTCGTGCCGGTCGATCCGGTCGAGGGGGACTGCGCATGACCGTCACACTCGAACGACTGGCCGGCGACGCGCCGCGCTCGGGGCTCCTCGACGACTTCGCGTTGCGCGAGGTGCGCCGGGCGATCCTCACGGCGGTGGCCGTCCCCGGCTATCAGGTGCCGTTCGGGTCGCGTGAGATGCCCGTGGCGCGCGGCTGGGGATCGGGTGGGTTGCAGCTCACGCTCGCGCTGACGGGCGCCCACGACACGGTGAAGGTGATCGACCAGGGTGACGACGAGGGCGTCAACGCCGTCAACCTGCGCCGCCTGATCACCGGCACCACCGGCGCTGACGAGACCACCGAACCGGCCGATGCCACCATCATCCAGAGCCGCCACCGCATCCCCGAGGACGATCTCGGCGAGCATCAGGTGCTGGTGCTGCAGGTGCCCGTGCCCGAGCCGCTGCGCGGTGTCGAGCGCGACATGCGCGAGCTCTCCCGCATGCACGCCGAAGCCGACTACTCGCGGATGTGGGTGAGCCTGTACGAGGACAAGGTGCGCAACGGGGTGATCACCCGCACCACCGGGTACCCGTGCCTGGTGGGTGGTCGTTACGTGATCGCCACCACACCGATCCCGCGCTGGGACGTACCGCGCCTGCACCGCTCGCCGTTCCTCACACTGTTCGGGGCGGGTCGCGAGAAGCGGGTGTACGCCGTGCCGCCCGACACCGACGTCGAGCCGCTCACCTTCGACGACGTGCCGTTCGAGGTCGAGC
>REDU01000142.1 GCA_007693335.1 Ilumatobacter sp. | reverse complement strand
ATCAGCTCGGCAAGCGGATCCGCTCGGCGAAGATGGAGAAGTTGCCGTACGTGCTGGTCGTGGGCGACGACGACGTGGCGGCCGGCACCGTCGGCGTGAACCCTCGTGGTGGTGAGGTCGAGCGCGGTGTCCCGGTCGACGAGTTCGTCCGGCGGTTCACCGACGAGATCACATCGTCCACCGACCGGGCCCTCTCGGCCTGAGCGGGGGAGTGCCGGTGCTCGAAAGGCTCTGGGCCGGATGGCGGACCTCGTACGTGCAGTCGGTGAGCGATGCCGACCACCGCCGCACACCCGACGACGACGCCGTGACGGGTGGCAGCGTGTTCACCCGGATCTTCGCCTCGGGCCTCCCCGACACCGAGACCCACATCCTCCACCGTGCGAACACCTGTGCGGCGTTGCTCAACCTCTACCCCTACGGCACGGGTCATCTCCTCGTGGTGCCGTATCGGGAGGTGGCCGATCTCGAGCTGCTGTCCGACGACGAGACCACCGAACTGTGGGCCGTGGTGACCGATGGTGCCCGAGCGCTCAAGCGGGCGTACGCACCTGACGGGCTGAACATCGGTCTGAACCTCGGTCGGCCCGCCGGGGGCACCGTGGCCGAGCACCTCCACGTGCACGTGGTCCCACGCTGGACGGGTGATTCGAACTTCATGACGGCCATCGCCAACACCCGCACGCTTCCCGAGGCGTTGATCGACACCGCGGTGCGCGTCCGGAGCGCATGGCCGGTCGCCCCGCCGGCGTCGTAGGCTGTCGGACGCCATGACCGATCTCGACCGCGACCACGACGGCGATGACGTCCGCGACGAGCTGCCCGACGATCTCGTCTCGGCCGGATACGTGGGTGCGTACCAGTTCCCCGACAACAGTCGTCGGCGCATCCCGGGTGTCATCTACCTGGTCATCGCGACCGTGTGCCTGGCCGCGTACGTGGTTGCCGCCGACGCCCCGATCGTCAATGTGGGATTCCTCTGGGCCGCCATCGCCCTCGGTGCGTTCGGTGTGTACTGCATCACCTCGGGCTGGCGGATGCACGTCGACGAGAAGCAGGCCCTGGTCGAGGCCCAACGCGCCGTGGAGTTCCCCGTCGGGCACGCCTCGGCGCAGCAGGTCTGGCACGGGGTGCGGAGCCGCCCGACGTGGCGTGTGCTCTGCTATTCGGCCGAAGAGCCACCGCGGCAGCGAGGTCTCGTGCTCGTGGACGCCGTCGACGGCGGTGTGATCGAGCACCTCGTCGAGGCGAACCCCGAGGAATGGTCGGGCGAGTAGGACCTCGACCATGTTCGACGGCAAGTTCCGCGGACCTGTCGACCGGCTGATCAAGCCGATCGGCCACGGCCTCCGCACGACCGGGCTGACCCCCGACCACCTGACCGTGATCGGTCTGATGGTCGGTGTCGGCGCAGCCGTCGCGATCGGTGCCGGTCAGTTGCGTCTCGGTCTGGTGCTGGTGATCCTCGCGGCCCTGCCCGACCTCCTCGACGGCGCGCTCGCCAAGGCGTCCGGGGCGGCCAGCGAACGTGGCGCCTTCTTCGACTCCACCGTCGACCGCATCACCGACGCCGTGCTCCTCGGCGGCATCATGTGGTACTTCGCGTCCACGCACTCGCCGCACCTGGTGCTGTTGCCGTTCGCCGTGTCGTCGGTGGCACAGGTGATCTCGTACCAGCGTGCCAAGGCCGAGTCGCTCGGCCTCGATGCGAAGGGCGGGCTGATGGAGCGGGCCGAGCGGATCATCGCGATCTGTCTCGGGCTGCTGTTCGAGCCGCTGCTCATCCCGATCCTGTGGATCATGCTGGTGCTCAGCTCGATCACGGCCGTGCAGCGGTTCGTCAAGGTCTGGCGGCAGGCCGAGGTGGCCCCCGTCACCCAGGAGCGCATCGATCTCCGCCGCAACCGCCGCAACCGGCGGCGTGTCGCCCGTTCCGAACGCCGCCGCCGCACGCTCGTGCCGCGCCGCCGTCCATGACCGAGGCGGGTCCCCGACGTCGCGCGCTCGACGCGCTCACGGTGGGCGGGTACCGCACCGGGGCGTTCGCAGCCCGTCTGCTGCCCGGCGTGGCCGCTGACGCCCTCGTCACACCGTTCGGCCTGAGCGCGAACTTCGCCAGCCCCGAGAAGCGCTCCATGATGATGCGGCACCTGCGCCGGGTCGATCCCGAGCTCGGCACGCTCGGCCTCCGACGGATGGTCCAACAGGCGTTCGACTCGTACACCCGGTACTACATCGAGAGCTTCCGGCTGCCGTCACTGTCGGCGAAGGAAGTGAGCGACGGGTTCCGTACCGAGGGCTACGACGACTACGTGCTGCCCGCGCTCGAGCAGGGCAACGGCGTCATCATCGCCCTACCGCACCTCGGGGGATGGGAATGGGCCGGTCGGTGGCTGGCCGACCGTGGTCACCCCGTGACCGCAGTGGTCGAGAAGATCGAGCCCCCCGAACTGTTCGACTGGTTCGCCGAACTCCGCAGCGAGCTGGGCATGACCGTCGTCCCGCTCGGTGGCGGGGCGGGTCGCGCCGTGCTCGCCGCGCTGAAGCGCAATGACATCGTGTGCCTCCTCAGCGACCGCGACATCCAGCGCACGGGTGTCGAGGTGGAGTTCTTCGGTGAGCGCACCACCCTCCCAGCGGGGCCGGCGGCCCTCGGGCTCCGGACCGGAGCGCCGATCCTGCCCACGGCGGTCTACTTCACCGGTCGCCGTCGCCCGAGCCACTTCGGGTTGGTGCGCCCACCGATCGACCTGACGAGGTCGGGATCGATGCGCGACGACGTGGCTCGCGTCACCCAGCAGCTCGCCCACGAGCTCGAGGTCCTCATCCGTCGCGATCCGAGCCAATGGCACCTGTTCCAGCCGAACTGGCCCAGCGACCCGGGGTACTGACCGACGACCCGACCCCCGAAGAACTCGAGCACCACGACCGAGACTGGACGTCGACCGACGGGCATAGTTGACTGGAAACCTCAGGGGTCCGTCCTGGGACTTCGACAACGGAGGGTGTGTCATGTCTGGTGTCAGTCGTTCTCGTTGGGCTGCGATCGGTGCAGCCGTCGCGGTGGCGTTGGGTGCGGGCGGTCTCACGATCGCCAGCGCGTCGAGCGCTCCGTCGTCGTTCGTGTCGATCACTCCGGTACGGGTGCTCGACACCCGGACCGGGGTCGGGTTGTCGGGTCCGTTCGAGTCGCCCACCGGGCGAACGGTGCAACTCACCGGGACGGTCCCGACCGCGTCCGGGCCGGCAGTGGTGGTACCGGCTGGCGCGACGGCGGTGGTGTTGAACGTGACCGCGGTGCTCCCTCAGGCAGACGGTTTCATCTCGGTGCGCCCCGACGGGACACCGGGTGCACCCGAGACGTCGAGCCTGAACTTCACAGCCGGTGCCATCGTGCCGAACTCGGTGACCGTGGCGTTGTCGGCCGGCGGTGCGATCGATGTCGTGTACGACGCATTCGGTGCGGTCGGCCCGACCACGGACACCCTGATCGACGTCACCGGGTACTACACCGCCGCCGCAGGCACAGGTGCGGGCGAGCCCGGACCAGCGGGACCGCAAGGACCGGCGGGCGAGACCGGACCGGCAGGACCGCGAGGACCGGCGGGGCCGCCAGGAGAGGACGGAGAGGACGGCGAGCGCGGAGAGACGGGCGACCCCGGACCCCGAGGCCTTTCGGCGTGGGACGAGATCCCGTCCGGGGAAACCGTCACCGGCTTCGAGCGGTGGGACTACATGGAGCCCCTCCCACGCGGCACCTACGGGCGTAGCGTGGCGTTGCCGGCGAAGGCGCGCGACGCCTTGACCGACGCTGACGTCAACTTCTCGACCGTCAACTTCGAGACGGGATTGGATGATCCCGCTGCGATCGGCGATGGTGATCCGTCGTGCGACGGCACCGCTGCAGCGCCAACCGCTCCGCCAGGAAAGGTCTGCGTGTACCTCAGGATTGCCCAGAATGTGACGGATCTCGCAGGATTTGCCAACACCGAGCTTGAGGACCAGGGCTTCGAGGTCCGTTGGAGAGGGGTGGCCGAGACCAGCGGCAACGCGTTCGTCCTGGTCACGTGGGCGTACACCGCTCCCTGACCCGACCGTCACACCCCG
>REDU01000125.1 GCA_007693335.1 Ilumatobacter sp. | reverse complement strand
GGACTGCGTCGGTGGCCGACGCGACGGGGGTGTTGGTGCTCATCGCGGCTCCTTCCCAGGCCGGCAGTCCCGCTCCAGGGCGGTCCGCCGCCGAAGTGTGTTTTCGTGTCACCGTCCATGATCCATCTCCGGTTCGCGGCGGGCTAGGGACGAAAGTCCGAATCGATGCACAGGACTCGGAGTACTCGTCTCGACGTTGTAGGCGATGTCGTCGAGGTGGAACTCGAGGTAGGTGTATGCGCCCTCGTCTGGGTGCCATCGACCCTCGCCGACCGTCGCCAGGCGGCGAGATGCGATGTCGGCGTAGCCCGAGATCGGGGTGGACCATCGTTGTGGGGTGAAGGTGCTGCCGTCGGCTGACGCGGCGAGTCGGTCATCGGACACGAAGTCGACGAGTTGGTCGTCGTCGTCGAACGTGAGCTCTGCGCTGACCGTGTGACCTTCGACGGTAAAGGTTCCGGACACATGGTGGTGGTCGATGGTCGTCCAGGTGACGGGAGCGTCGATCAGTGCGGCAGGCGCGAGGATGCACATGTCGTTGAACACCGTGACCGTCTCGGCGCGTGTCATGTCAGGTCCGGAGGTGTCGACCATGGTGACGAGCGAGCACACCTTTACCTGCATGGTTGCTCCGCCGTCGATGTATTCGTGGAGCACGTCGACGGGAAGTCCGAACATGGTCGCGTCCATGAAGAACAGGCGGCGCGGCCGAGTTTCGTACGTGTTGACCTGCTCTCCGACGAACGACATCCAGGGCCTGTCGGGAGCAGCACGGATCCGCCCACTGATGCGGGCATGGAAGTTGCGCACACGTGGCTGGCCGACGGCGCCGACCCGACGGAGATAGGCGGCCACCGGTGCGGGGAGGCGTTCGAGATCGGCAGCGGTGACGACCGCACCAGCGCCGGCCGACGAAGCCAACGCGCCATCAGCGTGAGCCCGATAGCGCGATCGTGCACTGCGCGGACCTTGGGACGCGACTGCGTGAACGACGGCAACGAGGAGCACGATGTTCACGATCGTGCCCGCGTTCGCGTCCGACCATGACGTGATGATCACCAGCTGGGACGCGAGAACCGCGGCGGCGCCGAGGATCCACCATCGGCGGGTACGGGCGATCAACATCACCCCGGCACCGATGGTGAGCGCGCCTGCCACGAGCCAGACGGCACCCATTGCCGAACTGATCGATCCGTCGAGCTGTTCGACGTCAGCCCAGCCGAAGCCCTCGACGGCGCCGAGGAGATGGATGAGTCCGTGGATGACCACCAGGAGCCCGGTCCCCCATCGGATGCCTGATCGCAATGTCGGTCGGGTCATGGTGAGTCCTCCTTCGGGTTCTCCGGCGAGTGTGCGCCCGGCGGACCAGTTCGAACAGAGCCGTTGGTCAATCCCGACGACGTTCGGGACGAACGCCTCTACGAGGCGAGGTGGTCGACGGAGTGATGATGGGACGGAAGGAGCGGTCATGCGGCCTGCACGAATCATCTCGCTGGTGATCGGATGTCTCGCGGTGATCCCTGCGCTCGGACTGCTGCTGGGCGGCGGGGCACTCGGCATCGGGTACATCGTCGAGCGTGACGACGAGGGGTACTTCGACGTCACGCTTGACCGCTTCGAGAGCGAGACAGCGGCGGTGATGGCTCGCGACCTCGGGTTCACCGCGGATCCGGCGTCGCCGGCGTGGTTGCTCGACCGGATCGACGCCACCCTCCGACTACGTGTGACGGCAGCCGGTGATCAGGACGTGTTCGTGGGCATCGGGCCGACCCGATCGGTCGACGAGTATCTCGCCGGCGTCGCGCATGACGAGGTCGTGGACCTCACCCGTGGACGGGTGCCGGTGTACCGGACCAGATCGGGGACGGACGACGCGGCGCCGCCCGCCGAGCAGGACTTCTGGGCCGCGTCGATCACCGGGCCAGGCGAACAGGTGTTGACCTGGGAGGCCGAGAGCGGTCGCTGGTCGGCAGTGGTGATGAACGCGACCGGCGAGCAGGGTGTTGCGGCCGACGTGAACGTCGGAGCCCGCTCCGACATCGTGCTCCCGCTGATCGCAGGATTGCTCGTGGCCGGTGCAGTGTTGACAGCGCTGGCGATCACGCTGATCGTTGTCGGTGCAAGCGGTGCCGCTCCCCCGACCGGGATCTCCACCCCCCCACCGCCTCTTCCACCGCCCACCGTCGGACCAGCTGCGGCGGTGGTGCGCTCCCTCGCCGCGACCGGTCCGGAAGAGCGGCCAGTTGTGCTGTCGGCCCGGCTCGACCCTGAATTGTCGCGGTGGCTGTGGATCGTGAAGTGGTTCCTCGCGATTCCTCACGTCATCGTGCTGGCGCTGCTGTGGGTCGCGTTCGTGGTGCTCACTGTGGTGGCCGCCGTGGTGATCCTGTTCACCGGTCGCTACCCACGAGGCATCTTCGAATTCAACGTCGGCGTGTTGCGGTGGACGTGGCGGGTCTCGTACTACGCGACCACTGGTGGGATCGGCACCGACCGGTACCCGCCGTTCAGCCTCGCTGCCGAGCCGGGCGACGTCGCCCACCTCGACGTCGCGTACCCCGAGCGTCTCAACCGATGGCTCGTGCTCGTCAAGTGGCTCTTGGCGATCCCGCACCTTCTCATCGTGGGCCTCCTCGTGGGCGGTGGTATCCGGTGGACCTGGGTTTGGGGTGAGTTCCGTGTCGATCCGTCCAGCGGGGGCCTGCTGGGTCTTCTGGTGCTGGTGGCAGGAGTGATACTGCTGTTCACCGGTCGGTACCCGAGCCGCCTGTTCGATCTGATCATCGGCCTCAACCGCTGGGTGTACCGGGTGATCGCGTACGTCGCGTTGATGACCGACCGCTACCCGCCGTTCCATCTCGACCAGGGCGGGCAGGAACAGGGCGGGCTCGATCAGGGCGGAGATGCACCGTCATGAGAGCGCACGGGGCTCGTTCGGCAGACCGATTCGTGATGCGTTCGCGAGGGAGCAGCCGATGGACCACATGATGATGGCACCCGTCGACGAGACCGCGAGGCTCACCGGCCTCAGCGACGCCGTGTTCGCCCTGGCCGCCACCTTGCTGGTCGTGACCCTCGAGGTGCCCGAGAGTTACGCCGACCTACGCGAGACGATGGCCGGCTTCCCCGCCTTCGCAGTCGCGTTCGGAGCGATCGTTTCGCTGTGGTACGCCCACCGACAGTTCTTCATCCGGTATCCGATGGGCGACGTCTGGACCACCGCCATCAACGGCGTGCTGCTGTTCATCGTGCTGCTCTACGTCTACCCGTTGAAGCTGATGGCCGAGGTCGTGGCTGACCGGATCCTCGGGGTAGGTCCCGCCACCGCCCCGACCGAACGGCACGAGCTCCAGGGGCTGTTGGTCATCTTCGGGGCCGCCGTGGTGGCGACCTCGATCGCCATGCTCGCCCTCCACGCCCGAGCTTGGCAACGGCGTCGCCATCTCGACCTGGGCGACCACGACCTCAACGTTCTGCGCGTCGACGCGATCTACCTCGTGTCGCTCGGCGTGGTCGCGCTGGTGTCGATGCTGACCGCTGCGCTCGACATCGGCGTGTCGTGGGCCTTTCCGCTCTGGCTGTACCTGCTCCCCACGCTCGGTGGCGCAGGGCAGGCGCTGCTCAAGCCGTCGCCGCGGAAACCTGATCGAACGGAGTCACACCATGAGATTTGACGCGAGGAGCGACGACTTGGCGGAACATGACGCGGTGACCGGACAGGCAGAGTTGATCGAGCTCGAGGGGGTGGTGCGGACGTACACCACGGGCGAGGTCATGTTCACTGCGCTCGACCACGTCGATCTGTCGATCGGTGCCGGCGAGTTCGTGGGTGTGGTGGGGCCGTCGGGGTCGGGGAAGTCGACACTGTTGAACGTGGTCGCCGCCATCGACCGCCCCGATCTCGGCCGGGTGCGGGTGGGCGATGTCGAAGTGTCGGCGCTCAACGAGAACGCCGCGGCGCGCTGGCGGGGTCGCAACATCGGTGTGGTGTTCCAGTTCTTCCAACTGCTGCCCACCCTCTCGCTCGCCGACAACGTCGCGCTGCCGATGGACTTCTGCGGTGTTCACCGGCGACAGGACCGCTCGAAGGTGGCGCTCGAACTGCTCGACCGCGTCGGTCTCGCCGATCAGGCGCACAAGCTGCCATCGGAGGTGT
This sequence comes from Ilumatobacter sp., assembly GCA_007693335.1. Lineage (GTDB taxonomy): Bacteria > Actinomycetota > Acidimicrobiia > Acidimicrobiales > Ilumatobacteraceae > SKSP01. The sequence continues at coordinate 14,826 of REDU01000125.1, read as the reverse complement.
CCGGTGGCCAACAGCAACGGGCGGCCATCGCCCGTGCCCTCGCCAATGACGCACCGGTCATCCTCGGCGATGAGCCGACCGGCAACCTCGACTCCGAGGCCGCCGCGTCGATCATGGACCTGTTCGATGAACTGGTGGCGGGCGGGCGCACCATCGTGATGGTCACCCACGACCGTGACCTCGCTCGGCGAACGGGTCGCACGATCACCGTTCGCGACGGTGTCGTGACCGATGGCGTCGTCGTAGCGGTCACTGACGCCCGGCCCGGATCGGGCGGGCCATGAGCGCCCGGGCACGCAAGCTCCGATCCGACCTGTTCGCCAACCGGACCCGCTCGATCCTGGCGATCGTCTCGCTCGCCGTCGGCACCATGGCCGTGGGCGCCATGTACCTGGCCGGCAGTAGTGTGTCATCGTCGTTCCAGTCGGGGTTCCTGGCAGCCAATCCGCCGTCCGCGATGCTGGGTGCCACGCCGTTCGACGCTGGGGTGGTCGACCGGGTGTCGGCGCATCCCGCCGTGGGCGAGGCCGAGGGCCGACAGACCGTGAGCGTCCGCATCGCCGCGGGAGACGCGCGGCCGGTCGGTCTCGAGTTGGTGGCACTCGACACCGACCTCGGCAATCGCGTCGCACGGGTCGTGCCGACCGACGGAGCGTGGCCACCGGAGGCAGGCGCGTTGGTGGTCGAGCGGGCTTCGCTTCCCGAGATCGGCGCTGCGCTCGGCGATACGGTCTCGGTCGAGCTCCCCCAGCAGGCACCGGTCGAGTTGGTGGTGACGGGAACCGCACTCGACATCTACGAGGTGGGGCCGATGTTCGGGGGACAGCTCCGGGCGTACGTGACACCCCAGACGATGGCCGAGCTGACCGGCTCGCCCCAGCCCGAGCTCGACGTGCTGTACCTCCGCGCTGCGGACGCCCCGCTCGAGCGGGAGTCCGCGATCGCCATGACCTCGGCGGTGCGCGACGACGTCCTCACGCCCGCCGGAGTGGCGATCGAGATGAGCGAGATCCACGAACCCGGGGTGCATCGAGCCGACAACGCCATCTCGTTCATGGTGACCGTGTTGCGGTTGATGTCGGCGCTCGCCCTGGTGATCGCCGTGGCGCTGGTCGTGAACACCGTGGCGGCGGTTCTCGCCCAACAGCGGCGCCAACTGGGCGTGATGAAGGCGGTCGGTGCCACGTCGTGGCAGCTGACGGTCCAGTATCTGGGGTACGTGCTCGCCCTCTCGGTGGTCGCGATCGCGCTGGCAGTTCCGCTGGCACTCGTGGTCGGACGGTTCGTGGCCGGGTTCACCGCCGGACTCGCGAACTTCGATCTCGAGCCGATGGGTGTCCCGTGGGCGACCATCGGCGTGGTGGTGGCGATCACGATCGTCGTCCCCGTGCTCGCGGTCTACGTGGTCGTCAGGAGCGCCAGCCGCCTGACGGTCAGTGAGACCATCACTGATCGCGGCATCACTGCGACGGCCCGGCGTGGTCGGCTCCACCTCCCCGTCGGCCGTCCGACCCTGCTCGCCCATCGCAACTCCATCCGTGACCGGGCGCGGTTCGCGCTCACCGTGTTGACGATCGGGGCGTGCGGCGGTGTGATCGTGGGCGTGCTCAACACCGGCGACTCGCTCGCGAAGCTCAGCCAACAGGTGACGGGCTACGCGTCGTACGACATCGAGGTCGCGCTCAACCGCTCGGTGCCGCTCGGCCACGCTGCGGCTGCGCTCGGTGATGACCCGGCAGTGACCGAGGTCGAGGGATGGCTCAGGGCACAGGCGTTCCGCCTCCGACCCGACGGCACCGAGAACGAGAACATCAGCCTCACCGCCGCGCCGCTCGACTCACCGTCGATGCAACCCACGCTCGTGGAGGGCCGGTGGTACACCGCGAACGACGACGCGGCCATCGTGATCAACACCCACCTCGTGGACGAGGAACCCGACCTGGTCGTCGGAGGCACGATCCGTCTCGACATCGAGGGCCAACGTCGCGACTGGAACATCGTTGGCGTCGCGACCACGACACTCGTCGGGCCGGTGGCGTACCTCCGCGCCGACCAACTCGCCGCTGAACTCGGACGACCGGGGGAGACGAACCTGTTGGCACTTCAGATCGCACCCGGCGCCGACGCCGACGCGGTGGCCGAGCGCCTCCAGACCGAGGCGCTCGGCGCTGGGCTCCCGGTCAGCGGCATCCAGACCAACGCCGAGATCCGTGCCGGTGTGGATGATCTGATGGCGCTCGTGACCGGCGCGCTGCTGGTGGTCGGTGGGGTGCTCGGGGTGATCGCCGTGATCGGTGTTGCCGGAACGATGGCACTCGGCGTGATGGAGCAGACCCGCGAGATCGGTGTGCTCCGCACGATCGGCGCCTCGAGCCGGGCGATCCGCCGGCTCTTCGTGTTGCAGGGCCTCGCCCTCGCGTCGATCGGATGCCTCCTCGGCCTCCTTGCTGCCGTTCCGGTGACCGCCGCGCTCGCCGCCGCGATCTCCCGCGGGCTCATCGCCTCTGACCTGCCGCAGGGCTTCTCGTGGATCGGTGTCGCGATCTGGGTCGTCGTGGCACTCGCCATCGGCGTGCTCGGCGCCACGCGCCCCGCCCGCACCGCAGCACGACTGACCGTCCGCGACACCCTCGCCTACGAATGAGCCAGTCTGATCGAACAGGATCCTCCGGCGAGGGAGATCCAACGCCCGCGTGCCTGGTGCCGCAACGCTCAGCGGGTTCAGCGAGAGATCAACGGCTCTGGCGGGCTCCCGGGCGGTTCGGCAGAATGCCAACTATGGCGGAGACCAGCGCAACGACATCACCTCCGGAACTGGCACCGGTTGCGTCCTGTAGCGGTTTGCGGCGAGCGTTCGGCGATCGTGTGGCGGTCGACGACGTGAGCTTCACGATCGGGATGGGTGAGACCTACGGGTTGCTCGGGCCGAACGGGGCGGGCAAGACCACCACGATCTCGATGCTGTGCGGCGTTCTCGAGGCCGACGCCGGGACCGTCGAGGTGGCGGGCCGCCCGGTCTCACCGCGGCATCCCCAGGGTCGCGGAGCGATCGGCTACGTCCCTCAAGACCTCGCCCTGTATCCCGATCTGTCGGCACGCGAGAACCTCCGCTTCTTCGGTCGGCTGCAAGGTCTCGCCGGCGCGCAACTCGATGAACGCGTCGCGTCGACGCTCGAGGTGGTCGGACTCGCCGACCGCGCCGACGACCGCATCGATGCGTATTCGGGCGGGATGAAGCGACGAGCCAACATCGCGGCTGGACTGTTGCACGAGCCCCGTTTGCTCGTGCTCGACGAGCCGACCGTGGGCGTCGATCCGCAGAGCCGAACGGCGATCCTCGACGCCGTGGCCGCGCTCGGCGGCGAGGGGCTCGCCGTGCTGTACACGACGCACTACATGGAAGAAGCCGAGCGGCTCTGCGACCGTATCGGCATCATGGACGCCGGTCGGCTGGTGGCCGAAGGGACGCGCCGCGAGCTGATCGCCCGGCTCGGTACGGCCAGCCATGTGCGCATCGACGGTACGGGATCTCTGGACGCCTTCGCCGACGCGGCGCGCCGTCTCGACATCGTCCAGCACGCCGGCGTCGGTGACGGGACGGTCGATGTCACGGTTGCCGAGCCCCGTCGGGCGATCGCTGCGCTCGTGGAGGCCGCTGAGCGCGCCGGTGTCGAGGTGGGTTCGATCGAGGTCGTCGAGCCTGACCTCGAGACGGTCTTCCTCCACCTCACCGGTAAGGCCCTGCGCGACTGATGTCGTCGCCCCGCCCGCTGACCGCGCTGGCCGCCGCACGAGTCGTCGCTCAACTCCAGCTCCGACGCCGGCTGCGCGACCGGTCGGCGCTGATCCAAGGAGTCCTGGCTCCGATCCTGCTCGCGGTCATCGTCAGCGCCGCCTTCGGTGGTGAGCGCTCGTTCTCCACCACCATCGGGGTGGTCGACCTCGACGGTGGAGCCCTCTCCACACCGTTCCTCGATGAATCCGACGATGCTGCCGACGACGTGACGGTGCAGTTCGTGGTCGTCGCCGATGAGGCCACGGCGCGCGCTGCCATCGATGCCCGCGATCTGCCGGCGGCGATCGTGATCCCCGACGGGTTCGCCGACTCCCTCGAGGCCGAGCCGCTGGCGATCCGGGTTCTCGTTGATCCCGGTCGCGGGCTCGCATCCGACATCGCTCGCTCGGTGGCCGTCCAGCTCGCATCCTCGATCGATACGACGCGCATCGCGGTCGCGTCGGCCATCGCGACCGACCCATCGCTCGCCGTCACCCCGGGCATCGACGCACTGGCTGTCGACGCCGCGGCGCTCCCGTCACCCGTCGTCCTCAGCGACAGCGCGTTCGGTGACGGATTCGACCCGATCACGTACTTCGCTCCCTCGATGGCGATCCTGTTCGCGTTCTTGACGCTCGGCGCCGGTGCCCGCACGTTGATCGTCGAGCGCCGGGAGGGCACCCTTGCTCGGATCCGTGCCGCCCCCATCACCGATCGCGCCGTGCTGGCGGGGGTCACGGCGAGCGTGGTCGTGCTCGGGCTGGTGTCGTTCGCGGTCGTGTGGCTGGTCACGGCGGTGGTGTTCGGTGCCGACTGGGGTGAGCCCTTGCCGGTCGCGGTGGTGATCATCGCGACCGTGCTCGCCGTCGCGGGCATCAGCACGCTCGTCACCGGGCTGGCGCGCACCGAAGCCCAGGCCGATGGGGCGAGCAGCGTGCTCGCGTTCGGGTTCGCGCTCATCGGTGGTGGTTTCCTCTCGCCGGGTGACCTGCCCGACCTGCTCGCCCGGGTGGCCCTGATCACGCCGAACCGATGGGCCCTCGACGCGTTCGCCGAACTCGGTGCCGGCGCATCGGGCGTGTCCGCGGTGGCGACCCCGGTTGCCGTGTTGCTCGCGATCGGGATCGTGACCGGCGGCATCGGGCTTCGCCGTGTCGCGTTGGGGGCGCCGTGAGCGCCGTCGGTGCGGCAAGAGCGGTCGCCCGGGTCGAACTCGCCCGCATCGTTCGCGACCGCACCGGTATGGCCTTCATCGTCGTGCTGCCCGTTCTGGTCATCATCGTGATCGGCTCATCGATCGGGTCGGTGTCGGGATCGGCTCGCATCGGTGTCCTCGATCTCGACCGCACGACGGCGTCGTCAGTGCTGATCGACGATCTCGACACATCGGATCATCTCGAGGTGGTGCTCGTCGACGATCTCGAGTCGTTGACGGTCGACGTCCGGCTCGACCGGATCCGTCTCGGTGTCGTGATCCCGGCCGGACACGCCGACCGGCTCGCCGCCGGAACGACCTCGGAGATCGAACTCGTCCTCGATCCGTCGCGGGCCACGGCAGCGGCGGCGCGCAACTCGGTCGCCGGTGTGGTCGACCGGCACGCAGCCGTGGTCGCGGCGACGGCGTTCGCCGCCGACCTGACCGGGGCCGACCCAGACACGGTGACGCGCGCCGCCGGCGAGATCGCCGCTGATGTCGCACCCGTGCGCGTCGAGACCGAGGACGTCGGCACCGGCGGCATCGACGCCGGGAGCCCGTTCAGCTACCCGGCCGCCGCGAACCTCGTGCTGTTCACGTTCATCAACACCTTGGCCGTCGGCGGAGCGCTCGTGGAGAGTCGCCGGCTCGGCGTCACGCGACGAATGCTGGCCGGCCCGGTGTCGCCGTCCGCGGTGATAGGTGGCTACGCCGCGAGTCGGTTCCTCGTCGCGATCGGCCAAGGACTCCTCGTCATCGTCGCCGGGGCACTGCTGTTCGATGTGGAGTGGGGGTCGCCGGTGGCCGTCGCCCTGCTCGTGATCACCTTCTCGATCGTGGCCGCGGCCGTCGGTGTGCTCGTCGGTGCCGTCGCCCGCACACCCGAGCAGACCCAGAGCATCGGCATCCCCGTCGGCATCGCGATGGGAATGCTGGGCGGTGCGCTGTGGCCGTTGCAGTTCGTTCCCGACTGGCTGCGCCAACTCGGCCACATCACCCCGCACGCCTGGGCGATGGACGGCTGGGTCACCGTCGTGTTCGAGAACGGCGGCGTGCGCGACATCGCCGTCGAGCTCGCCGTGCTCACGATCTACGGACTCGTCGTGGCCGCGTTCGCCGTCGCCGGGTTGCGCCGCGCCGTGACCCGGGCCTGAACCCGTCCGCCCTACCCTCTGCCGCCGTCAGGGTGGGGACGACGGATCAGTTCCACCAGCGCGACGAGAATCACCGCCTGCAGCACCTTCTGGCCGATTCCCCACGCTTCGTACGCCGGCGTCCGCTCGACCGCTATCGCGACGTAACCGAGCAGGACGGCCACCTGGAGCACAGCGCCCCCGATCAGCACCGACCTCGCTGAGGTGATCACCAGCAACACCGCGAGCACGCCGAACAGAGCGGCGGCGACGAAGAGGGGGGCCGCTGAGGTCTCCGCCTGGTCCTCGATCACGGTCACGGCGTCGACGCCGATGAGAACGTAGATGACCGCTGATGTCGCAGCCAGCGTCGCGGTGACGAGACGGATGACCCGTCGGTTGCCCATGTCACGCTTCTCCAGGTCGTCGAGCGGTCAGCTCGACGTACTCGCCTCGCCGTTGCGGAGGTCGAACACCAAGCGAGCGGTGACCTCGCCCGACAGGACCTCGTCGAAGCACGCGTTGACGTCGTCGAGCGAACGGGTCTCGCGCACGACCTGCGTCCGGCCCGCCGCGTGGAGCTCGAACACCTCGCGGAGGTCCTGACGGGTCCCCACGATCGATCCGATGATCGAGATCCCTCCGAGCACGGTCTGGAACACCGGCACGGCGATCTCGTTGTCTGCCGGCAACCCGACGATCACCAGCCGACCGTTGCGGCGCAACGATCGGAACGCGGACTCGATCGCATCCGGCGACGCCGCGGTCGACACCACGGCGTGCGCGCCACCGAGCCCCTGGATCTCCTCGGCGGCGTCGACCGCGGTCGCGTCGATCGCATGGGTGGCACCGAGTTGTTTCGCCATGTCGAGCTTCGCCGTGGTGACATCGACGGCGATCACCTCGGCACCAGCGATCGCTGCGTACTGCACGGCGAGGTGCCCGAGCCCGCCGACGCCGAACACCGCCACCCGAGTAGCCGGCCGGGCGCCCGACAACTTGACAGCCTTGTAGGTCGTCACCCCGGCGCACGTGAGCGGTGCGGCATCCATCGGGTCGATACCGTCGGGCACCGGCACGACGAAGCGGGCGTCGGCCACCACGTACTCGGCGAAGCACCCGTCCACGGCGTAGCCGGTGTTGACCTGCGACTCGCACAGCGTCTCCCAGCCGGTGCTGCAGTAGTCGCAACGTCCGCACGCCGTGCCGAGCCATGGGATCGCCACCCGTTGGCCGACCGCGACCGCGTCGACGTCGGCCCCGACCTCGGTCACGATGCCGACGCCCTCGTGGCCCGGGATGAACGGCGGGGACGGCTTCACCGGCCACTCGCCCTTGGCGGCGTGGATGTCGGTGTGGCACAAACCCGACGTCTCGAGCGCGACGAGCACCTGGCTGCTCGAGGGTCGAGGGGTGTCGGTGTCGGTCACGTCCAACGGTGATCCGAGCTCTCTCACGATCGCGGCCTTCATCTCGTACTCCTGCATGTTCGGGTGACCCGGTTCGGTCGCCATCTTCCACGATCGCCGTCCGCCCACACCGTCGGTAGAGACCTTCGACCCGAGCTCACTACCGGTCACTCGACCACGATGCAACCACGGTCACCGCTCTTGCTGGGGCGAGCCGACAGATCGGGGCTGTCTCGTGCGCGACGATGGGGGGGTGGATGTTGACAGCCCGCCGAGGAGCGAACCGGATTGGGCCCGGCTCGTCACTGGCGTGTTGCTGGTCGGGTTGGGCGTCGTGTGGCTGTTGTCGACTGCTGATGTCGTGGATCCGAACTGGCGGGTCCTGCTCCCGGCGGCGCTGATCGTCGTCGGTTCGGTCATGTTGCTGCTCGCAGGGCGGGGACGCGCTGCGGATCTGGTCGGCACCGGCACACTGCTCACCGTGCTCGTGGTCGTCGCGGCGGTCATCCCGGCGAACCCGAGCTTGCGAATCGGCGACCAGGACGTCCGTCCCGCGACCGTTGACGAGGTGCAGACGCGCTACTCCCACGGAATCGGGAGCTTGACCATCGACCTGCGAGACGTCGAGTTCGAAGCAGATCTCGACGTCGAGGCCAGCAACGTGATCGGTGACCTGGTCGTGCGTGTGCCCGAGGATGTGGCGCTCGACGTCGATGCACGTGTCGGCGTGGGGAGCGTCACGGTCGGCGATCGCGAGTCCGACGGGTTCGGCGCCCGTCTCGACGCTCGTGTGCCCGGGGATGGTCCGACGATCCGTCTCGACCTGTCGGTGGGCATCGGAGAGATCAGGGTGCAACGATGACGAACAGCCGAGGCGTGTTCGCCGCTGTCGTGTTCATCATGATCGGCGTCGGGTTCCTGCTCGACGAGCTGGGCGTGATCGAGTTGCGTCTGGCGTACGTGTTGCCGCTGCTGCTGATCTTCGCAGGCGTGTGGATCCTCTTCGGAACCGCCCGACGTGGGGGTCGGGACCGATGAAGCGCCGCAGCCAGTTCCTGATCGGCGGACTGCTCATCCTGCTCGGGGTCCTGTGGCTGCTCGACACCGCGGAGCTCCTCGACGTGTGGCGCTGGGGCGTGATCGCGCCGCTGCTCCTCATCGGTGTCGGGCTGTGGCGGATCGTGACAGCGTTCGGTGGCGCCGAGCGTGACGCGGTGCACGGCAGCGTCGACACGTTCGTCCTGCTCAGCGACCGTCACCTGCACTGTGAGGGGCCCTTCGAGGGCGGATCGATCGCGGCGGTCCTCGCGGATGTCGACCTCGACCTGCGCGGCGCGACGCCGGCCGCCTCGAAGATCGAGCTGTCCGCGACCACGATCCTGGCCGACCTCGACATCGTGGTGCCCGTCGCGTGGCGGGTGCGAGTCGACGGGCCGGTCATCCTCGCTGACGTGAAGGTGCCCGACGAGGCACCGCGCCCCGACGATGAGGCTGGCGCTGCGCCCGACGATCGACCTGAGCTCCTGATCCGCGCGTTCAGCGTGCTCGGCGATCTCACCGTCCACCAGAAGTAGCCGACAAGACTCGACCACGACACGACTCGACCAGGACAAGAGGAGATGCGACGATGGCACACAGCGACTCAGGAACCAATTCGGGGTCGGTTGTCGCGTCGGGGGTGACGCCGGAGCGGTTGACCGGGCTGCGCCGCTGGAACATCGGGTTGACGGTCCTGCATGCTGCCCAGGCGGTCGCGGTGCTGGTGTTGGCCAGCGACTTCGCGATCAGCGTCACCTCGACGTTCCCGGAGGGGCCGCCCGGCACGCGGACACCTGCGCCCGAACCGTTGTTCGACGTGCGCATCGGGGCCGCGATCGCGGTGTTCCTGGCTCTCGCGGCGCTCGACCACCTCGTGACCGCCACCGCCGGACGGCGGGTGTACGAGGCCGACCTGCGTCGGGGGATCAACCGCTTCCGATGGGTCGAATACTCGTTCAGCGCCACGCTGATGGTGCTGCTGATCGCGTCCTACAGCGGCATCACCGACATCACCGCGCTGGTGGCGGTCGCCGGAGCGAACGTCGCCATGATCCTGTTCGGGTGGATCCAGGAACGGATGAACCCACCAGGACGCACCACCACCACGATGTTGCCGTTCTGGTTCGGCACATTGGTCGGCGTGGCACCATGGATCGCGATCACGGTGAACCTGATCGGCGCTGACGAGGTACCCGGGTTCGTGTACGGCATCTTCGTCGCGCAACTCGTGTTCTTCTTCAGCTTCGGACTGAACCAATGGCTCCAGTACCGGGGGGTAGGGCCGTGGCGGAGCTACGCATTCGGTGAGCAGGGCTACCTCGTGCTCAGCCTCGGCGCGAAGTCGGTGCTCGCCTGGCAGATCTACGCAGGATCGCTCGCCACCTGAGAGCGCCGACCGAGGGGAAGTACCGGCCCTCGGACGACCTCCAACCGTTTCACCCACAACGCCGTGGTCCTTCGGCCCTACCAGCTCGGTTCGTCGAGCCCGAGGCTGATTCCTGGGAAGGTCCGCCATGTTGAATCCGCAGCGCACCCCGACGACGCTTGCCGTCTGGGTCGGCGGCGTGCTGGCGGCCGCCGCCGCCACTGCCGCCGCAGCGCTCGCCCGACCGTTCGCTCCGAAACGACGACCAAAAGTGGCATCCCAACCGCTGTCCGTCTACGAATCCGACGCCGCAGGAGTGCCGGTGGTCTCCCCGTTCCATCTCGACACCCAACCCATGCGAGCGCTCGTGCTGTTCAACTTCGAGCGTGACCCCGACTCCGTCTACAAGGGGTTGGAGCCACAGGCCTTCGACGACGACGTACACGGCCGGGGCCTGCTGGTGATCGGCTGGCGCGTCGACGGCCGCGTCGACGTCTTCCATGACCCCCACCTCCGGTTGGACCCCGCCACCTATTCGATCGCAGGCGACGGTCTGCACCGGATGGAGGCACGTGACCTGACCGGCGGCCGCGTCGAACTCGGGCCGGCCGGCGCGTTGGTCGACCTCGGCTTCACCGACCTCGACGACCGTCCGATCCGGCTCGTGGTTCGCGAGACCGATGCGCGTCCCCGTCGTCCGTTCGGGCTGCTCGCCCCGATGGGCAGCGCCGCAACCGACCCGCCGGCGCTGCCGCTGGTCTACGCCAAGGATTTCTATTTCGTCCGCCGATCCGGGTCCGACATCGGCATCGAGATCGACGGGCGGAAGCACCGCAGTGACACCCTTCCGTTGCTGCTCGACGGCACCTGGATGCACTTCGTGCGGTACTCGGCGACTCCGTTCGTCGCGCTGTGGAACCACAGTGGACACGACACCGCCGACGTGCTGCCCTCGACGGGGGACACCGCTGAAGCTGGCGGAGCGCGCTACGAGCTACGAGCCAACGGACCATTCCGCGAGATCCAGCGTATGTCGCGCGACGAGGGTGGCCAACAGGTCGCGGTCGAGTTCACGCCAGCGTTCCCGCAGTTGCTCGCCCTGCGCGCCGGCACGAAGGTCGACGGTTCGTTCCGTGTCTCCACCGAGCCACCGGCCGGCGTGGTGACGGGCACCTGGCACGTCGTGAGACAGGGCCAGCGTGTCGAGATCGAGATCGTCCCCTCCGGTGGGTGGACGCCCGGGGACGCCCAGCCCATGGCCCGATTGCTGTTCCGTGTGATCGCGGTGTTCCGGTCGTGGCCGACCACCTACCGCTGGAGAGGAACCGTCGAGTTGCCCGTGCCCGGCGAGGATCTGACTGGCCCGATACCTCTCACCTCGAGGTGGGAGCGCGTCGGTTGAAGCTTGACGTGCGGTCGCCGCGTCGGCCGACGTGCTCGACGGTGGTGCGCAGACAGCGGCTACCTCGAAGATGTTGCTTCCCCGTTCACGGTCATCACGGTTGTGGCGCCGACCGCGTCGACACCGATCCTGCCGCAAGAGACGTTTGGCCCTGGCCGGATCCCGGGTGGTTCGGCATGGTGGGAGCCATGGTGGAGTTCAGCGCAACGAACTCGCGTCCGGCCGCTGACACCGAGGGTCCGGCGGCTCGAGCGGTGGACGCGGTCAAGGTGTACGGCTCGGGGGCGACCGAGGTCCGGGCTCTCGATGGGATCACGGCGGAGTTCCCGGCCGGGCGCTTCACGGGCATCATGGGTCCGTCCGGCTCGGGGAAGTCCACACTGATGCACTGTGTGGCCGGGCTCGACTCGCTCACCTCGGGTCGGGTGGAGATCGACGGGGTCGACCTGACCTCGTTGAAGGACAAGACGCTCACGCGGTTGCGGCGGGATCGGGTCGGCTTCGTGTTCCAGACGTTCAATCTGGTGCCGGCGTTGACGGCGGCGGAGAACATCCGCCTGCCCATGGACCTCGCCGGCCGCCGGCCGGACCAGGCCTGGTTGGACGAGGTGATCGACACCGTGGGGCTCCGGGATCGTCTGTCTCACCGGCCGAGCGAGCTGTCGGGCGGTCAGCAGCAGCGGGTGGCGGTGGCGCGGGCGCTGGCTGGCCACCCGACGATCGTGTTCGCGGACGAGCCCACGGGGAACCTGGACTCGCGCTCGGGGTCGGAGATGCTCGAGTTCATGCGCCGTGCGGTCGACGACCTCGGTCAGACCATCGTGATGGTGACCCACGATCCGGTGGCGGCCTCGTACGCCGACCGGGTCCTGTTCCTCGCGGACGGTCGTTTCGTCGACGAGATCGCCGAGCCGACCGCGACGTCGGTCATCGACCGCATGAAGCTGTTCGAGGGCTGAGCCGTGCTGCGGATCACGTTGCGCTCGTTGTGGTCGCACAAGCGTCGGCTTGTCTCGACGTCGTTGGCGGTGCTGCTCGGGGTGGCGTTCATGGCCGGGACACTCGTGATGTCCGACACCATCAACCGGGTCTTCCGCGACCTGTTCGCGGACGCCTACGAGAACATCGACGCCCAGGTCCGTGGCACCGAGCTGTTCGCGTCGGAGATCGGGCCGACGCACCGGACCCCGCTCGACGAGTCGCTGCTGGAGGAGGTCCGCTCCGTCGACGGGGTGGTGGGCGCGCAGCCGTGGGTGATGTCGATGCTGGCCACGCTCATCGACGCCGAGGGCGGCCAGGCCGGTGGGCTGGTCGGGGCGATCTTCGAGTCCTGGGTCGATCACGACGAAGTCGACTTCGGGTACCGCATCGCTGCGGGGCGCCCGCCAGCCGCCGATGACGAGGTCGCCCTGAACGTGGCTGCAGCCGCGGACGCCGGCTACGAGTTGGGTGACGAGGTCACGATCCTGCTCCCCGAAGGACGCAACACCTACCAGCTGGTTGGCACCTACCGGTTCTTCGACGCCGACAGCATCGCCGGGCTGGTGGCCATCCAGGTCACGCTGGCAGAGGCCCAGCGGGTCACCGCCCGACCGGGCGAACTCGACGGCATCTTCGTGACCGCAGCCGAGGGGGTGAGCCGGGAGGAGGTGGTCGAACGGATCGCTCCGATCCTTCCCGACGGCGCCGAGGTTCTCACCGGCGACCAGGTCGCCGCCGAGGAGGCCGACGACATCAACGAGGGGTTCGGGTTCATCTCCCAGATCCTGCTGGTCTTCGCCGGGATCGCCCTGTTCGTCGGTTCGTTCATCATCTACAACACCTTCAGCATCCTGGTCGCCCAACGCACGCGGGAGCTGGCGCTGCTGCGGGCCCTCGGTGCCAGCCGAATCCAACTCTTGGGCTCGGTGATGCTGGAAGCGGTCGTCGTCGGGATCGTCGCCGCCACGGCGGGCATCGGCGTCGGCATGCTGCTCGCTGCCGGTGCGTTGGCCCTGCTCGACGCCGTGGGCTTCGACTTGCCCTCGGCCGGGCTGCTGCTCAGCGGCGGCACCGTGACCGCTGCCCTGGTCGCGGGGTTGGTGGTGACGCTGCTGTCCGCCGTCGGGCCCGCCGTGCGGGCCACCCGGGTGACGCCGCTGGCGGCCATGCGCGAAGCGGCGGTGGACACCTCGGGCGCCTCGCGGGGCCGCACCATCGCCGGCGCGGTGGTGCTGGCGGCCAGCGTGGCCATCGTGGTGCCGGCGCTCGTGTCCGACTCCTCCGACGCCGTGGCCCAGGTCGGCCTGGGTGCTGCGCTCGGACTCATCGGCCTGCTGATCATCGGACCGGTGCTGGCCCGGCCGCTCGCGCTGCTGATCGGCGCGTGGCTGCCACGGGTGCGGGGCGTGACCGGGCGGCTCGCCAGGGAGAACGCGGTGCGCAACCCCAAGCGCACCGCCTCGACATCGGCCGCGCTCATGATCGGCGTGGCGTTGGTGGCGTTCATCACCGTGCTCGCAGCCTCGACGCGGACATCGATCACCGCCCAGGTCGAGGAGGGCTTCCGTGCCGACTACATGGTCCAGAGCACCGGGTTCACGTTCAGCCGCGTGAGCCCGGCGATGGCCGACGAGCTGCGCGAGGTAGACGGCGTGGCGTTGGTCTCGTCGATGCGCGCCGGAGAGGCGCAGCTGCGGTTCCCCGACGGGGACACCACCGGGACATTCATCGCGGCGGTGGACCCCACAACGTTCAGCCAGGTGTACGAGTTCCGGATGGACGAAGGTGAGCTCGCCGACCTCAGCCCCGGTGGCCTCGCCGTGGATCGCCAGACCGCCGACAGCCGGAGCCTCGAGCTCGGCGACCGGGTCGAGGTCACGATGCCCGGCGGCTCGTCCATCGAGCTGACCGTCGAGCTGCTCACCGACGATCCCAGCACTGGTGCGTGGACGATGACCCGCAACGCCTACGAACAGGTCAGCCCTGAGCAGGTCGACACCCTTGTCGGGGTGGTGCTCGCGTCCGGGATCGATGCCACCACCGTCCGCGACGACCTCCAGGCGGTGGTCGACCGCTACCCCGGCGTGACCCTGCAAGACCGAGACGACTTCGTGGGCAGCATCGCCGATCAGGTCACCGCCCTGCTCAATATCGTCTACGGCCTGTTGGCCATCTCGATCGTCATCGCGACGATCGGGATCGCCAACACGATCTCGCTGTCGGTGCACGAACGGACCCGCGAGCTCGGGCTGCTCCGAGCCGTGGGCATGACCCGGGGGCAGCTGCGCGCCACGATCCGCTGGGAGGCGGTGCTGGTGGCGCTCATGGGTACCGGACTCGGCCTGGCACTCGGGATCGGGTTCTCGTTCGTGATGACCCAAGTACTCTCCGCTCAAGGCCTCGACACCTTCACCCTGCCCATCGGGCAACTCGCGGTGCTGGTCGCGCTCGGCGCCGTCGTCGGTGTTGTCGCCGCGCTCCGCCCGGCCTACCGGGCCGGCCGCCTCGACGTGCTGGAGGCCATCGC